>JAABTX010000036.1 GCA_011389655.1 Thioalkalivibrio sp.
GTACCCCTGTCGGAGTCCATCGGTGTCGTGGTCGCGACCATGGCCGGCGTCGGTCTCGGCGCCTGGGCCCTGCGGCGATTCGGCTTCTCGCCGCGCTTCGAGAGCCTGCGCGATGTGCTGTTGCTGCTGCTGGTCGGCGCCCTGGCCGCATCGGGGCTGGCGGCCACCGCCGGCGCGTGGGCAATGGCCGTCAGCGTCGAGGAACTCAGCTTCTCCGACACCTGGTGGCTTTGCTGGGTGGCCGACCTGATGGGTTTGCTACTCGTGACACCGGCGTTGATCGCCTGGCTCGCCGCCGGCGGGCGTCACTTCGACTCGGGCCTTCCGATGATCGTGCTGCTGGCGGCAAGCCTGCTCGGGGTGTCGGCTCTGGTCTACTCGGGCGCGCTGGAGACCGGGCTGGCGATGCCTCTCTCCTATGCCGTCTTTCCCCTGGTGATGCTCGCGGCACTGCGTTGCCCGATCCAGATCACGACCGCGCTGATGCTGATCGTCGGCGCGATCGCGCTGTCCGGCACCGGTTGGGGTCTCGGACCCTTTGCCGAGGCGGGCCTCGAGCAGAGTCTGCTGTCGCTGAACGCGCAGCTGGCACTGCTGGTCCTGACGGGACTGGTGCTTGCGGCGCTGCGCAACGAGCGCGAGGCGGCGGAGGCCCGTGGGCGCCGGCACCTGGATGACCTGGCACGCGCCGGGCGCCTGAGCACACTCGGCGAACTCTCGGCGAGCCTGGCCCATGAACTCAACCAGCCATTGTGTGCCCTGACGAGCTATGCCAGCGCGAGCCGTCGGCTTCTCGAACGCGAGCGGCTCGACGATCTGCGCGACGCACTGGTGCAGCTCGATTCGAACGCTCATCGTGCCGCGGAGACGATACGCCGGATGCGCGCCTTTGCCTCCAGCGCAGCCCCCCGGGAGGTCGCGATCGCACCACGCGATCTGATCACACCCGTGCTGGACTTGCTCCACCCCGAATTGAAGCGCTGGCGCGTGAATATCGACATCGACGTTGCTGGTAGCCTGCCCCGGGTCGTGGTCGCACCCGTCCAGATCGAGCAGGTGCTGGTGAACCTGCTGCGCAATGCGATGGAGGCAATCGAAACCCGCCTGGACGGAACGATCCGGATCTCTGCACGCGACCTCGGGACCGCACTGGAGATCACGGTGACCGACGACGGGCCGGGCATCCCGCAAGAGCGTTTCGCCACCCTTTTCGATCCCTTCGCCACCTGGAAATCGGGCGGCATGGGACTGGGACTGTCGATCAGCCGTTCACTGGTGGAGGCCCATGGCGGTCAGCTCACCGCGACCAACCTGAAGGACGGCGGTGCCCGGTTCCGTTTCACGCTGCCCCTGGAGGTTCCCCATGCCCGCAGCTAGACACCCGCAGGTCTATCTGGTCGACGACGATCCGGACGTACGCTCCGCCGTCAGCCTGTTGCTGAAGACGGAGGATTTCCGCGTCAGCGCGTTCGAGGATGCCAACGGACTGCTCGGCACCGTGGACGAAAGGACGCCCGGCTGCGCGGTGCTCGATGTCCGCCTGCCGGACATGGACGGCCTGAGTCTGCAGCGCGAGTTGCGCCGGCGCGGGATCCGGATGCCGGTCATCTTCATCACCGGGCACGGCGACATCCCGATGGCGGTCAGGGCGGTCAACGAGGGCGCGCTGGACTTCCTGGAAAAGCCGTTCCACGACGACTCCCTGATCGAGGCCGTACGCCATGCCCTCGTCACCGATGAGGACCAACGCGCGGGCGCCGCGGAGATGGCGCAGGTGGAGGAGCGCCTCGCGACCCTCACCCCGCGTGAGCGCCAGGTGCTGGAGGCCCTGCTGGACGGCAAGCCGAACAAGCTGATCGCCCGGGATCTCGACGTGAGCGTACGCACCGTCGAGATCCACCGCGGCAACCTGATGCAGAAGATGGGTGCGAAGAGCGCGTCCCACCTCGCGCGGCTGGCGCTGGCCTGCGCCGACTTCCGCGATCAGCCGGTCTCCGGCTGAGGGCTCGAAGCCGGGGCGCCGGCCCTCCCCACGCCCGGGGCGGCATCGGTCCGGCCGTCCACCACGGACCGCGCAACGCAACCCCGCCACGGTGACGGACCGGCACGGATCCCCTCGCCGGGATCCCCGGCTCGCGGCCCAGTCTGGTCCCGGTTCCCCGCCCCCGATACAATCAGCGGCTATTTCCCGGGGCCCGCAAACAGATGACCGAATCGGATTCGACCACCGCACCAGCGCACTTCATCCTCTCCCGCATCCGCGCGGAGGTCGAGGCCGGCCAGTGCGATCGGGTGATCACGCGCTTCCCGCCGGAGCCGAACGGCTACCTGCACATCGGGCACGCGAAATCCATCGTGCTGAATTTCTCGGTGGCTGCGGCGTTCGGGGGCTACACCAACCTGCGCTTCGACGACACCAACCCGGCCCGGGAGGAACAGCGCTTCATCGACTCCATCAGGGAGGACGTGCGCTGGCTCGGCTACGCATGGGAGCACGAGCGCTACGCCTCCGACTACTTCGAGACCCTGTACGAATACGCGCTGCACCTGATCGATCACGGCCTCGCCTACGTTGACGGCCAGGACGCCGACACCATCCGCGCGCAGCGTGGCACACTGACCGAAGCAGGCGTCGACAGCCCGGACCGCGATCGTCCGGCGGCCGAGAATCGTGATCTCTTCGAACGCATGCGTGCCGGCGAATTTCCCGACGGCGCCTATGTGCTGCGCGCGAAGATCGACATGGCCTCGCCGAACATCAACCTGCGCGATCCGGTGCTCTATCGGATCCGCCGCCAGCATCATCACCGCACCGGCGACGAGTGGCTGATCTACCCCACCTACGACTTCGCCCACGGCCAGAGCGACGCGATCGAGCACATCACGCACTCGCTGTGCACGATGGAATTCGAGGATCACCGCCCGCTGTACGACTGGCTGATCGAGCACCTGCCCGTGCCCTCGCGTCCGGTGCAGATCGAGTTCGCGAAGCTGAACATCGACTTCACGGTGCTCTCGAAGCGCCGCCTGACCCGGCTGGTCGGCGAGGGGCACGTCGCCGGATGGGACGACCCGCGCATGCCGACGCTGGCCGGGCTGCGCCGGCGCGGCTTCACGCCCGCGTCGGTCCGCAACTTCTGCAACGAGATCGGGGTGACCAAGTCCGAGGGGATCATCCCCTACGGCGTGCTGGAACGGCAGCTGCGCGACGATCTCAATGCCCGCGCGCCGCGGCGCATGGCGGTGCTGCGTCCGCTGCGCGTGGTGCTGACCAACTTTCCGGACGGGGAGACCGAGTGGTTCGAGGCCGCCAACCATCCGCAGGACCCGGGAATGGGCACCCGGCGCGTGCCGATGACACGCGAGATCGTCATCGAGCAGGATGACTTCAGGGAGGAGGCGCCGAGGAAGTTCTTCCGGCTGAAGCCCGGCGGGGAGGTGCGGTTGCGCAACGCCTTCATCATCCGCTGCGACGAGGTGGTCAAGGACGCGGCGGGTGAGGTGATCGAACTGCGCTGCAGTCTGGATCCGGACTCGCGCACCGGCGGGCCGCGCGCGGATCGCAAGGTGAAGGGAACGATTCACTGGGTCTCGGCCGAACACGCGGTCCCGGCCGAGGTCCGACTTTACGACCGGCTGTTCAACGTGCCTCACCCGGCCGGCGATCGGGAACGGGATTTCATCGAACACCTGAACCCGGACTCGCTGCAGATCCTCGACGGTGTCCGCGTCGAACCCGCGCTGGCCGAAGCCGCGGCGGGGGACTTCTTCCAGTTCGAGCGGCTGGGCTATTTCGTTCCCGATCGCGACAGCCGCCCCGGTGGGCCCGTGTTCAACCGTGCCGTGACCCTGCGCGATACCTGGGCGAAACTCGAGAAGGAACTGGCCGCGGGCTGAGGAACACCCCCGGAACCATGCACCGGCCGGCCTCTCCAAGGACACGCCGGCAACGTCATCGCGAGGAGCGCAGCGTCTTGGCGACCCATAAGGAATCCATCCTGGATACCCGACCCGGGCGGCCGCCCCTGCCTCGCGATCGCGTGGGCACGGGCCACCATTCTCCGCACCGGCCATCCGGGCACACCTTGTCACGGCATGCACCGTTTGCCTATCGTGTCTCCGACACGCCCGCCACAGGGGTTCCCTCCCCGAGATGACCAGCAAGACCGGACTCGTTGTCACCGCTCTTCTCCTGACGGGTATCCTCGGCATCATCTTCCTTTGGCCCGAGAACACGGCCCCGGAACAGCCCTCCGGCCGGATCGACGACCGGGGCACCATCGGCGATCCCGCCGAACGGACCGGGGCACTGGTCGATCAGATCGTGTTCACGCAGGAATCCGATGTCGGCAAGGTGACCGGACTGATCGAGAGCGGTACCCATCATCTCTTCGGGCAGGGGGTGAGCAACACCACGGTATTCCAGCGGCTGCGCGATTCCGAGCGCGCGACCTACGCCCTCGCCTACGGCTCCTCGATGGAACTGACTGTGAATCCCGCCGGCCCCCATCTGGCTACCGGCGAACTCAATCCCTTCCATGTCAGCGCGATCCGGGAGGCACTGAACTGGCTGATCAACCGCCGCTACGTGGCGGAGGAGCTCTACGGCGGGCTGGCGGTGCCGCGCTATCTGCCCCTGAATACCGTGTTCCCGGACTACGCGCGGCTCGCCGATGTCGCCCGGGCGCTGGAACTGCGCTACCAGCATGACCCGGAGCGCGCGGCCCGCGTGATCGGACGGGAGATGGAACAGCTCGGCGCCAGCCGCGAGGACGGCGAGTGGCGTTACCAGGGCGAGCCGGTGCGGGTCAGCGTGCTGATCCGCACCGAGGACGCGCGCAAGCGGGTGGGCGACTATGTCGCGAACCTGATGGAGGACCTCGGCTTCGAGGTCGAGCGACTGTATCGCACGGCTGAAGAGGCCTCGCGCATCTGGATCGCGGGCGACCCGAACGCCGGCCAGTGGCATCTCTACACCGGCGGCTGGGTCTCCACGGTGATCAACCGCGATCTGGCCGAAAACTTCAGTTATTACTACACGCCGCGCGGACGTCCGGAGCCGCTCTGGCAGATCTACACGCCCGATCCCGAATTCGACGACATCGCCGACCGGCTGCAGCGCAGGGACTATGAGGACTGGGAGGAACGCCAGTCACTGATGACGCGCGCGCTGGAACTGGCCATGGCCGATTCGGTCCGCATCTGGGTCGTCGATCAGCTCAACGTGTTCCCCCATTCCCGCGAGGTCGAACTTGCCGCCGATCTGGCGGGCGGGATCTCCGGCTCGCGGCTTTGGCCCTACACCATCCGCTTCCGGGACCGCATTGGCGGCTCCGTCGTCTTCGCGGTGCCGAGCCTGCTCACGGAGCCGTGGAACCCGGTCGCCGGCAGCAACTGGATCTTCGACACCATGATGATCCGCGCGCTCGCGGACGTCGAGCTGGTGCCGGATCCGTTTACCGGCCTCTACTGGCCGCAGCGCATCGAGCGCGCGGAGGTCACGGTGCAGGAAGGGGTGCCGGTGATCCGCAGTCACGACTGGCTCACCCTCGAGACCGTCCCCGAAGTCGACGTTCCCCCGGACGCCTGGATCGACTGGGATGTCGAGGCCGGGCGCTTCGTCACCGTCGGTGAACGCCATCCCGAGGGGATCACCGCCAGGACCCGGACGCGCGTACACTACGAGGCGGGATACCTGGACCGCCACTGGCACGACGGCTCGCCGCTCTCCCTGGCGGACATGGTGCTGCCGTGGATCCTGACCTTCGAGCGCGGTGACGAAGACAGCCCGCTGTTCGACGCCAGCCACGCACCAACCTTCGAGGTCTTCCAGCGCCACTTTCGCGGCTGGCGCATTGTCTCCAGGGATCCCCTTGTCATCGAGATCTACAGCGACCAGATCTATCCCGACGCGGAGACCATCGTGGCCGCCCGCACCCCGTCGGTCTCTCCGTGGCATACCCTGGCCCTCGGCGTACGCGCCGAGGCCGCCGGCGACCTCGCCTTCTCCTCGAACAAGGCGGACCGGATGGGAGTGACCTGGATGAGCCTGGTCGCCGGCCCGAGCCTGGCAATCCTGGACCGGCATCGCGACGCCGCCCTCGCCGACGATTTCCTGCCGTTCCGGGAGACCCTCGCGGACTTCATCGAACCGGGCGAGCCCACCCGTCGCTTCCGCGCGCTCGCCGAATGGCGCGACCAGCGCGGACACTACTGGGTCGGGGACGGACCGTTCTACCTGCACTCTGTGCATCCGCTCGAGCGGGCCCTCGTCCTGCGCCGCTTCGAGGGCTTCCCGGACCCGGCCGACAAGTGGCTGCGTTTCACCGAGCCGGCGATCCCCGAGGTGGAGCTGGACGGGCCGATGGTGGTCACCTCCGGCCAACCCGCCGAGTTCACGCTGCGCGTGACCTTCCAGGGCGAGCCGTACCCGGAGGACGCGATCGAGAGCGTGCAGTACCTGCTGTTCGACGGTAGCGGCAGCCTGGCGCGCAAGGGCACCCTGGCAGCCCCCGGAAACGCGACCTGGCGACTGCGCCTCGAACCGGAGGACCTGGAGGCGCTCGGCAGCGGCGCGAACAGCCTCGAGATCGCGGTGATCTCGCGGCTGGTCGCCCTCCCCTCCTTCGCCTCGCAGGTCTTCGCGACCGTGCCGGCAGCCGAGACGCCCGGGCCATCGGGAGACGGCGGGTGACCGCCCGCGACGGCGCCATCACGGCCCCCGCACGCGGCTTCCTGCGTGATCTGCGCCGTCTGAGCGTCTTCACCGCGAAGCGCCTGGCCGCACTGTTCCTGACCGTACTGGTCGGGGTCTACCTGACCATCCTGATCGCCAACATGGGCGGCCAGGTGGACGAGCTGCGGATGGTGCAGATCCAGAGCACCATCGCGGAGCAGGTGCGCGCGGACCCCGCCTTCTTCGACCTCAGCCCGCAGGAGCGCAACGAGCTGATCCAGCGGCAGGTGCAGCTCGAGGTGGAGCGCCTGCGCCTGGACCAGCCCTTCATCGTGCGCAGCGTGGACTACCTGCAGCAGGCAATCCGGCTGGACCTGGGACGGTCCGAGCACATGCACAGTGACCGGGGTGCCCGTGAGGTTTACTGGATCATCGTGGAGCGCCTGCCGGCCACGCTGCTGCTGTTCGGCACCGCGAACCTGCTGGTCTTCTTCGCCTCGGTCTTCATCGCGCTGGGGCTGTCGCGGCGCTACGGCAGCGCGCTCGACCGCAGCGTCATCGCACTGGCCCCGAGTTCGGCCGCACCCGGATGGTTCTACGGGATCTTCCTGATCCTGCTGTTCGCCTTCGTGATCC
Source organism: Thioalkalivibrio sp. (assembly GCA_011389655.1). Taxonomy (GTDB): domain Bacteria; phylum Pseudomonadota; class Gammaproteobacteria; order Ectothiorhodospirales; family Ectothiorhodospiraceae; genus Thioalkalivibrio. The sequence continues at coordinate 7,313 of JAABTX010000036.1, forward strand.
CGATACTGCCGGCCGGCGGCATGGTGGACGTGCCACCACCGGAGGGCACGCTTGCCTACGCGGCCAGCCTGCTCCGGCACATGCTGCTGCCGGTCACCGCGATGTTCATCTCGACGATCTTCATCTCGATCTACTCCTGGCGGACCTTCTTCCTCATCCACTCGAGCGAGGACTACGTCGAGATGGCCCGGGCCAAGGGCCTGCCGTCGCGCCTGATCGAGCGCCGCTACGTGCTGCGCCCGACACTTTCACCGATCATCACCAGTTTCGCGCTGATGCTGATCGGTCTCTGGAGTGGTGCGATCATCCTTGAACAGGTCTTCAACTGGCCGGGGCTGGGCACCCTGCTGTTCCAGGCCATCGGACACCGGGACACGCCGGTGATCATCGGCACGGTGGTGATCTTCGCCTACCTGCTGGCGATCACGGTCTTCCTGCTCGACATCCTCTACGCGCTGCTCGATCCGCGCGTGCGCGTGGGGACCGGCTGATGCGGACACGACGCACGCAACCGGGAGGTCGCGCATGAGACCGCTGCTCGAGGGCCTGCGCCGGATCGGCCGGTACCCGTCCGCGCTGGTGGGTCTCGCGATCATCCTCGCCCTGGTCGGCACGGCCGTCTTCACCGTGGTGACCATTCCCTACGGTCAGGCGCTGGAACTGTGGCGCGGCGGCGAAACCTGGCGCATGCACCCGGTGAATGCACGCCCGGCCTGGGTCGACCGGATCGCCGGCAACAACCTGCCGCAGACCATCATCGTCTCCAGCGACGATGCGCCGATCACGGAGGAACCCTTCGTCGGAGGCAAGCGGCTACGGATTCCGCTGGAATTCGACTTCGACTACGGCGGCTTCCCCAGCGAGCTCAACCTCTTTCTGACCTCGAGCCACGCGGAGCGCGAGCCCTTCGTGCGGCTGACCTGGGAGACTCCGGACGGTCGGCAACTGAACCTCGGGGGCCGCCGCCCCGCCCGCGAGGAGCGCGTGTCCATCTCGCAGGACTGGGAACTGGAACGCCGGCTGGGGCGCGTGCCCCATGTCGGGCTGTTTGCAGCGCCGGGGGACGACGGACCGCCGGAGGTCCTGGACGGGCGCTACCGGCTCGTGCTGGACGCGATCACCTTCGAGGAGGACGCGCGGATCGGCGCGGACCTCGTTGTGTACGGAAGGGTCCACGGGCTTGCCGGCACCGACCATCAGCGCCGCGACCTGATGGTGGCCCTGCTCTGGGGGATCCCGGTGGCGCTGGCCTTCGGCCTGATTGCGGCGGTCGGCACCACGGTGACGACCCTGGTGATCGCGGCCGCCGGGGTCTGGTACGGGGGCTGGGTCGACGCGGTGATCCAGCGGCTCACCGAGGTCAACATCATCCTGCCGATGCTGCCCATCCTGGTGATGGTCGGCACGCTGTACTCCACCAGCATCTGGGTGATGCTTGGCGTGGTGATCGCGCTCGGCATCTTCAGCGCGGGGATCAAGATGTACCGCGCGATGCTGCTCCCGATCCGGGAATCGCCCTACATCGAGGCCGCGAGGGCCTATGGGGCCGGCAACGCCCGCATCATCCTGCGCTACATGATCCCGCGGATCCTGCCGGTGCTGATTCCGACCTTCGTCACCCTGATTCCCACCTTCGTCTTCCTGGAGGCCTCGCTCGCGCTGCTCGGGCTCGGCGACCCGGTGCTGCCGACCTGGGGCAAGGTGATGAACGACGCGCAGACCCAGAGCGCGCTGTACCACGGTTTCTACTACTGGGTGCTGTCACCGGCGGCCCTGCTGATGCTGACCGGCCTCGGCTTCGCGATGCTGGGGTTCGCGCTCGACCGCATCTTCAACCCCCGCCTGAGGACGATGTAGACGATGGCCGGCGAACCCCTGCTGCGCGTCGAGGACCTGCGGCTGCACTACCGCAGCGGGAGCGGCGTGGTCCGGGCCCTGGACGGGGTGAGCCTCGATGTCCGGCGCAACGAGGCGCTGGTGGTGCTCGGCGAGTCCGGCTGCGGCAAGAGCACACTCGCGAAGGCGCTGATGCGCCTGCTGCCGCGCAACGTGCAGCACTTCTCCGGCCGGGTACTGGTGGATGGCGTCGAGACGATGGGTTACCCGGAAGAGCGGTTCCGGCGCGAGGTGCGATGGGTGCGGCTCTCGATGGTGATGCAGGCGGCCATGAACGCGCTGAACCCGGTGATCCGGGTGGGGGAGCAGGTGGCGGAACCCTTGCGGGTGCATCGGGGCTGGTCCGCGCGGCGGGCGCGCGCGCGAACCGCCGAGGTCTTCGGGATGGTCGGCATCTCCGCCGACTTCCTGCAACGCTACCCCTTCGAACTCTCGGGCGGAATGCGCCAGCGCGCGGTGCTCGCGATGGCCCTGGTCACCGAACCGGACCTGGTGATCATGGACGAGCCCACCTCCGCGCTCGACGTGCTCACCCAGGCCAGCATCATGAACGCGCTGAAGCGCATCAAGCAGGAACTCGGGACCAGCTTCATCCTGATCACCCACGACGTCTCGACCTCCAGCGAGATCGCGGAGCGGGTCGCGCTGATGTACGCGGGGCAGCTGGTGGAATTTTCGGACGCGAGGGACTTCTTCCGGGACCCGGCCCATCCCTATTCGAAGTTGCTGATGGCCAGCGTGCCGCGCCTGCACCAGGAGGAGACACCGGTCCACATACCCGGCCAGCCCCCGAACCTCCTGGATCCCCCCGGGGGCTGCCGGTTCGCCGAGCGCTGCCCGTCCCGCTTCGATCGCTGCGACCGTGATCCGGAGACCTTCCGCATCGGCGAGCGCCGAACCGTGCGCTGCTGGCTGCATGCGCAGGAGTCGGGCACATGAACGCGCCGGCCAGGGATATGCGGGGCTCCGCGGCCGGGCCGGTGCTCTCCGCCCGCGATCTGCACACCTGGTTCGAGCTGCGCCAGTGGGGTTTCCTGCGGGTGGGTTCGGTGCGCGCCGTGGACGGCGTGAACTTCGACCTGCAGGCCGGCGAGTCGGTGGCCTTCGTCGGCGAGAGCGGCTGCGGCAAGAGCTCGCTGGCCCGCACGCTGCTCGGCCTGCACCAGCCGACCCGCGGCGAGGTGGTCTTCGAGGGCCGCCCCCTCGGAATGCTGAACAGCGCGGAACGCAAGGCCTATCTCGCCCGGGTCGGCTTCGTGCAGCAGGACCCCTATGGCGCACTGCCGCCCTTCATGGACGTGCGGCGCATCCTCCACGAACCCCTGATCGTGCATGGCGTGCGCAACCGGGCGGAGCGCGAGCAGCGGGCGCAGGAGGCACTCGAGGAGGTCCGGCTGTCGCCGGCGGCGGATTTCCTGTCCAAGTTCCCCCACATGCTCAGCGGCGGGCAGCAGCAGCGGGTCGTGATCGCGCGCGCGCTGATCCTGCGCCCGAAGCTGATCATCGCCGACGAGCCGGTGTCCATGCTGGATGCCTCGGTGCGCGTGGAGATCCTGCAGCTCCTCCGGAGCATTCAGAGAGAGCACGGCCTGACGCTGGCCTTCATCACCCACGATCTCTCTACCGTACGGCACTTCGCGGAGCGGATCTTCGTGATGTACGCCGGCCGGATCGTGGAGCAGGCGGAGGTGAACGAACTCCTGAACCACCCGCAGCACCCCTACACCCAGGCCCTGCTCGCGGCCATCTCCGATCCCGATCCGGACAATGCGCGCCACCAGCGCGAGGTGCCCCCGGGTGAACCGCCAAGCCTGCTGAAGCCGCCGGACGGCTGCCGCTTTCATCCGCGCTGCAACCGGATGATCGCGGGTACCTGCGACCGCCAGGATCCGCCGGACTTCGAACCCCGGACGGGTCACATGACGGCCTGCTGGCTCTATCGGTGACAGGGTCGCCGGCGTGCGCCTGCTGCTGATCGGTCTCGCCACCATGCTGCTGGGCCTCGCAGGGCTGCTGGCGCAGGTCAGCCGCGCGATCGAGCCCGGCCTCGTGCTGTCCCTGCTCGCCTACGCCGCCGCCTTTGGCGGGACCCTGATCGCGGTGGCGGGCCTGATCCAGGTTCTGCCCGTGAGGCGTTGACCGGCGCGGATGCTGGCGACAGGCCGCGGGCCGGGTCCATGATGGTGGCACCATCGTCCATGCCGTCACCAGCACAACGGCGGTCGGAATGAAGCGGACCGATCCGGAATGCAGGAGGAACTGATGCGGCGACCTGGCACGCGGACCCGCGTCCTCATCATGGGGGCGGCCGGTCGCGACTTTCACAATTTCAACATGGTCTACCGCGATGACCCGGACACCGAGGTCGTCGCGTTCACCGCGACGCAGATTCCGGAGATCGCGGGTCGGCCGTATCCTTCCGCCCTCGCCGGGCCGCACTATCCGGAGGGGATCCCGATCCTGCCCGAGGACGAGCTGGAGGATCTCTGCCGCGCTGAGCGGATCGACCAGGTGGTGTTCGCGTACAGCGACGTCGGCCACGAGCACGTGATGCACCAGGGGTCGATCGCCCTCGCGACTGGCGCCGACTTCCTGCTGCTCGGTCCGAACCGGACAATGCTCGATGCGGGCGTCCCCGCGATCGCGACCAGTGCGGTGCGCACCGGCTGCGGCAAGTCGCAGGTGACGCGCTGGCTGTCCGGGCTGCTGAAGGAACAGGGTCTCCGGGCCGCAGTGATCCGTCACCCGATGCCGTATGGCGACCTCGAGCGGCAGGCGGTGCAGCGCTTTGCCGACCGGGCCGATCTGGACGCCGCCGGCTGTACCGTCGAGGAGAGGGAGGAATACGAGCCTCACCTCGCCCTCGGGAACGTGGTCTACGCCGGAGTCGACTACCTGCGGATCGTCCCGGCCGCCGCCGCGGAATGCGACGTGATCCTCTGGGACGGAGGCAACAACGACTTCCCGTTTGTACGGCCCGATCTGCACATCGTGCTGGTGGACCCGCTGCGGCCCGGACAGGAGACGACCCACCACCCCGGAGAAACCGTGTTGCGCATGGCCGACATCGTGCTGGTCGCGAAGTGCGACGCCGCCTCCGAGAGCAGCATCGAGGCGGTGACGGAGTCCGTGCGCAACGCCAACGCGCGCGCGCAGATCGTCCGTGGCGCATCGCCGGTGCGCCTGGATGGTCGCGACCGGGTGGCCGGCAAGCGGGTTGTGGTCGTGGAGGACGGTCCGACGCTGACCCACGGCGGCATGCCCCACGGCGCGGGGTTGGTCGCCGCCAGGGGGGCGGGGGCGACCATCGTGGACCCCCGACCGGTGGCCGCCGGCGAGGTCGCTGCGGTCTATGCGCGCTATCCGCACATCGGACCGGTGCTGCCGGCGGTCGGCTACCACGCGTCGCAGCTGCAGGCCCTGCGCGCGACCATCAACGCGACATCGGCCGATATGGTGGTCGCCGCCACACCCTGCGACCTGGCGATGCTGATCGACATCGACAAGCCGGTCGTGCGCGCTCGCTACGAATTCGCGGAGCCGGGCCAACCCGTGCTGGCCGACCTGGTCCGGTCCTTTCTCGCGAAGCGGGGGTGCTCCGGACGATCCTCGCGCTGACCTACATGGCCTTTCGACGCCCTCGAAGCAGCGTAGGGGGGGCAAAACGAAGTGTGCCCACCACAGAGCACCACGGCCAGGATGGTGGGCCCGCTGCGCTTGGCCCACCCTACGCCTACTAGGCGTTCCCATTCCTGCCCGCCGGGTTATCCTGTCCGCGGGTTTCCCGCAGAAAGGAGATGGAAGTGCTCGGCGCGATTGCCGGTGACATCGTGGGTTCCGTCTACGAGGCCAGCCCGATCAAGACCAAGGCCTTCCCCCTGTTCCGGCGCGGTTCGCGCTTCACGGACGATACCGTGCTGACGGTGGCCGTCGCCGACGCGATCCTGTCGGGACGGCCCTACGCCGACGCCGTGCGCGAGTTCGGCCGCCGCTACCCCGATGCGGGGTACGGCGGTTCCTTCCGGCGCTGGCTGCACATCGACGGCGCCGGACCCTACGGCAGCTGGGGCAACGGCTCGGCGATGCGGGTGAGCCCGGTTGGCCTCGCCTTCGGTTCCGAAGAGGAGGTGCTCGAACAGGCGCGCCTGTCGGCCGCGATCACGCACGACCATCCCGAGGGGATTCGCGGCGCCCAGGCCACGGCGCTTGCGGTATTCCTCGCGCGCACCGGGCACGGCAAGCCCGCGATCCGCGACCGACTGGTGCGCGGGTTCGACTACGACCTGGAGCGCAGCGTCGACGAGATCCGCCCTGACTACGGCTTCGATGTCTCCTGCCAGGGTTCCGTGCCCGAGGCGATCATCGCCTTCCTCGAGTCCGACTCCGTCGAAGACGCGATCCGGAACGCCGTATCCCTTGGCGGCGACAGCGACACCATGGCCTGCATCGCCGGCGGGATTGCGGAAGCCTTTCACGGAGGCGTGCCCGACCGCATCAGGGAACCGGTCGAGGCGTTGCTTCCCGAGGATCTCGCGCAGGTTGTCCGGTCCTTCCGACGCCGGTTCGGGTGATCGCACGCCCTGCAGATGGGCGCGGACACGTCACGGCCGCGTGGCGGGTCCTTTTCGATGGCCGCTCGCAGGGACCGGAGCGCGTGATCCGCTACAGGTTGAATAGCCCGACCACGCCGATCACGATCAGGTAAATGGCGACGATGTAGTTGAGCAGCCTCGGCACGATCAGAATCGCGATGCCCGCAACCAGGGAAATGATCGGAACCAGCTCGGCATTAATTGTCATGACTCTCTCCTTATGACTCGAAAAAAAATCAACGTCGCCGCCGGCACCGCGCGAGCGCCCGTGGACCTTGCGCATGCGACGGCAGCGGGCTCGTCGATACCCGTCAGGCTGGGTGCCGGTCAGTAGATCGGGATCACCGCGTATCCCTGGGCCTGGTAGCCGGTCAGCGATACAAAGGTATTCCGGACAGGCGTGATTCCCGGCAGCAGGTCTCCATGATCCACGCCGAACAGCCGTGTGGCCACCCCGCATGACTCCATCCGAATGCCCTGGTCCCGGAATTCGCCGACCAGGGCCTCGATGCGATCGAGATGGTCGAATTCCGTGAGCTCGAAGCGTTCCCGGTCCCGCGAGACCATCGTGACGGCCTGCCCCCTGAATGCAAGAATGATATCGGGTTCCACCCCCTGGTCGCGCAGGTCCTCGTAGGTTTCCTGGATGACCTGCAGATACAGGGCCAGCGCCTCCGGGCTGTCGTTATTGAGGTCGAAGATGACCCGACCGGTTTCGACACCCTCGAGCGCCCTCGAGTCGTCTGGCGGACTGGCAAGCGCTGCCGCATGAGAAACCAGAAGAGCCAAAGCAACATACATGGCGGACTTGATTAGCCTCATCGATATCTCCATCGATCTTCGTTTGCCAGATAACGCCCTGATAACCGCAAAGGTCCCGCCTTTCCCGAACAGCGTGGAAGGCCTCCTCCCACCCGCAGCGGCCTTCGCCCGCCGGATCGCTGCTGCTGCAGCTGGCCTACTGGCCAGTCCTCAACTCCCCTCCCCCCGTTTCGACCGCAGGCCGTTCCCGAATACCGGAGAGATCGCGGGGCGGGGTCAGTGCTCCTCAAGGCTAGTCGCTACAGGGGCCTTTTTCCACGCGGCCCTGGATTGCTTCATTTTGATGGGCATCGGCGTCAGTTCAGCTGGATGCGCTGGCCCCAGGGTACCGTCGCCTTGCCCTTCACCAGCCAGATCACCGGATAGTGCGGCGGCACGGCGGGGAACCGCCCCACCGCATCGGTGAAGTAGACCAGCAGGTCCGGTTCGCGATCGAGGGTGCCGGCCCATTCGAACACGGGCCGGAAGTCGGTTCCGCCGCCTCCCTTGAAGGACTCCGGCATCACCAGGCGCTCCCAGGCCTCGAAGATCCAGGGGCCGTCCGGATTCAGGCGCGCGTCACAGGCCTGCAGTACCACCCGCGCACGGATCTGGCCCTTGATCGCATCGATCTCCGATAGAAACTCCAGCATCTCCTCCCTGGAGATGGAACCGCTGGTGTCCAGCGCGATCACCACGTCCACCTGCTGGCTGCGCAGACTGGGGAGGATGGCGGGCTCGCCACGCCGTGAGGAGGGCCGCATGTAGCTGTAGTCGTCACGGGCCTGCGCGGTCATGTAATGGGCGAGCAGCATGCGCCAGGGCAGCTTGGGCGCCAGCACATAGTCCACCAGGCGGGCGAGATCGCGGCTGAGCTTGCCCGCCTGCATCGCCTGCTGAGCGGCCCCGGCCAGTCGCTGTTTCCACTGCACCTCCAGTGTCTCGCGTTCCTGGGCACTGAGCGGCGGTGGCTCGTGGGCGCCCTGAGGGTACCCATCCTCACGCTCGCGGGGCTGCGCCTGCTCTTCGGTCCCGGACTCTGGCCCTCTCGATTCGCCCCTGTCCCTGTCTTCGTCCCCGTCTCTGTCCGTGCCCGTGTCCTCCCCTTCGTCCCTGTCTTCGTCCCTGTCCTTGTCCTCGCCGTCGGGACGCTGCTCTTCCCGTGCCGGCGTCGGGTCGTCCGGTCCGCGCTGTCGCTCGCCGGGCGTGTCTTCGAGATTCTCGTCGGGGCTGGGCTCGGTCTCGTCGTCTTGCAGAAGCGGGTAGATCTCCTCCGCGGTCATGCCCTCGAATTCCGCGTTGTAGAGGGTATCGGGAGGTGCCGTGAGGCCGTCATGGATCAGGATCGGATTGACCGCGAAATCGCAGGCCAGATCCCACCGGTTCCGGATCCGGTGTCCCCGCCGTGCAAAGTGCAGCAGCGCGCAGTGCAACGCCTGCTGCGCCAGCACGAACTCGGTTTCCGCAAGGGACAGCTGCTCTACGTACTCGGCGTTGTAATAGAGCGTGCGGGCATCGCTGGTCGTCGTTCGGCACCAGTCGGACCGCGCCGGCTGGAGGGGGAGGCGCAGGACCAGGGCTCCGAGGAAGGGCTTGTCCATGATCAGGCGCGTGCGGGCGGCCGCGAGCTTGTTCTCGACGTCCAGCTCCGCCACGACCGCGCCCCTGCCCGTCAGCCCTTGTAGAGCATCAGATCGGCCACCTGCTGGGACCAGTCCGCAAACTCCGGAACCGAGAACAACTCGTCACCCAGGGCTCGGTGCATGTCGGTCACCATCATGATGCCCATCTCGCGCTGCGGGAAGGTTCCGGCGTAGTTCAGGATCCGGCCCTGGATCGTCAGTGCCTCGGGGGTGCCCCGGGCGCGAATCGCGCGCCCCACCAGTGCCGCTGCGACCGCGTACTGAAGATCGATCTCCTGCGGCGGCGCGACCGGATCGCCGCGGACGATCGCGTCCAGGTCGGGCATCTGGTCGAGGTGGGCAATGAAGGCGTTCAACTCGATGCCCGCCGCTGGCCCGACGCAGGCCTGCAGACTGCCGCTGAGCAGGTCCGGGTGCGCCTCGAACTTCCGCAGGGCCCGGTGCGCGAATTCCCAGGACCGCGGTGACGGGAAGGCCACCGGGTTGTGGGCGGGATCGAAGTCGAACAGGAGGTCGGGCCGGAAGCGGATGAAGGCGATGATGCGGTCGTCGATGCCGCGCGCGTATGCCCAGGCCGCCCAGTCGTCGACGTTGAGCTCGACCTCGAAATGCGAGAAACGGTTGGCCAGCGGGGCGGGCATGGTGTAGGTGACCCCCCGATCGCCCTGACGGTTTCCGGCGGCAAAGATCGCCCAGCCCTCCGGGACCTCGTAGGCGCCGAGACGGCGGTCGAGAATCAGCTGATAGGCGGCGGCGGACACGCTCGGGGCGGCGGAGGTGATCTCGTCCAGGAACAGCACCCCCGCAGGTCCCTGCCGATCCGCGTCGGGCAGCATCGACGGCACCGCCCACTCCACCATGTCACCGCTCTTGAACGGGATGCCGCGCAGGTCGGACGGCTCCATCTGCGAGAGCCGGATGTCGATCAGCGGCACCTGATGGCGATCGGCCACTGCCGCGATCATCTGGGATTTTCCCACGCCCGGCGGCCCCCAGAGCATCACCGGCGTGTGGTGGCCCTCGCGGGTGCTCGCGAATTCGCGATCGAGCACTTGCAGTAAATGGGCGGGTCGCATCGCTCCTCCAATGATGGTGGTTCTTCTTGTCCGTCGATCACGTCCGGAACGCCGCTGCCCTGCCCAGCCAACCTTTCCGAAGCGACAAACCAGATCAGGCCCCGCAGGCCGCCGGGCTGGTTCCGCTCGCCTCGGGTGCGATCTGATGCGGCGGCAGTCCGCGACACTACGGCTTTCGGCAGGCAATTTCCAGCCAACCCATGGCGCGCCCCGGCCCCGTTGCTTCGGTCGTTCCGCCCTCCGCCCGTCGGCCTGCCTGTCCTACGAATTGGCCCGACGCATCCGGGCCTGGACGCGTGCGGACGTCAGCAGACGCTCGTCAACCACTTCCGGATACAGGGCATGGAACCGCTCGACGTCGAATACGTGCTCGCAGGCAGATTGTTCCAGCTGATTCCGCAAGGGCTCCGGCAGGCCCTGGATCATCAAGAGTCGCGGCGCAAGCCTGCGCAGGTAGCGGTCGCAAAGCACCTGTTCGCGCTCGTCTTCCCAGTCTTCCCGAATCAGGCAAGGCGGGAAGTCGCCGCGGTCCGGTTCCGCGCGATCGAACCAGCCCGCCTGCGGTTTCGACCCGGCGCGCTCCGCGACCATTCTCTCCAGGCGATAGTTGACCGGAGGCACGTAGACGTCCTGAGGGGGTTCCGGGGGCTCGATCTTGAGCTCCGAGGCCGGCATGGCCTGCCATTCAGGCCGCGGGGGCGTCATTGCCATTTCCTGCTCGGCCACGCCGGTGTACAGCAGTGCAAGCGGCTTCTCGTCCAGGGAATCCAGAAGCCAGTACTCGTAGCGGTCCGCCGCCTCGAAAGGCAGCCGCGCAGCAGAGATCGCTTCGAACAGCCGGTTGACGTCGGAGCGCACTTCGTCGGCATCCAGGGCGGGATGCACCGGATGGCTTTCGAGCTGACCCTGTCGGGCGGTGGCGACCGCGGCATAGTTGTAACCGACGATTCGGGTGTAGGTTGACCCGGGATCCACCCCTCGCTGGCCGGCCCGCTCCCACAGGTATGCGGGCAGCATGTATTGAATCGACCAGTAGTCGCCGTCCATGCTCAGGGCCCGCGCCTTGCCCATCTCGGCGATCTGCGCCACGCCGACGAAGGGCAGCAGCATCCTTCTCGAGTACATCTTGATCACGTCCACGCCTCCCGTTGGGCCATTTTTCGCGGATCAGGGCCAGGCCGACGCCTTGCGCAGACTTCCAATGCTGACCGGAGACAGAGGATCATAATAGGTTCCGCATCGGGCCAGGAGAGGGGTGGCAATCCCCCACCGTCTGTGATGGTCGCGCGTCGAGCTGCGCCTGGTTTGACTCCGATTGCCGGCGGAGTTTCCTCGTTTGCAAGCCGCGCAGTAACCGCGGCAATGTCCGCCCTCCATGATATCGGGTCCAATGATCGGCCGGTCGAGCGGAAGTGCCGAGAGGCACAGGGAGCCGTTGGTGTCGAACACGAGAGCCATTTATGCTGACCCGGTGCACACACGTTCGGGCATGTGAGGCCCGCGACGCGGGGGTGTCCGATCGCGCGCATCAGCAGCCGTTCGCGACAATGCCGGCAGAGAGTCCCGGGGGATCGAATGGGCGGTTCCACTCAGGGCCCCTGCCCCGGGCGTGGTCGCGGCAAGGGAGTTCGAGGATGCCGTTGGCAAAGCGTACCGTTCTTGTCCTGGCGCTCTTCCTGGCAGGGTTGGCGGTCGTCGGTTGCGGCAGCGCGCCACCGCGCGCGATGTCCCAACAGGCGTTCGCGGAGCGGCTGGCGGGGCACGAGGAGCAAGCGCTTGCGCAGAGGGAGGCAATTGCCGCGCGGCTGTTGCGGCGACTGGAGTACCGCCATGCCGAACAGGCGGAACGGGGCCAGGCGGGCGAACCGTTCACCTATGAGATTCTGATGCTCTCCAGCGGAGGGCAGTTCGGCGCCTTCGGTGTTGGAGTGCTGCAGGGGTGGTCGGAGGTGGAGGATCCGGCCTTTCGGCGCCCGGAATTCGATCTGGTCACGGGGGTGAGCACCGGGGCATTGATCGCGCCATTCAGTCTTCTGGGCACGGATGATTCCATTCGACGCATCGACCAGCTGTACCGCGAGGCCAGCGATCAGCTGGCGACGCTGCGCGGCCTCCTCTTCTTCCTTCCGCGGCAACCCTCGTTCTTCGATAATCAGCCCCTGGCCGATCGCATCGCCTCCGAGCTGGATCTGGCGACTGTTCGCGGTATTGCCGCAGCGCACGCGGAGCATCGCAAGCTTCTGCTGGGATCCACGGATCTGGACCTCGGCCGGTTCCGGATCTGGGACGTGGGTCCGAAGGCGGTCCGTGCGCTGGAGACGCAGGACCCCACCGAAATACACCGCATGATGCTCTCTTCGGCGGCCATCCCGGCCGCCTTCCCCCCGGTGGAGATCGACGGCGTACTCTATGCGGACGGAGCCGTCGCACAGGGGGCGTTCGTGGGGCTGGATCGCGAGGAAATCGTCCAGGTGTTCCAGGAGTTCCGCGAGCGGAACCCGGATGCCCCCATGCCGAAGCTCCGCTTCTGGATGATCGTGAACGGCTTTCTCGACGTGGATCCGGAGCTGGTCAAGTCGTCCTGGGTGCCCGGCGCGCGACGGAGTATCGAGGTACTGACCAGCTATGCCATGCGCGTGACGCTTCGGCACATGCAGTTTGGAGTCGAGCTGCTCGGGGAGGATCTGGACACGCAGGCGGATTTCTTCTATCTCGCCGTTCCCCATGACCTCGAGCTGCCACCCCAGACACAGCGGCTCTTCGATCCAGAGGTGATGAAGACGCTTGCCGCGGAAGGGCGACGCCTGGGGCGGGAACCGGCGTCCTGGCGGACCGAGGCGCTCGCTCCGGAGATCCCGGGCAGCGCGCTGGACCTGGACCCTGAGCCACGCGAGACACGGTAGTCCAACGCCGGTGGCGCCGTGCGATCCGGCTGCGGAACGGGGTTCGGGCGAGGTCTACAGAATCCACTCGATGGGCAGCCAGCTCACGACGCCAATCATCGCCCGCTCCAGGGCGCTGGTGTTCGGTTCCGTGGTGTGCGTCAGGGTCTCGCCCGACGCCCGCGTTTCAATCCACTCGAGCGAACCGTGCTCGCTTCGCGCCCGCCGAGCGAGCGGGCCAGCGACTGCACGATCCCGGGGCTGTCGATCAGGAAACCCATCTCCGTGTTGAGCTTTGCAGCTTGTTACATAATCAACCACCGCGTTGGTCGCTTCTGGTGGCACTTCCCTGTGCCGCAGGGAAACGCCGATGAATCAGCGTTTCCTTGACGCCGCCAGACTCGATCCCCGCGTTTCCACGGTGCCCCGCGGCGCCCATCGCCGGGCAAAGTCGGGAACCGGGGCTGAAGAGCGCCGATGACCGGCCCCTATGATCCAGTGAGGAAACGGTTGCAAAATGCGCGTTCTGATCACATTCTCTGCAATGCACAGCGTGTGCTTGAAAGGGGAATGTGCAAATGAACTACAAGATCGAAGAAATCGAGGGCATCGGCAAGGCGCAGGCTCAAAAGCTGGCTCAGGCAGGGATCAAGACCACAAAAGATCTGCTGACCCAGGGTGCTTCGGCGCGAGGAAGGAAAGTGATCGCCGAACGCTGCGGCGTCAGTGCCGTGCGCCTGCTCAAGTGGGTCAACATGGCAGACCTGATGCGCATCTCGGGCGTTGGAGAGGAGTACTCCGAGTTGCTGGAGGCGGCCAACTGCAACACGGTCAAGCAACTTCGACGGCGCAACGCCGTGAACCTCAGCAGGCGCATGCTGGAAATCAACGCGACCAAAAAGCTCGTTCGCTCGCCGCCGTCGGAAGCCCAGGTGACCAAGTGGGTGGCACAGGCCGGAAAGCTTGAACCGATGCTGACCTACTGACGACGACACCAGCCGTGGCGGCCCCTGCCGGGCGGCCACGCGCTGGTGCGCATCCAGACGGATGGGATTGCCGCGACGTATCGGCATCCGCCTGACCAGCCCGCCACCGAAGCCCGACCGCACTTTCTCGACTTGTATCCCGCTCCCAGCCTCGTGGATGCCGTCGCCCCCGAGCCGGAGCCAGCATGGGAGACACTGCAGCCCGTCCCACGGACAACCATGAACGGTCGAGATGACAGCCCGGCACAACGGCCGGCGGGCCACGACCTGCGTGTGCTCCTGCCCCTGGCGGGTTTTGTCAGGCCCTATCTGCGCACCCTGCTGCTGGCCGTTCTGGCGCTGTTTCTCGGCGCCGGCGCCATCCTGGCGTTCGGTTTCGTTCTCCGTCTCCTGGTGGATGCCGGGCTCAGCGAGCAGGATCCCGCCGCGCTGAATCGAGCCCTGCTGGCCCTGCTGGGTGCGGTTGCGGTAATGGCGGCCGGGGCAGGTCTGCGCATCTATCTCGTCACCTGGCTGGGTGAGCGCGTCGTCGCCGATCTGCGGCGGGCGGTCTTCGCCAATGTCATCGAGATGGATCCCGGCTTTTTCGAGCGTACGCGTACCGGCGAGGTGATCTCGCGACTCACTGCAGATACCACGCTGATCCAGGTCGTGGTGGGCAGCACGCTGGCCATCGCCGCGCGGAATCTCCTGCTGATCGGGGGCGGACTCGTCCTGATGCTCCTGACCAGCCCCATGCTCACGGCGTGGCTGCTGCTGGGACTGCCCGTGGTCGCGCTGCCGGTCTGGTCGCTGGGGCGCCGGGTACGTCGCCTCTCGCGCGAGACCCAGGACCGGGTCGCAGCCGTGGGCGGGCGCGTGGACGAGAGTCTGTACGCCATCCAGACCGTCCAGTCCCACGTGCAGGAACGGGCCGAGCGCGTCCGTTATGCCGCTGCCGTGGAGGCGGCCTTCGGTGCGGCCATCCGTCGCGCCGCCGTCACGGGACTGCTGGCGGCGTCGGTGATCTTCCTGATGTTCATGCTGATCACCGGCGTGCTCTGGATCGGGGGACACGATGTCCTGGACGGCAGGATCACGCCAGGCGAGCTTGCGGCGTTCCTGTTCTACGCGGTGCTGGTCGCCGGCTCCGTGGCCGCCCTCAGCGAGGTCGCCAACGAACTGCTGCGCGCGGCCGGCGCGGCCGAGCGTCTGCTGGCCCTGCTTCAGACGCGTTCCGGACCACCGGCGCCAAGGCACCCGGCGCACCTTCCCGAACCGTCCACAGGGGCAATCCGCTTTGAGGGTGTCTGGTTCGCCTACCCGACGCGCCCAAAGCCACCGGCCCTGCAGGGAATCGACCTGGAGATCCCCGCAGGTGCCTCGGTTGCTCTGGTCGGACCTTCCGGAGCCGGCAAGACGACCCTGTTTCAGTTGCTGCTGCGCTTCTACGATCCCGACGCCGGTTCGATCCGTGTCGATGGTGTCGATATTCGTGCTGTGGAGACGGCAGCCCTCCGGGAACGCATCGCGCTGGTGCCGCAGCAGCCGGTCCTGTTCGCGACCACCATCCGCGAGAACATCGCCTACGGTGCGCCGGGAGCGTCGGAAGCCGGCATCCGGGCGGCGGCCGAGGCGGCCTACGCAATGGACTTCATCGCCGCGCTGCCGGAGGGACTGGATACGCACCTGGGGGAACGCGGCGTGCGGCTTTCCGGCGGTCAGCGCGCCCGGATCGCGCTGGCACGCGCGATCCTGCGGGACCCGGCAATCCTGCTGCTAGACGAGGCCACCAGCGCCCTGGATGCCGAGAGTGAGCGCCTGGTCCAGGCGGCACTGCAGCGTATCAGCCGCGGTCGAACCACGCTGACCATCGCGCATCGTCTGGCGACAGTGCAGGCGGCCGACCGCATCGTGGTGCTCGATGCCGGAAGGATCGTGGCCCAGGGATCGCACGCCCAGTTACTGGAAGAGGGAGGCATGTACGCGCGCCTGGCCTCGCTGCAGTTCACATCGCTTCTGGATTAGGTTTCCGCATCCTTGGTTGAACGCGTGGAACCTGAGCCGAAGCGGTCTGACAGTGACAGATGAAAGGGAGGATTCAGGTGCCCGGGAAGCGTCACATCTACTGCTTGCCAAATGGCTTCCGGGTCAGCATAGTGATTTTCATGCAGATTGCAGTTCCCGACCACATCGTCATCATTGCATGGAGTTCGTCGCCAATGCGTCCCATGCGCCGTGCGGCAGCTTGCCGTACATGTCGCCGAAAATCTCCAGCTGACTTTGCGCGCCTGACGTAGCGTGCTGGAGCGTCACGTGAACATGAGCGTTTGCAGTCCCTGTCGGCTCGCGCCAGATGCTGCTGCGCTGGCACGAAGCCTGCAACCCGGAACGTCGTGAGACTCGATCCCCCGACCGAAAGGAAGGCGGCGAGGACAGAAGCACGTCCGCCGGGGCCGACAGGGGCGCCTAGTGGGCAACGCCGTCACACCCAGGCGGCGGCCGACGAGCCGCGGACCGCGACTGGGTGGCGCATTCACGAGGGCACTTTGTCACCGGCTTCGGGCGCGGCAAGCCAGCCACCGCGCATACGGTGCAAGGCGCGGTGCGCACGCGGAAGTGACGCTGGACACAGGCATCTCTACACTGTGCAAACCGGCTCATGCCAATGGTCGTGGTCTTATGCACAAGGGTTCAGTCCGCCGGTTTGGCGGCTATCTGCGAACACGATGGGCTTCACCGCGCCGGATCCGGTTCTGGCTGCTCGTGTTGATCGTTCTGTACACCTTGCTGGGCTTTTTTGGCTTGCCCTGGATCATCCAGTACCTCGCAGTGACCACCGCTCAGGAAGACCTTGGGCGGGAACTCCGCATAGAGGCAATACAGGCCAACCCCTACTCGCTGACGCTCCGGATCGACGGCGTCGAACTTGACGACACCGACAACCGGCAGCTGCTCGGCTGGAACCGGTTGTTCATCGATCTTGCGTGGTCAAGCGTGGTCAACAGAGCCTGGACCTTCAAAACCATCCGATTCGACCAACCGATCATTCAGGAAGAACGCTTCGCCTCGGGGGAAACCCGCCTCTCCCGGCTTGCCGCCGAGCAGTCTGACAAGGGTCCGTCCGATGATGAACCCGCGCCACTGCCTGCGTTGCGCATCAACGATCTGCGCGTCGAGGACGGTGTGCTGCGCTTCGCTGACAACCTGCAGGACGCGACGGCGGCTACCGCTGATCATCCGAAGCGGGTAACGCTGGAGCTGCAGGATGTCGGGCTATCCGTAAAGCAATTCGAACTGCAGAAAGGCACGCGCTCCCCGCTACGTCTGGAAGGGCAACTGTCGGGAGGCGGCATGCTCGCCTTCGACGGTACGCTGCAACTTCTACCAACCCCCGGCCTGGAGGGCAGCGCCCGCATCGATGAACTGTCACTGGTGCAGGCCGCACCCTACCTGCGGCAGTTCGCGGACGTGCGGCTTGTTGGCGGGACACTGGATCTGAGCGGCCAAATGCAGACAGATGCTCAGCAGCCCTTTGCATTTCAGGGCTCCGCCGCGGTTGAGGCACTGAGCATCAGGGCCGGTCCCGATGACGAACCACTCATTGGGTGGCAAGGCCTTCGCACCGAAAGGCTTGGTCTGCGCCTCAAGGACAGGCAGCTTGAAACCGACACCATCTTCATCGACGGTCTGTCGGGTCGGGTAGTCATCTACGAGGACCAGACCACCAACTTCGGGCAGATCATCGCGCAGCGGCCCTCGGCCGACGCCGAGGATTACAGCGACCCCGGACGCACGGACGAGGAGGCAGCCCCGTTCGGTATCATCATTGAGGCGATTGACCTGACCGACGGCGCCCTCCGGTTTGCGGATTACTCCCTGCCGCTGCCCTTCTCCACGAGCATCCACACGTTGGGCGGGCAAATATCGACCTTGAGCTCCACCTCGGCCGAGCCGGCACGGATCAAGCTGGAAGGCCAGGTCGCAGAGTACGGCCTGGCGCGCGTCGACGGCACCGTCGATGCCTGGCATCCCACGCGTGCGACCAATCTGCAGCTGAGCTTCAGCAACCTTCAGATCCCGGAATACTCCCCTTACACCGTGGACTTCGCCGGCCGCAAGATCGCAGGGGGCACCATGGACCTCGACCTCGACTACACGGTCAAGGACAAGCAACTTGACGGACAAAACAACCTGGTGCTCCATGATCTGAAGCTCGGCGAAAAGATGGCCTCCAGCGACGCCATGGACCTGCCGCTTGACCTGGCCATAGCCCTGCTACAGGACAGTGAGGGCGTGATCGATCTCGATCTCCCGGTGACAGGGAATGTCGCCGACCCGGAATTCGACTTCAACCAGGTCATCCGTCAAGCACTGGGAAACGCCATTACGTCTGTGATCGAGGCACCGTTCAGTTTTCTGGCAAGCCTCGTCGGCGCCGACTCGGAGGACCTTGGTCAAGTTGAATTTCTGCAGGGCCGCGCCGACCTGCTCCCTCCCCAGCGCGAGCGCGTCGCCAAGCTTCGCGAGGCCCTCAACCAGCGTCCGGCTCTGGCCGTGGAACTCGCCGGTCCCTTCAGCCGAACCTTCGATGGCCCGGCCCTGCAACGTGAGAAAGCCACCCAAACCCTGCGGCGACGCTTGGCTGAAGCGGGCCGCGAGGCCGCGGACCCCAGCCTGACAGCCGAGTCCAACCAGGGTGTTCTCGAGCAGATGTTCACCACGTATTACCCGCAGGCTGACCTGCAGGAGATCCGGGCCCGTTTCACTGAAACACAGGATGAGCCATCCGACGGAACGGGATTGGACGCCCTGGCCTATCGCAACCACCTGGCCGAACGGGTCATCGCAGCACAATCCGTCACGGACGCCGAGCTCGAAGCCATCGCCAACGCGCGCGCATCAGCGGTACGGGACACACTGGTCGACCCAACTGCCAATACCAGTATCGCAGCTGACAGAGTGCGTCTTCCGGATCCCAAGGAGATCGACTCGGTGGACGGCGAGCGGATTGCCATGGAAGTCGGTGTCACCGCGGATTCGGATTGAGGCGAGCGACCGCGTGGGCGGTTCCGGCTCGGGGATTCCACCCCGGGGCAAGGTCAAGGCCGGCCGGCCTCAGGCCGTAGCCTCCGCCCCGGCATGCTGGCCACGCTGCGACGCATGATCCCGCGCCAGCAGGCAATAAAACGCCGGCAGCACGAACACCGTCAGCACCGTCCCGATGCCCAGGCCGGTGGCGATCGTCAGCCCGATGGCGAAGCGGCTTTCCGCACCCGGGCCGCTGGCCGTCAGCAGCGGAATCATGGCGACGATCAGCGCCACCGAGGTCATCAGGATGGGGCGCAGCCGAATGGCCGCGGCCTCGAGCACCGCCTCGCGCCGGTTCAGTTCCCTGTCGATCTGGAGCTGGTTGGCGAATTCCACGATCAGGATACCGTTCTTGGAGACCACCCCGATCAGCGTGATCAGCCCGACCTGGGTATAGATGTTCATGCTGGCCGCACCCAGCATGATGAACGACATCGCGCCGGCGATCGACAGCGGTACCGAGATCAGGATGATGAACGGGTCGCGCCAGCTTTCGAACTGCGCGGCGAGCACCAGGTAGATCACCAGGAGCGAGAGGAAGAAAGTGATCAGCAAGGCGCCCCCCTGTTGCTTGAACTGCCGGGATTCGCCCTTGTAGTCGAAGCTGAATCCCTGTGGGAAGGTCTCTTCGGCGGCCTGTTCCAGAAATTCGATCGCCTCGCCCATGGACGACCCGCCGACGATCACGCCTTCGAGCGCCATCGAGTTGAGCTGGTTGTGCTGGGTGCGCTGCGAAGGCTCCACGGTCTGCTCGAACGAAATCACGCCGCCCAGCGGCACCAGTTCGCCGTTGTCGGCGCGGATGTAGTAGTCCGCCAGCTGTTGGCGCACCGCGCGCAGCTCACGCTCGACCCGGGGAATGACCTCGTAGGATCGGCCCTGCATGTTGAAGCGGTTGATGAAACCGCCGCCGAGCAGCGACGACATCTCGCGCCCGACGTCGGCCATGGAAAGCCCGAGGTCAGCCACCCGCTCGCGGTCGATGACGATGCGCGTCAATGGCCGGTC
>JAABTX010000337.1 GCA_011389655.1 Thioalkalivibrio sp.
GGCGCGGGAAGTTCCAGGAGACCTCCTCGCCATTGCCCCCGAAATAGATCAGGAACGGCTGGCCGGCCGCATCCTCGTCGCGGTGGAGCCAGCCGTGGAGCTCGACCCCGTCGTGGTCGAAGCGGATGGCATGCTCGGCGAGCGCCTGGCGCGCCTGGTGTGCGAGGGGGCGCGGAAAGAAGAGCAGGCGGTCCTGCAGCAGGAACGCGGCCAGGGTGATCACGACGTACGCGGCGGCCAGGATGGCGGCGAGGTTGAGGAGGAGCTTCATGTGCAAGAGGATAGAGGAAGCCGGGCGGATGGGATAGGCGGGACTGTTCGATTTCCGCCCCGCCCCACGCCGATGCCGTGTTTTCACCGACCACCTGGGGATCGGATCCGGAGGAGCCCTGGTCACTGCCGAGAACAACGGAACGGTCGCCGAACGCCAACAGAGTCGTTCGAGACGTGAGGACGCGAATGAGCCTCCGGCCCCGGAACGCCTACCTGTAGAGGGCCTTCACCTCTCCCCAGGACAGACCCTCGGTCGCGACCGTCGCGCAATTCGACAGGGAGACCAGGTCGTTCACGTTCCCGAACTGATCGTTCAGCAGGAGGGTCGAGACGGTGGTGTAGCTGGAACTGATCGTCAGTTCCCGGATGACCTCGATCACATCGAGGGGGCCGAGGATGGTATCGACGATCCGGGGGCCGACCACGGTGCAGGTCAGGACGTGGGTTTGCGGGGCTGAGCCGCCGCCCTCGCGGGTACGCACGGATTCGCTCGTCCAGGTCTTGCCGGTGGTCAGTGGCATGTCCAGGCACTTGAGCGGGGGATCGTAACTGAACCGGTGATCCTCCATGCCCGCGTATACCTGATCCGTGAGGAAGAGGTCGTCATCGTCCCGGTCGTATTGATCGAACCGGAAGTCCAGGTGGTCCATCGTATGGGCCATTTCCAGCGGGGACTCCCGCCCCTCGTACCACTCGACGGCGACGCCATCGGGCCCGTAACCGAGGGTGCAGCCGTCGTCCGGGATCCAGTAGGGGACGACCTGGGCAGACACCGGCGCTGCAAGAATCAGGATGATCCCCATCTGAACAAGTACGGCACCAGTCAAAAGCAGGAGATTTCTCACAGGTCGTTGCCTCACGAATTGTTAGCAATTTCAATTCAAAAACCTGCCCAGCAGGATGTCCTCCACGTTCCGACGCGAGTCGACAACAGACACCACCAGAACCCGGTCCGCTTCGACCCTGTAAATCACGCGCCACGGAGAGATTACAACCTCTCGATACTGAGAAATACCCTGGCTGAGCAACTCCGGAACAACTCGCCCCTGCATCGGCGACCTGGCGAGCTTCGCTGTTCTGACCCTGATCCGAGCGAGCAACTTTTTTGCGTTGCCCGGGCTCTCCTCGGCAATGTAGAGGATGATGCCCTTCAGGTCACTCTCGGCCACATCGGCCCACAGAACTTCGAACGTTTTGCTCATTTCCCGTCAACCGCATCAGCGATACGAGAAAAAACCTCATCCTGGGAGCAGACCTTGCCCTTGCGGACATCTTCCTCGCCCTGCGAGATAAGTTTCATGAGGCCCAGCGCATAGCGCATATCCTCGTAACTTCTGGCGTCCTGCAGTACCGCACGCGGCTCCCCATTTTGCGTGATGATGACGGGTCGCTTCGTGTCAGAAACCTGCTTCAAAAGGTCAGAAGCTTTTGTTTTCAAATAGGTTACGGGGCGAATGTCTTCCTTCAGGCTCACCGTGGGACCTCCTGCTTGGGGTGGTCCAAATATGGTACCACATTTGGGGTCTGCGTCAACCTCTTCCAGAATATTGCTAACCCGGACATTCATGAATGTTGAACTCCACACGACTCGGGGCGCCGATAAGCTCCTGATTCCCCGCCGCGACGGTACCGCCGCCCCCAGCGCTAGCGCCCTCGCGCCGGATCAACTGCCAAGCAAGGCCAGTGGGATGACGGCGATCCCGTCGGCCCGTCGGAAGGCGCGAGGCCCGGTATTGACCACAGCGGCATCGAGCAGGTCATCACCCAGCTGGTCGCGCAACCAGATCAGGTTCTTGACGTCCGCGTCCTCGACGACCCCACTCAGTTTCACCTCCATGGCGACGATCCGCTGGTCGGCACGCTCGATGATGAGGTCGACCTCGCGACGGGCGCCGTGCAGGCGAAGATGCCGGACCCTGGCCTCGGCCGGCTGAGCCTGGACACGCACGCAGAGCGTCACCAGCGACTCGAAGAGGTGGCCAAGCAGCGTCCCATCACGTGGTACAGCGACGCTGGCCTCGTCGCCGGCCAGCAAGGCCCCGGTGGAGAGGCCAAGCATCCGGGTGGCGAGGCCCGGGTCGGCGAGGTGGTGCTTGGGCGCCTGCGATAGCCGGTGCAGCCAGTTGCGAGACGGTAGCCAGGGCGGCACCGGATCGAGGATCCAGAGCC
>JAABTX010000338.1 GCA_011389655.1 Thioalkalivibrio sp.
TCCGTCAATGAAACGCCATAAGAGACAATACGGTTTAATATCGACGTGCCTGCCTCGCCTTGCCATGCTGCCGTTGGCGGGGCTGTTGCTGTCCGTTGCCGGCTGCGGGCGGGCGGGGTATCTCGATGAGAAGGAGCGCAGCAACCGGATCCTGGCCAAGGCCTACGAGATGGTTGATCTGGGTGACTACGAAACCGCCGCCACGCTGTTCCGCAAGGTGCTGGACACGTACCCGACCATGGCAAGGCCGCATCTGGATCTGGCCTTGGTGCTGCACGACCGGGAGAAGGACTACCTGCGGGCGGTCTACCACTACAACCGTTATCTCGAGTTGCGGCCCGGCACGGAGAAGGACGACATGATCCGGACGCGGATGCAGCAGGCCGAGCGGGCATTCGTGGCCAGCCGGGTGACCGTGAACGGGGCCGACGGCCCTTCCGCGATGGAACTGCTGGAGCAGAACAGCCGCATGCGCGCGCGTCTGGAATCGCTGGCGGCAACCGTAGCCGCGCAGGAAAAGGAACTGCTGGCCTTGCGCGAGGCCGAACGCCGCCGCTTGCGTGAGCAGGTGATCTCAGGGGGTGCGCCCGCCGCTACCGAAACAGAGCCGGTGGTGGCGGCTGCTGGTCCCCGGCAGGAGACGCAAACCGTTGATCGGGCAGTGCTGGAACCGACAGCCGCTGTCGAGCCGCCGGAGCCGGCAGAACCGGCAATCCCGGAGATGACGGAACCCCGGCCTGTCGTGCCGGAGACGGTGCCGGAAACACCACGCAGTCCCGAATTGCCCGCTGTCTCTGATGCCGATCCCGCGGCTTCCGATCCAGTCGATGAACCGGCGATCCAGCGAACCTATACCGTGCAGCGGGGCGACACGCTCTCGCGTATCGCCTTGAAGGTCTATGGCGACGCCACCCGCTGGCACGGCATCCAGGAGGCCAACAGCGATGTCCTTGGTCATTCAGTTAATGTGCGGGTGGGGCAGGTGTTGAGAATCCCCTGAGCGGAAGGAGTAGAGCATGGCAGGTAATTTCACGGATCTTGATCTATCGAAGCATACGGGTGACGCCGACACGGAAACGGAGGCGGCGAGCGCCGCTGATCGGCTGGCGCGGCAGAAGGATGATATCGCCGATAAAGTGGCTGGGGCGGCCGAGGAGATCGAGCGGCTGCGGATGCGGCAGGACGAGCTCGAGTATGCCAAGAAGGCACTCCAGGAACTCAACCGCAAGCAGAACCACTATGACCAGGGTAAGAAGGAGATCATCGCCAGCCTGACCCGCAGCATCCTGCAGATGGAAAAGGACGAGGTGCGGGCGGCCCGCATGGTCGAGTTGCTGGGGTCGACGCGGGAGACGTTCAAGGCGCTGCTGGCCGAGATCCATGCCATCCATGAGGAACGCTGGGACGAGGCCGAATTCGAGGAGCAGCTCGATCGATCACTGGCGCTGGTCGAGAATGCGCGCATGGTCTACAACAAATCCGTGGCCAAGGTCGACGCCGAAAGCTGGCAGCGCGGCGAACGGGGGGCTGGCTCGCTGGTGCCGCTGGATGGGGCGCAGCGCGATTCCCTGGCGGAAAAGGGGTTCGGGTTCTGGCTGAAGGTAGGCGTCGCCCTGGCCTTGCCGATGGTGCTGGCGCTGAGCGCACTGGCAGCCGCGTTCCTGTGGGTAACAGGCTGGTAGCGTTGCGGATGGAGCAGGAAAATGCCGAAAAAAATCAACGCCAAGGTGCCACTGGTTTCGCGCGACTTGCCGCGCGGACGGTTGCTGAATCACATGGCCGGTTTCGGCATGCAACCGGAGCGGGACCAGCAGCAGGGGCGTTTTGCCCGGCATGACCGCGTGGCCATGTGCCTGTTGCGCCGCGACCTGGACTCCGTCATGCCGGTGCGCCGCGAAGTGCGCATCGCCCGCAACCGCCGCCGCCTCAAATGGGCCGTCGCCCTGACCGTCCTCTGGTGGCTGGCCGGCCGTTTTATGATGTAGCGATCACGGCCGCGCTGCTAGGGATTTTTCGTATGAAGGTGAGAAAACAGAGTGTCTACGTCGAAACCACGATGGTGCCATGAAAGCCAAGGGATGAGGGAAATCAGGGACGACGGGAAGTCATCGTCAACCAGAGGCACACCCGGCAACGGGGAACGGATTGGAAAACGGATTGAGAGCAGAGCGGATCGGGAAGATGATGGGCAAATGAAGAATGGCGAGATGGATGACCCCCGAAGCCAATAAGGAAGTCAATGAGCACGGCAACCGCATATAAAGGTCACTATTTCACCTGGTCGGATTACCGAGCCTGGCCCGATGACGAGCGTTGGGAAATCGTTGGCGGCGAGGCTTATGACATGAGCCCTGCGCCGTTGACGCGGCATCAGTTGATCCTGGGCGAATTGGGCGGCCAGATGTATGAACATTTCAAGGGGCATCG
>JAABTX010000339.1 GCA_011389655.1 Thioalkalivibrio sp.
CGACAGAGATCAGGCTCATGTGCCCGCCTTGGCGGAACAGGCGGGGCAAAGACCCTCGGCCTCGACCACGGTTCGTTCGATCCGAAAGCCGGCCGCACGGGCCGTGTCGCCCAATTCGCCACTGGCCGGAGTGGCCTGTGCCTCGGCCACTGAGTCGCATTGGCGGCAGATCATGAAGGCGGGGGAGTGTTTGGCGCCTGGGTGGGAGCAGGCCACGAACGCGTTGAGCCGTTCGATCTTGTGCGCAAAGCCGTTGGCCACAAGGAACTCGAGCGCGCGATATGCCACCGGGGGTTGGGAGCCGAAACCAGCTTCGCGCAGGCGGTCGAGCATGTCATAGGCGCCAAGCGCACGGTGCTCCTGAAGCAGGATTTCCAGTGCTTTGCGACGGACGGGGGTAAAGCGCAGCCCTTCGCGGGCGCAATGCGCCTCGGCCTCGGAAATCGCGGCTGCGATGCAACTGGCGTGATCGTGCGTCTCGAAGCCTAGCGTTTCATTCGGACTAGCGCGTCCTGACTTGATGGTACTTGTCATATTATAACAGTTCGTATATTCGACATGTAATGTTATGTAATCACAAGAGGTCGCGATGTCCAGAACTCTTCTTTCCTTGTCCGCCACGGTGGCGCTTGTTGCAGGATCTGCCGGTGCCGAGGCGCCCCAAGTGGCCGTGGATATCGCGCCGATTCACTCGCTGGTCGCCCGCGTCATGGACGGCGTGGGGCAGCCGGCGCTGATAGTGGCGCCGGGTGCAAGCCCGCACGAATACAGCTTGCGGCCCTCCGACGCGGGGGCATTGCAGGAGGCGGACGTGGTTTTCTGGCTCGGCCACGACCTCACCCCGTGGCTGGCGGATGCGCTGGACTCGCTGGCCGGGCAGGCGGAGGTGGTCGAACTGATTGAAGCCGAAGGGACGGTCACGCTGCCGACCCGGCAAAGCGCACTTTTCGAGGCGCATGACAATGGTCACGACGGTGACACCCACGACGACCATGCGCACAGCGAAGGTGAACATGCAGGTCACGAAGGCGATGCACATGACGCCGAAGCCGATGGCGGCAAGGATTACGCCCACGAGGAGAAGGAGCATGAGCACGCGCACGACCATGACGCCGACCCCGAGCACGCCGCGCACGATCACGGCCATGGCGATCAGGATCCGCATGCCTGGTTGTCACCGGACAACGCCACCACGTGGCTGAACACGATTGCGGCAACGCTGTCGGACGCCGATCCCGAGAACGCCGATGCCTATCGAGCCAACGCCGCGGCCGGTCTCGAAGACATGGCGGACTTGAAAGCAGAGATCAACGCGATCCTCGACCCGGTGCGCGGCGCCAATTTCATCGTGTTCCACGATGCCTACCAATATTTCGAGGAGTCTATGAACATTCGTGCGGCCGGGGCGATATCGGTGTCGGACGCGGCCGATCCCAGCCCCGCGCGGATCGCCGAAATCCGGGCGCGGGTGCGCGCAGAAGGCGTGACCTGCGTGCTGTCGGAACCACAGTTCGCCCCAGGTATCGTAGAGGCCGTGATGGATGGTGCGGACGCCAGGACGGCCGTGCTGGATCCGCTTGGCTCGGACCTCGAACCGGGCATCGCGCTCTATCCGAAATTGCTGCGCAATCTGGCGACGACCCTGGCGGATTGCCTTTAGAGCTCAGTTGCCGGTCTGTATCTGATAGCCGGGCCTCGCGATCGCTTTCACCGTGGTAATGGGCGCGGCGTCTATCCAGGTCGTGCGCTCGATCACCATGAGCGCAGACCCGACGGATGCGTCGAGAAGGCCTGCAATCTCGTCGTCGGCAGAGATGGCGTAGAAGCGCAGGTCGAGCCTTGTATATGGCTTGTTGTGAACGAGCCATTCGTTGGCGCTCTGCGCGGTAAAATCTAGATCCCGAATTTCGGGTGACGTCTCGGGACAAATCCAACGGTCCTCGAGGATGTAGGGGCGGCTGTCGCAAAGGTGCAGGGCCTCGACACGGACCATGGGGCGCGGCGTGTCGAGCTCGAACGCCGAAAGCACCGAGCATGGCGCGCTGGCTTCGCTGCGGCGGATCAGATGATAGCCATAGCGCCCGCCGCGTTGCTCCACCTCCCGGCGGGTGATGGGGATGTCGAGCGTGGCGCGGGTGACCGGATCGGGCCGCACCCGGGTTCCCCCCTTGCGCCTGCGTTCCACCAGTCCGCTGTCCGAAAGATCCTGCATCGCCCGCTGCACGGTTGATCGCGCGCAGTTCAGATCCTCGGCAATATCGGCATCGCGCGGCAGGCGGTCGCCGGGGCCGTACCGCCCGGTCAGGATCTGGTCGTGAATCCGGTCGCGGACCTCTTTCCACGACAGGCGGGATGCGGGGGTCATATCGCCTGTCCCAACTGTTCGGTGACGTTCAGGAACGCCCGGGTGATCCGGTCACGAT
>JAABTX010000340.1 GCA_011389655.1 Thioalkalivibrio sp.
TATCGGACTGCCGGATATGGACGGCTTCGAGGTGGCGCGCCGCCTGCGCAGGCTGCCCGGCCTGCAGGGGGTCCGCCTCATCGGCATGAGCGGCTTCGGCAGCCCCGAAGTACAACGCCGTTCCCGGGACACTGGCATCGAACGCTACCTGACCAAGCCGCTATCCGTGGAGGCCCTCGCCCGGGCAATGGCCTCCAGGCACTGAGACCACTGTCCGGCGCCGGTTCGGGGGGAAGGGCCGGTCTCACAAGGCAGCTCCGGGCGCTGCACCATGCTGGATACGGGGGCTGAACCCGGGTGCGATGCAGTGCAAGTCACCGTGACAGCGGGACGCCTGCACGGCAGGATGGGCGCGAATCCCGGTCAGGAGGCCGCATGATCCGATTGCTTTCCGCGTTGCTCGTGCTTTCCGTTTTCCCTTCGACCAACGTGCAGGCGCAGGACCCGCACGATCAGGAGACCCTTCAGGTCGGAGTGCGGGTAGCGCCACCATTCGTGATTCCCGACGGTGCAGGGGGTTACGACGGCCTCGCGATCCGCCTCTGGGAGGCATTGGCCGGGGAGATGCAGGTGGACTACGTGTATCGCGAACGCGGCATCCAGGCGATCCTCGAGGAGACTGCTAGCGGGGAGCTGGATGTAGCGGTTGGCGCGCTCACCATCACCGCCGAACGCGAGAGGCGGCTGGACTTCACCCATTCCTGGTTCCGGACCGGCCTCGGGGTGGCGGCCAGCCTTCGCCACGACAGCGGTTGGTGGGCCGTGGTGCGCGTGTTCTTCTCGCGCGACTTCATGATGGTGCTGCTGGCCCTCGTGGCCTTGCTGACCTTCTGGGGCATGCTGCTGTGGCTGGCCGAGCGCCGCCGCAACAAGGCGCAGTTCAGCCAGCGGCCGCTCCGGGGTATCGGCTCCGGCTTCTGGTGGGCGGCCGTGACCATGACCACCGTCGGCTACGGAGACAAGGCGCCGGTGACCTTCTTCGGGCGACTGATCGGTCTGATCTGGATGTTCGCGGCGCTGGTCACGGTATCGACGTTCACCGCGTTGATCACCTCGTCGTTGACGGTGGGCCAGCTGGAGTCGCGCGTGAGTTCGCCCTCGGATCTTCGCCGCGCGCATGTGGCGGCCCTGCCGGGGACCACCGCGGCCGAATGGCTGAACGGCCGGCAGATCGACTTCACTGCCTACGAGGCACTGACCGATGCGCTGCAGGCACTCGAGCGGGGCGAGGTCGAGGCCGTTGTGTCGGACGAGGCGCTTCTGCGGTACCAGATCAGCGCCTGGGAAATGCACAGTCTGCATGTACTGCCCTTCATTCTCGACGAACAGGACTACGGTTTCGCAGTGATCGAGGCGGGGGAACTTCGCGAGCCCATCAACCGGGCCCTGCTCGTGGTCACCGCCAGCGAGGAATGGGAGGAGTGGCAGCGCGAGTTTCTCGGCGACTGAGCATGCACGGATGCCTGCCGTGCATGCGGCCCGGGGGGTTGGGGCAGGGATGGGCCTGGCGCGCCAGTACGTTCCGGACGCCGTCGCGGAAGGCAATACCGGGCGCCGGCGTCCCGAGGGATTCGCTCACTTTCCGAGCAGGCAGTGGGGATAGCCGTAGCCCCAGCGCCACGGCAACCCGCTGCAGGGTCCGCCGCCGAGCCGCACCGCATCGAACATGGCGTCGGCGATTATCGCGTAGGCACCCGTGATCTGCCCTTCGGTCAGACCGTAGGTCTCCGACAGGTATGGCGTCCGGTGGGCACCGGTGTCGAGCACGCACTCCCGCAGCGCCGCGTCGGCTGCGAACCGCGCCCGGTAGCTGTCTTCGGCTGTGTGCGCGGCGCCCGCGGCGTGATAGGTCCGGTCGTGAGTCACGCAGCAGGCCTCCCAGGGCGGTCGCGCCTCGTGGGTGCGGGCGAACGCCGGCAGGAGATCCGCGATCAGGTCCCAGGCCATCGACAGTCCGCCGCTGCAGCCGTCGGTGGTGAACGGAGCGGGTACGTGTCCGGTCCTGTTCATGACCGCGACCAGACGGCGATGTGCCGCCATCTCGATGGAGAGACGCAAGGCGAAGGACTCCCCGGGTTCCGTCTGCGCGGTCGCGTGCGTCGGGGCGAGGACGGCGATGCAAAGGCCCAGAAGCACAGCGACCGCGGTGTTTGGACGCTCAGGCATCGACTTCGTCGGCCACCAGATCGAAGCTCTTGAGCCGGAACCGGTCGCTTATCCAAAGGAGCAGGCGTTCAGGCGCGGAGAGCTGGTTCCGCGCCGCCACCACCTGCCGGGCCAGCGCCGGCCTGTTGGTGATCAGCCCGTCGACGCCCATCGATATCAGCCGCACCATCGTCACCGGGTCGTCGACCGTCCACACGTAGAGCTTCCGCCCCTGTGCGTGGGTTCGGCGGATCAGATCCAGAGAGGCCTGCCCGGCA
>JAABTX010000341.1 GCA_011389655.1 Thioalkalivibrio sp.
GGGAGAAAACGGGGCGCTCGATCGGCTTCTCGACCGGCTGCGAGAGAATCGCGGAGATCTACGGTTGAACGAAAGCGACTTCGCTGGCGCGACCAAAGGCAACCGGTTTTACCCGCTGCTTTACATGATGACCCGGGCATGTCACGCGCGCGATTGGGGCACCGGCGATGAATTGGTCAATCACTTGCTCGGTCAGCTAAACCGCCTGCAGATCCACCACATCTTCCCAAAGAAGCGACTGTACGATGCCGGCTATAAGAAACGGGAAGTGAACGCGATTGCAAACTTCACCTTCCTGACGCAGGAGACGAACCTGGAAGTCTCCAAACGCGACCCAGCGGAATACCTGCCCCACTACGAGAAGCAGTCACCTGGCGCGATCGCATCGCACTGGATTCCGATGGACCCGGATCTTTGGAGGGTGGAAAACTACTTCCAGTTTCTCGCTGAACGGCGGAAGCTGTTAGCCGCCGCCGCCAACGACTTCCTCGAAAAGCTCGCCAGCGGTCACGTCCCCGAGGCGGCGGGCTCCGATGATCAAGACTTCATCGCAACGGTTTCCGAGTACGTCCCGGGCAGCGTCGACAGCGACGACGAGGAAGTCGTTCTCATCAGCTGTAACCAATGGGTCACTGAGAACGGCTTGCCAGCCGGTGAACTTGAGCACGAATTGACCGACGACTCCGGCAACCAAATCGCCTTTCTCGACCTCGCCTGGCCGAACGGCCTTCAGACGGGCCTATCGCAGCCGGTTGCACTGCTCATCGACGAATCGCACGAGGTTGAGGACGCTGCCAGCCTGGCCGGATACCGATGCTTCTCCTCTCCCGAAGCCTTTCGCCGCTACGTCCACGAAGAAGTGCTCAGCGACCAAGAATCGGAGGCCGCGGAGGCACCGGTTTCGCAGAGTTGATGCATCGTAGCGTGAACAATAGTGCGGCACACTGCGGTAGCCCAGAATGGGTCGGGAATCCTTGATCGATTGCTCGCGATTCTGTCTTGATTGGAATTTAGCGAACGATCGACGGGACGGAATCGCCTGCGGGTACCACGTCACGTGCGATTCGCCAGGATGGAGGGAAGGCCGGACATTTTCGACTCGCAGACCGTCGCCCATGCGACCGCGACGCAAAGAGCGAGCGGACTGGCCAAGCGGACTATTTCAAACGGAGGAAGGCAATGACGCCTGCGGCACGGGGGTTCGGTCTGGTCGCTTTCATCGCGATTTGCCTGGGGGCGGGCGCAGTGGGCGGGATCGTGACCGGGTCCGAGATTGAGGGCTGGTACAGGACTCTCGAGAAGCCTTCGTGGCAGCCTCCCAGCTGGGTGTTCGGCCCTGTCTGGACCACGCTCTATTCGATGATGGCGGTGGCGGCTTGGCTGATCTGGAAACCGGCGGGGCTGAAGGCCGCCGCATTCCCTCTCGGTCTGTTCGGTGTTCAGCTGGTGTTGAACGTCGGCTGGTCGTGGATCTTCTTCGGTTTGCACCGCCCGGGGTGGGCGCTGATTGAGCTGGTGGTGCTGTGGGTCGCGATCCTGCTGACGACCTGGGCGTTCTTCCGACGATCGTGGGTTGCCGGTTGGCTGATGGCGCCGTACCTGGCGTGGGTCAGCTTCGCGGGGGTGTTGAACTTCGCGGCCTGGCGATTGAACTGACGTTGCCCATTCGAAATGAGTGAGCGGTGACCGATCCCGAGACGAGCGCTTATCACGAAGCGGGTCACGCCTTCATGGCGTTCTACGTCGGCGCCCGCGTGCGCTCGGTGACGATTGAGCCCGATTGGGACGACGGTCCCGAGCGGTACGCGGACATTCGGGTCGAGTGGCCGCTGGATCGATTCGCGGGTCGGGAACTGTACGAGAAGCAGGTGATGGTTGCGCTGGCGGGTCCGGTGGCCGAGATGCACTTTAGCGGTGATCCGTACCATCCCGGCTTTGTCGCGGAATGGGCCGCGGATTGGCGGCTCGCTTGGCAGGCCGCGGCTCATGTCACGGCAGCCGAGCGTGATCGGTTGGCCTACCTGGAGTCGGTCACGCGCGAGCTGCATCGAATGTTCGATGATTCGGATCACTGGGCGAGAATCGCGGCGATCGCCGACAACCTGTTGGCCCACGAGACGCTCGAGGCCGAAGATCTTGAAGACCTGCTCGGCCCCTGGCTGCGGTAACGGAAGGTGACAGCCGGCGGTCGAACGCGGCGTCAGCAAACCGCCCAAATGATCACGGTGCTGGTGCCGGCGACGCAAACGGAGCCAACTGCGAGGAGGACGACGCAGCCGCCGGGACGAGGTGGGCCGTGCCGAAGCATTCGGCCGGCTCGCGATTCGTAGCCGATTCGTCGTTTCAAACGACGCTTCTGGTTCGTCGTCCACCGAAACGGCTTCATCGCCGCCGTGATTCCGAGTTGC
>JAABTX010000342.1 GCA_011389655.1 Thioalkalivibrio sp.
TCCAGCCCGACGCCGATCGGCGTCACCGGTCCGATGCCCGTGATCACCGCACGCCGGTCGTCCGGCGTGCCCTGCGGATGCCAGCGGGTCATTCGATGGTCGGACCTCCGGCGGCCTCGGCTTCCAGCAGCTGCTTGAACGTCGCCAGGGTGCGGCCCGCCACCGGCTCGATGAAGCCGTGCCCGAGCAGCGGTTCCATCAGCGGGGCCAGCGGGCGCAACCGGAATTTGAGGTCGTGAACGATCGTCACCCGGACCGCGTCCTCGCCCTCGGGTTGATAGGTCCAGACCACGTGCATGCCCTTGGTGAACGCCTTCAAGTGATGGAAGTGCTGCTCGAACACGTCGGGCTTGACCTCGTGATCCGACTCCCATGAAATCGGCAGCACCCCTCGATAACAGGCCATTTTCACCCGGCTCGACGACTCGTCGCGTCGGATAAAGTTGATGTAACGATAGTGCGGCAGGAGCTTGGGCCAGCGCTCCAGGTCGGTGGTGACGTCGAAGATGCGCTGGCGGGGCGCGCGGATAAGGATGCTGTTGTCGCTGTGCATGGGATCAAGTGTGAAGAAAGAGGGTCGGTCGTTCGCCGCGCTGGGTGCTAGGCGCTCGTGCCGTCGGGCCGCGCCTTGCGACGCCGCCTGATCCTGCCGCCGATGATGCGGGTGGCGAACGCAACCATCAGGATGATGCCCACCCCCAGCAGGGCCATGCCCACCCGCCCGTCCATCAGGGCACCGCCGGAGATGATCCAACCGACCGCGATCGAGCCGATGATGAGGGTGGAGATGATCAGGTAGCTGGCGAAGGGAACCCGCAGGAAGCCGAGCACGAGGTTGTGAAGGAAAAATGGAATCCCGGGCGTCATGCGCAGGATGAGCAGAAGTTGAAGCGCCTGACCGGGAGGCAGGGAAGGGATGTTGGTGCTGAACCGTTTGAGCAGGAACTGGACCAGATTCCGCGCGGGACCGGCCGCGGCCCAGTAGCTCCAGGCCATGTTCAGCGCCAGCGCCAGGATCGTCACGGCACTGGCGCCAAGCAGGCCGAATCTCGGCTCGAACACCGCACCCGCCATCAACAGCAGCGGGCTCAGCGGTATCGGGAACGCGGGCAGGATCACGATCGCCAGAAAGAACAACAGCGGTCGCTGCGCCATCCAGTCGCGCGTGGCCTCGATGAACCGCCACACATCCGCCCACTGCAGGGTGCCCGTCAAGAACAGCCAGAGGAAGACGCCGCCGGCCGCCGCCGTCGCCACGGCTGCGGCGATCAACCAGAAGTGACTCGGCTTGAACCGTCGGGCCGTGGCCTCGGGCGCATCCTCCCCCTGCGGAGTCGAGCTCGACCCGTCGAGGTCGGGTTTGGGTTCATCATTCATGGGTGTTGGGGAACGGTGCCGGATCGGGCGAGGGGAATCGTTTCAACCATGCCTCCCTGGCTGCCATGATGTCCTCGCGCTTGTTGCGGCGGGGACTCAACTCCCACACCAGCGGTTTGTCACGCGGAACCAGCGCCATCAATCGATCAAAGTCGATACCGTGCGGCCCGCCACTGAAAGGAATCCGGTGATCCGTGGCCGGCCATTCGACATCGTGCAGGTGCGCGCCCAACCAGTGCGGACGCATGCGTTCAATCCACTCGGCATGATCGAGTAGGCCGACGTTGGCCTTGCGCTGGACGTGGCCGAAATCGTGCCAGTAGCCGATCCGGGGATGATCGGCGAAGTCCTCCATCAGGGTCATCAACTCCCTTTCGTCCGGCATCTGCTCGTAGTGACTCCGGCTCTCGATGCCGATCGACACGCCGACTTCCGCGGCCCGGTCAGCGATCTTGCTCAGCAATTCCCGCACCTGATCCATCCGTCGGGCCCCCAGGCGCTCGCGTCGCCTCACCATCTTCAGCTTGGCCCGGCAGAACGTCCGGCTGAAGAGCTTGCCTGCGCGGGCCATCGACTCCAGGCGGGCGCTGCCGGAGCGCATCCGCACGCTGCCCAGGTGGATGACCAGGGTCTCCGCGCCGCAGCGTGCCGCCGTCTCGAGCGAGCGAAGGGTGAGGTCCAGCGCCCGCTGCCGTTCCCCTGGCCGGGGACTTGTGAACTGGTAGACATCCGGATCGTCGACCCCGATCTCCACCGGCGACGGACAGAAGTTGTGCACGCTGGTGATCCGTATTCGCCTCCGATCCACCCGCCGGAAGATCCCGGGCAACAGGCTCGCGCTGGTGCCGTGACTGATCTCGCTCGCCCCGAACCCGAGCTCGCCGATCTCCCACAGCAACGCCTCGCCGTCGCGATGCTTGCGGGCATTCCAACAGGTCGAGAGGGCGAGCATAAGAGGTCCCGGAGGTGCGCCCGGTGCAGCGCGCCGAGGAAAGGGATGAACCCCGGCTAAGGAGT
>JAABTX010000343.1 GCA_011389655.1 Thioalkalivibrio sp.
CTCGCCGCCGGCGGACAGGGCATTTCCGTCGCCTTCGACCTCGCGACCCACCGCGGCTACGACTCGGATCACCCGCGGGTGACCGGTGACGTGGGCAAGGCCGGCGTGGCCATCGATTCGGTGGAGGACATGAAGGTCCTCTTCGACGGCATACCACTGGACCAGGTGTCGGTGTCCATGACCATGAATGGAGCCGTGCTGCCCGTGCTGGCCGGCTACATCGTGGCCGCCGAGGAGCAGGGCGTGGAGCAGGCGCAGCTCGCCGGCACCATCCAGAACGATATCCTGAAAGAGTTCATGGTGCGCAACACCTACATCTACCCGCCGGCGCCGAGCATGAAGATCATCGGCGACATCATTGCCTACTGTTCGCGCCACATGCCGCGCTTCAACACCATCTCCATCTCCGGGTACCACATCCAGGAGGCCGGGGCGAACGCGGCACTCGAGCTGGCCTACACCCTCGCCGACGGCAAGGAATACATTCGCACGGCGCTCGCCGCCGGGCTGCATATCGACGAATTCGCACCGCGGCTGTCCTTCTTCTGGGGCATCGGCAT
Organism: Thioalkalivibrio sp.; assembly: GCA_011389655.1. Taxonomy (GTDB): domain Bacteria; phylum Pseudomonadota; class Gammaproteobacteria; order Ectothiorhodospirales; family Ectothiorhodospiraceae; genus Thioalkalivibrio. The sequence goes on from JAABTX010000343.1 coordinate 561, forward strand.
GAACTTCTACATGGAGATCGCGAAGATGCGTGCGGCGCGTCTCCTGTGGGCGGAAATCGTCGCGGAATTCGAGCCGCAGAATCCGAAGAGCTCCATGCTGCGCACGCACAGCCAGACCTCCGGCTGGTCGCTGACTGCGCAGGACCCCTACAACAACGTGGTCCGCACCACGGTAGAGGCGATGGCCGCGGTGTTCGGCGGCACCCAGTCGCTGCACACGAATGCACTGGACGAGGCCATTGCGCTGCCTTCCGACTTCGCCGCACGCATTGCCCGCAACACGCAGCTCATCCTGCAGGAGGAGGCTGGCATCACGCACGTGGTCGATCCCTGGGGCGGTTCCTACATGATGGAGAGCCTGACCCGGGACATCGCCGACAAGGCGCGGGTGCTGATGGCCGAGGTCGAGGAGGCCGGCGGCATGGCCCAGGCCATCGAGACCGGCATGCCCAAGCTGCGCATCGAGGAGGCCGCGGCGCGCAAGCAGGCGCGGATCGATCGCGGCGAGGATGTCATCGTCGGTGTGAACAAGTATCAGAGCGAGGCGGACCGCGCCGTCGAGATCCTGGAGATCGACAACGACAAGGTCCGTGAATCGCAGATACAGCGGCTGCAGTCGCTGCGCGCGGCCCGCGACGAATCCGCGGTGGAAGAGGCCCTCGAGGCGATCTTCCAGTGTGCCCACGGCGGTGAGGGCAACCTGCTGGAGCTGTGCATCGAGGCGACACGTCGGCGCGCCACGGTGGGCGAGATCTCCGCGGCCATGGAGCGCGAGTTCGGTCGCTTCAAGGCGCAGGCGCAGACGGTGTCCGGTGTCTATGGTGCCGCTTTCGACAGCGACGAGGACTGGCAGTCCATGCGCGGCGATATCGATGCCTTTGTCGAAGTACAGGGCCGGCGCCCGCGCATGCTGGTGTGCAAGATGGGCCAGGACGGACACGATCGGGGCGCCAAGGTGGTGGCCACGGCCTTTGCAGATGTCGGCTTCGATATCGACCTCTCACCCATGTTCTCCACGCCCGAGGAAGTTGCCCGCCAGGCCATCGAGAACGATGTACACGTGATCGGCGCCTCCTCGCTGGCGGCGGGACACAAGACGCTGGTGCCGTCCCTGATCCGTGAGCTCGAGAAGCAGGGGGCGTCGGATATCATTGTGATCGCCGGCGGCGTGATTCCGGAAAACGACTACCCCTTCCTCTACGATGCCGGCGTCAAGTGCATCTTCGGACCGGGAACACCGATTCCACAGGCCGCGCGCAAGGTGCTGGCCGCCGTGCTCGAGTCGACCGCGCCCGCGGAATGACTGCGGTCGATCCCGAGGCGCTCAGGCGCGGCGAGCGTCGCGCGCTGGCGAAGGCCATTACGCTGGTGGAAAGCCGGCTGCCGCGTCACCGCGACGCGGCGCAGGCGCTGCTGGAGGCGCTGCTGCCCGCTACCGGCAACAGCGTCCGCATCGGTATCACCGGCGTGCCCGGGGTCGGCAAGTCGACCTTCATCGAAGCCTTCGGCCTGCACCTGATCGAGCAGGGCAAGCGCGTGGCGGTGCTTGCCGTGGATCCCAGTTCCCCCCTGGCGGGCGGCTCGATTCTCGGCGACAAGACCCGCATGGAGCAGCTCTCGCGTCGCGACGAGGCGTTCATCCGCCCGTCCCCGGCAGAGGGCGCCCTCGGTGGCGTCGCCCAGAAAACCCGGGAAACCCTGCTGCTGTGCGAGGCGGCGGGCTATGACGTCATTCTGGTGGAGACGGTGGGCGTGGGCCAGTCCGAGTACCAGGTTGCCGCCATGGTGGATTTCTTCATGGTGCTCATGCTGCCGGGGGGTGGCG
>JAABTX010000344.1 GCA_011389655.1 Thioalkalivibrio sp.
GAAAATCAGCCATGGAATCGCATGGGGAATTTTGCTGATTCATTTTGCCGCCGACTCGGGCCGGTGCTGGCGGGGCTGGTGCTGACGGCCCTTCCGGCTCCGGGCCAGCGGGCGAACGAAGATCCAGAGCCCCCGGTGAGCGATCGGCTGCCTGTGCCGGCCGATTCCGAGCGCCAGGGGAGCCTGCCGCGCGATGCCGGGGCTTTGGCGGCCGCCGGGGCGCAGGCGTATGCGAGGGCCGAGTGGGACAAGGCGAGGGACTTGTTTGAGGAATTGCTCGAAGTCGATCCGGGCAATGCGCTGGTCCATGCGAACCTCGGCGCTGTCATGGATCAACTGGACGAGACGGGGGCAGCCCTGCAGCACTTTGCCCGCGCCGTGGAGCTGAATCCGCGGCTGGCGCGGGCGTGGATGAGCAAGGGGCTGGTCCATTTGCGGCGCGACGAGTTGAACCTCGCCCTGTCCTCCTTGGCACGCGCTTTGCACGAGGAGCCGCTGAATGCGGCCGCGCACAACAACATGGCAATCCTCCTGACCCGGCTCGGTTGGAACATCGGCGCGGAACAGGAACTGGAGCGGGCACTGGAGATCGATCCGGCGTTCGCCGACGCCCACTTCAACCTTGCGGTGCTGCGCTTGGAACGAACTCCGCCATCGCTCGAGCTGGCGCGCCGGAGTTACCGGCGGGCCCTGGAGCTGGGAGCGCCGGAGGACGAGCAGTTCGAGCAACGGTTGGAGGCACTGGGTGGAGCGGCGAATCCATGACGTCGACGGGACAAGAGTCCGAGGAGCCAATGGAGCCGGCCGCGGGCATCGACCCGATCGCGGGTGTCGACCCGATCGCGGGTGTCGCACGAGAGTTGGCCGAGTTCGAGCGCACCGATCTCCGGCGGCACCTGACGGTATACCAGCCGCGTGACACACGTGGCCTGCAGGTGAATCCGTCGCTGGTCGATGACAATAGCGATGGCGGCGTGGTCGAGTTCGCCTCCAATGACTATCTCGGCCTGGCGCGTCATCCCGCCGTGAAGGCAGCGGTGGTCGATGGCTTGGGCCGATTCCCAGCCGGGGCCGCGGCCTCGCGGTTGATCTGCGGAAGCAGTCCGGCCCATCAACAGCTCGAGAGCAAACTGGCCGAGTTCAAGCAAACGGAGTCGGCATTGCTCTTCAGTTCCGGCTACGCGGTCGCCTCCGGTGCGCTGCCCGCCCTGCTCGGCAAGGATGACTTCGTGGTGCTCGACAAGCTCAGCCACGCGTGCCTGATCGATGGCGCGCGCATGAGCGGGGCGACCATGCGGGTTTACCCGCACCAGCGGCTCGATCGGCTCGACGAATTGCTGGACTGGTGCCGGAAAAGAGCCAAGCCCGATGCGCGGATTCTGATCGTCACGGAATCGGTCTTCAGCATGGATGGCGACCAGACGGATCTGCCGGCCCTTCTGGAGATCAAGCAGCGCCACCGGGCTCTCCTGTGGCTGGACGAGGCGCATGCGATCGGTGTCATCGGTCCGCACGGCCGCGGACTGGCGGCGGTCGGGGATCTTCAACAGGGGGTTGATTTCCACATGGGCACCCTCAGCAAATCGATGGGACTGGCTGGCGGTTACCTGGCCGCCCGGCGACCCTGGATCGATCTTCTGGTCAACAAGGCCCGCAGTTTCATTTTCTCGACCGCACCTCCGCCGGCGCTGGCATGGGGCGCGATCACGGCCCTGGATCTCCTTCAGGGAGGGGAGGGGGATCGATTGCGCGAAAGGCTGCAGGAGCGAGTGGGCCTGCTGCAGGGCGAATTGTCCACCGCCGGGATCGGCGATGCGTCGGCTCCGATTCGCACCTTTCCGGAGTGGCCCCAGGACCGGGGCGGTGGCGCCAGTGCGATCGTGCCGCTGGGGGTCGGTCGAGCGAGCGAGGCCCTGCTGCTCGCCCGCTCGCTGCGTGACGCCGGCTTCCTGGTGCCTGCGATCCGGTATCCGACCGTGCCCAGAAATTCCGCGCGACTTCGTGTTTCGCTATCGGCGGTCCACGAACCTGGACAAGTCAAAGGTCTGGTCGCGCACCTTGGGCGGACGCTGAAGGGTGGCGGCGAGACGCCGGACCAACTGCAAGGGTAGGGCGCGCCAGGAGCCCGGTGATTTCCATAACCCGGCGCGCCACCTCAGTGCGGCGCGGTTGCGGAACAGACCCAGCAACTGTCGGGCGGTCACGGATTGCTCGAACTGTTCGCGCGCCCGCACCTGCCCCGCCCGACCTATCGCGTTGGCCTCGGCGGCGTTTTCGAGCAGTCGCCCGAGCGCATCCGCGAACGCCTCGGGTTGGCGAGGTTCGGTCAGCAACCCGGTCTGGCCGTGGACCACCATTTCCGG
>JAABTX010000345.1 GCA_011389655.1 Thioalkalivibrio sp.
CTTGCGCAGCGTTTCTTCCGGGAACTTCCCGCTGATGTCGAACTCGGCCGCGACCGGGGCGATCTCGCGCTGGGCGAAGTCGCGGGCGGCTTCCTGGATCATGAGTTGTTCTTCGGTGAACGAGAAGTCCATGGCGGGTCTCCGGAGGTGTGCGCTTGGTAAGCCGGCAATTTTAACCCACTGTGGGGTCGGGCCGCGCAAGGCTCCCCTCGCTCAATGAAATCTTTATATCGCTCGGTGAGCCTTGCGCGCCCCGACCTGCCGCGGGAATATTTTCCGGACGCCGTCAGGTTCATACCGGCCACCACGTTGCCGCCCTGCTGCCAGCCGTCGCGCCAGTCAGCACAGCCTTCTTGGACATCAGCGAGCGATTTGCCATGTCCGTCGTGAAATCGCTTGTCATCTCGACGTCCGCAGGTTAGTTTCCACTCTCGGCAATCAAGAAAGGCACACCCGCTGCGAGGCGGGGTCGCAAAGCCACGGCTCTTGTGCTTCAGGGTGCAAGAGGGCCGGGCCGCCCGGGCAGCTCACCGCCATGTCTCTTTGGGGCGCGGAGGAGAGTTTCGGCAAGAGGTCTTTCCCCTCCCGGTTGTCGGAATCTCGGTTAAGAAATCTCGAAAAGAATCGTCCGGCGTCTACGCCGGGCCCGGGTCTAGTGCAAGAGGAGAACCCACTGATGATGATTCGTACGATGATCGTTGCTGCAGCGATGGCAGCGACCGCTCTCATGGCGGATACCGTTGCCGCCGATGGCGCGGAGCTGGTCGAGGGCAGTTACCTGGTGCAGGCGTCAGGCAAGCGTTTTCCGGCCAACTTCGCGGCCAGGGTCAAGTCGCTGGGCGGCAGCGTGACCTTTGCGCATGATGGTGCGGGAATCGGTGCGGTGAACGGGCTGACCCCCAGGGCTGCAGCACAGCTGGCCAAGCTGCGTGGCATTGCTGCGGTTGAAGAGGACGACTTCACTACGCTGGCCCCGGTCGATGGCCTGGAAGTCGAGGGCGTTGATCTGGGCACCATGAGTCGCGAGGCGCCAGAGACGGCATTTTTTTTCGCGCGCCAGTGGCATCTGCGCCAGATCGAGGCGCCGGCGGCCTGGGCCGCCGGGCGACTTGGTGAGAGCTACACGCGCGTCGGCATTCTGGACTCGGGGCTCGGCTACATTCACGCCGACCTGAATGGCCGCGTGGATCTTGCTAACTCGATTTCTTTTGTGTCCTCGGACGACGAACTGGTTCAAACTTACTTCCCCGGAGCGCATCCGATTGCGGACCTCAACTTCCATGGCACTCACGTTGGTGCGACCGTGGCCAGCAACGGCGTCGCAGCGGCAGGGGTGACATCGGGCGTGACCCTCGTGGGCATCAAGGTGTGCAACGTTGAGGGTCGATGCCCAACAAGCGCCGTGCTCAATGGGGTCTTGTACGCAGCAGACCAAGGGCTGCCTGTCGCCAACATGAGTCTTGGTGGAACTTTCGAGCGTCGCGAGGCCAGCGCAGCCGGTGGCGTTGGTCCGTCCTTCATCGCCATCATCAACCAGGTGTTCAACTACGCCCATCGCAACGGGACTCTGGTCGTCGTATCTGCGGGCAATAGCGCTATCGACATGGATCGCGACGGCAATGGTTACAAGGCTTATTGCTCTGCCCCAAACGTTGTTTGCGTGTCTGCTACCGGCCCGACCGCAAGCGAGGGCGTCAATGGCCCTTGGCAAAACATGGATGCGCTGGCCGCTTACTCTAACTATGGGGTCTCTTCGATCAACGTAGCGGCACCGGGAGGCACTAACAGCGGATTAGTCACTGCCGCTTGCTCGCCCTTCAGCCTGGTTGCTCCGATATGCCAGACTGGAACATTCATTGCGGGTCTCGGTGGCACCAGCATGGCCGCTCCGCATGTTTCTGCAATCGCAGCGCTGATCAGCGAGGAAGTCGGCAACAAGCCGGGACAGATCCGGGCGCGGCTGCAGCAGAGCGCTGACGACCTGGGCAAGCCGGGTGCAGATCCGGCCTATGGCAAGGGCCGCATCAACGTGCGCAAGGCGGTTGGCCTGTAGCACCTTGTGAATGGCGGCCTTCGGGTCGCCGTTGACTCTCGACATAAGCGGGGAGGGAGATAATCTCCCTCCCCGCTTCCGTGATTTGCGGCCGCATGCCTGGTGGCCAGTGACCAGGTCAGCGTGCGCCACGGCGGCTGCATTGCAACCAGCGCAGCGGCCGGGACATGACAGCGTTCCCCCGGCAACCACCCAGTGGCCGGGACATGACAGGGTTCCTCGAGCGGCATCTGCCTTTTTCAAGCGAGAGGGACCCTGTCATGGCCCGGCCACGGACCCGTGAGGCAGAACCCCTGTCATGGCCCGG
>JAABTX010000037.1 GCA_011389655.1 Thioalkalivibrio sp.
CGAAGGACCCTGACGGCATGACCGGCACCGCAGATTCGGTCTACTACGACGACGACCTGGATGGTCCGATCGCGGACCTGAGCCCGATCGACGACGATACCCAGTCCTTCACGGTCTTCGGCCAGACCGTCATCGTCGATTCGAAAGGCACGGTCTTCGACGATGTCAGCTTCGAGACCCTGGCCGACGGTCAGGTCGTCGAGATCAGCGGCTACTACGAAGGCGAGGACTTGATCGCCACGCGAGTCGAGCTGGAGGACGATGACGATGACGACCAAGAGGTCAAGGGGGAGATCGCGAACCATGACGCCGGTACCGGCGACTTCGACCTCCGCCTGCCCTCCGGCACCCTCGTCCCCGTCATCACCGATGGCAACACGTCCTACGACCTGGATACCGGGCCCAGCGACGGCCTGTACGTCGAGGTGGAGGGCCGCTGGAACGGCTCGGCCCTGGTCGCCGAAGAGATCGACGGCGCGGACGATCTGCTGGACGACGATGACGACGACGTGGAACTGAAGGGCCCGCTGACTGAGGACGGAGAAAGCGGCTGGTCGGTCAAGGGCATCCACGTGGTCCTGACCTCGGCCACCGAATATGAGCCTTCGCGCCTCAGGGACAATCTGCGGGCAGGCACGCTGGTCGAGGTCGAAGGCTACATGCAGGATGGTGCCCTGATCGCTGAGGAGATCGAAGGCTACGAAGACGACGACATCGAGATCGAGGCCCCGGTGTCGGGCGTTAGTGCGGAGCTGGGGACCGTCACACTGCAGTTCCCGAACGGGACGCTCGATGTGATCACCAACAACGCGACCCTGTTCAAGGACGACAGCGACGGGGATCTCAACGACGATGGCAGTTTCAGCCTGGACGAACTGGCCGCCAACGAGTTTGTGGAAATCGAGGCCTATCTGGCCGATGACGGCAGCCTGATCGCCACCACCATCTCGCGCGAGGACGAGATCTCCGACACTGAAGTCGAGGGACCCGTCCAGGCCTTCGTTCCAAATGCATCGATTACCGTGTTGGGGATCACCTGGACCGTCGCACCCGAGACCGAGTACGAAATCGACGATGGCAATACGGATGCCGACACGTTCTGGAACACCATCGAAGTGGGAATGGAGATCGAGATCGAGGACGAGGCGCCAGCCGACGGCAGCGCCGATAAGCTTGAACTGGACCTCTCCTCCGAAGATGACGACTGAGCCGTGCCGTGCGGCGCCCCACCCCGGGGCGCCGCACACTCCACCCGACCGGCGCAGTGGCTGACCCCCCGCTCCGCGCTTGACCGCACCCAACCTTGGGAATACCGTCCCAAAGATGCCTGACACCCCCCACAAGGCGCTTGCCACCGCCACGCTGCGCGTGCTGCGCCCCTTCGTGCGCATCCTGCTGCGTCACGGCATCTCCTACGCCACCTTCGCGGAGCTCGCCAAGTGGATCTTCGTGGATGTCGCGACCGAGGAGTTCGCGATGCCCGGCCGCAAGCAGTCCGTGTCGCGTGTGGCCGTGATCACCGGCCTGACCCGCAAGGAGGTCACCCGCGTACAACAGCTCCCTCGCCCCGATGACAGTGAGGAGACGGAACAGTACAACCGGGCGGCCCGCGTGATCGGGGGCTGGCTGCGCGACCCCGACTTCAGAAGCGGAGACGAACCCGCCGAGCTGCCGTTCGAAGACAGCCCCATCAGCTTCAGCGAGCTGGTCCGCCGCCACAGCGGCGATGTACCGGCACGTGCCATCCTGGACGAACTGGTGCGTGTCGGGGCCGTTGAGCGCAAGGATGACGGCCCGATTCGCCTGGTCACCCGCGCCTACGTCCCGCACAGCAGCGAGGTCAACAAGCTCACCATCGTCGGCCAGGACGCTGCTGCCCTGCTCGCCACCATGGACCACAACCTGGACCCCAATCGAGGCAGCCCGCGCTTCCAGCGCACGGTGGCCTACGACAACCTGCCCGATGAAGCACTCGCTCCCCTTCGCGAGCTCTCCAGTGAACAGGCGCAGGCGCTGCTCGAGCGTCTGAACGCCTGGCTCGCCGAGCAGGACCGCGACAGCAATCCCACAGTCAACGGAACAGGCCGCAACCGTGCCGGACTCGGAATCTTCTATTTCGAAGCACCGGTGCGAGACGAGGAATCCAAGTCATGAAAACGCGCCACTGCCATCACCCGCTCCGCGCCGCATTACTGGGGCTTCTCATCGCGCTGGTCGCTGGCTGTGGTGCCGGTGGCGTTGGCGACATCGCCAGCGGCGGGATCGGCGGGACCGGCATCACCTCCGGCACGGTAACCGGCTTCGGCAGCGTCATCGTGAATGCCAGGATCCACGAGACCGACAACTCGACCCAGTTCCTGCGCAATGGCAATGCATCGACGCAGGATGCATTCAGGGTGGGGGATGTCGTGCGTATCGACTGGGATGGCAACCAGGACGGCCCCACTCGCAACGCTGTGCGCGTCGTGTATCAACGCGCGCTTCAAGGAGAGGTGACCGGGGCTCCAGAGCCCGCAGCCGGAACTGTGGAGGTGGTGGGGCAGACCGTCGCCGTCGACGCAACCACCCTCTTTGAAGAATTCACCTCGCCCGCTCCGACCGGTGAGAACTTCCCGCAGGACCTCGACGTTGGGGCCTGTGTCGAGATCAGTGGACTGCGTGACACCGCCGGGAATCTGTTGGCGACACGCATCGAACGGATCGCTCCACCCTGCGCAGACCAGACCGAGATCCAGGGCGTCATCACGTCCCCGGTCGGCGACCTTCCGACGCGGATCACGGTCAGCGGGACCACCGTGGACCTGCCCACGGACGTCGCGATCGATCCCGCGCCCGTCGCGCTGACAACCGGCGCCTTCGTGACCGTCCGGGGCAGCTATGACAACGGCGTGCTTACCGCCTCCATGATCCGGGTGCCCACCGACGAATTCATCGATCGCGACGACGACGAGGCCGACATCGAGGGCCTCATCAGTGCGCTGTCGAGGAACGGCTCGACGGCAAGGTTCACGGTATCCGGGATCTCCGTCTCGGCCACCGACGCCATCGAGTACGAGAACGGCAGCTTCGCCGACCTCGCCGATGATGTGCGCATCGAGGTGGAAGGTGTCTTCGTCAGCGGAGTACTGGTGGCAGAGGAGATCGAGTTCAAGCGCGACGATCAGGTCGAAATGGAATCGATTCTGCTGAGCGCAGATGCCGACAATGAACGCTTGACCCTCGACTTCGGCCCGGACGGCACGGTAGTGGTCACAACAGACGTGCTGATCACCCGGTTCAAGAATGACACCGACACGTCCGTACGGACACTGGCCGACCTGCGCGAGGGGGATTATGTGAAGATCGTGGGATCTGTTGCCGACCCGCTCGGCGACACGGAACCCGTTGCCACCCTGGTCGAGCTCGAGGGGCTCGCAGGGTCCGGAGACGACGACGTCGAGGATCGCGTACTCCAGGGACCGGTTACGGACGTGACTGACTCTCCCGACTCGTTCAGCGTGCTTGGCGTGATGATCAGTAGCGCAGGCCTGGAGGAGTGCGAAGGCGCCGGCGACGAAACACTTGACTGCGGGGTCCTGGTAGAGAGCCTCTCGCCCGGCGACATCGTCGAGGTACAGGGCACCAGTTCCGGCGCAGGAGGCTGGATCGACTGGGAAGAGCTGGAGTTGGAAGACTAGAGAGATGCCGGCTGGGCCTGCCCTGCCCCCGGTTTCTGGATCAACCCATGGTCAACCGTCGCTCAGGCCTTACCGCATACAGGAACAGACCGTGCGGCTGGTGGCGCAATCGGGCGCGAAAGCAAGCCCAGGCAGACCGCCTTCAGGCATGGTGGCAACGGCCCCGCTGAGACCGAGGAAGGACGCTGCTTATGGCAGCGCTGGCATCGTTGTCGAACGCGCGCCGTCCGTGACGCCCTGTGGCGGTTGCCTGTGCGGCTCCAGCGCAAGGTGCGGCAGTCACTCCAGATCGCAGAACCCGGTGGGGCAGCAGGTCCCGCTGCTGCAAGCGGGGGCCGGGGCCACGCCGCTCCCCCGACTGGTGCTGGAGATGATGTTGCCACCGGTGGCCAGCCGGTGCACCGGGGCCACCTCGGGGGTGTCGCCAGGATCGATCCCGGCACGAGCGCACACCTCGCCCCAGGTGGCAAGGGTCTCGCTCATGCGGTGGCTGACCTCCAGGACACGCCCATTGGTGTCGCAGCGGTAGTCATAGGTCGGCATCGGATGCCTCCTCGTGTATCGATGTTTGCTTATATGCGACCATTATAGGCAGGGGCGGCTACGGTGCAAGGCTCTGGCATGGCCCCTGCTCGCGATGGCGTCAACCGGGGTCGGACCAAGGCAAGTCATTGACCTGGAATCACAAGACTTCGATTTCGTAACCGGATACGCGATCGATCACTGGCCGCACAGCTGCCCGTGGATCGTGGGATCGCGGGATCGTGATCAAGCGCTGTCTGAATCCTTCCAGGCATTGGCATGGGGCCCGGCCGACGACCTTCGCTTCTGCCGCCGATGGGCCATCTCGCGCCAGGAAGGGCCGGCCCAAGGCGCGGCATCGCCCACTCCCGGATGTCCCTACTGTCGTCCCCGCAGCGCTTGCGCGCACCCGTGCTTCATCAGCCGTGCGCAGGATGCCGTTCGGAAGTCGACGAACGCTCGCTCCAACCCACCAGGGCCCGATAGGCATGCCACATCGAGAGGCCAAGCCAGGGGAAGATCACGATCAGCGCGATGAAGCCGGTTAGCACCGAAACGGCAAACAGTGCAGTGATCAACAGGCCCCATAAAAACAAGACACCCGGATTGGCCTTCAACACCTTAAGGCTGGTGGCCACTGCGTCCATCATGCCTCGTTGACGGTCGAGCATCGCCGGCAGCGTCACCACGCTGATGGCAAAGACCGCCAGCGCGAACACCACGGTAGCCGCGACGAAACCCAGAAGGGACACAATGCCCTGGGGGCTGGCCAGCATCGCGCTCAGCACCTCACCCACGGATGCCGGCGGAGCGAGATCGCCGTATGTCAGGACACCGATCCATTGCCACACCATACCCGCCCACAAGGCAAACAGGATGATCAGGCTTGCAGCATAGAACCAGACTGCGGCACCCAACTCTCCTATCGCACCGAGCCCGGTACTGAACCGCGTCGACCCGCCCTGTTCCAGCCGCCGGGCCATTTCATTCACGCCCACCGCAAGCAGCGGGCCCAGCAGCAGAAAGCCGAAGATGACGATCACGCTGATTGCCGGTTCTTCCCAGCTCAGGAACAGAATGAGTGCCCCGACGGCCGCAGCAAGAAGGCCATGCAGCAGTACCGCAGGCGCTCTGACGAGATCGTGCCACCCTCCCGCGAGCCATTGCTTGAGATCGCCCGCACCCGAGACCGTCCGGATGGGTGGCGTATCGAGCGTCCTTCTGGGCTCGACCTCCGAGGGATCCCCGGGATACAGGGTTCTTTGTGCTCTCTTCATGTCACTCTCCCTTTAGGGGTTTTCCCTATCGGTCGATGTTTCAGGCCGGTTTCGTCCCGCTATAAAAATCACTCACGAGAGCTTCGGGTCCACTGATTACAAGTCATAACCTAGCAATACCGGGGAGGTCCTGATATGGGGGAAAACCCTCCATTTGTGTCTTCACCCGCCGTTCGCCGACAGGACCGGCGCCATCCGGGCCATGAGCGGTAATCTTGTCTGATTAAAATATAATGGATTTCTTATTATAAATTTGGTTCCCGATACCGCAATCATACGCATTGGCATATGCGTTCTCGGGATCTAACCTACGGAATATCCATCAGAGGCCATCATGCAAATACCCGATAACGCTTCGCATTAATAATTGGGGGCGTGCGATGATCTTCAAACAGTTCTATCTTGAAAGCCTTGGACACGCGTCCTATTTCATCGGATCCGAGGATACCGGCGAAGCCCTGGTTCTCGACGTACGTCGGGATGTGGATGACTATCTGGAGGAGGCTCAGGCGCGCGGAATGCGGCTCCGGTACGCCGCCGACTCCCATCAGCACAACGATTACCTCTCCGGGATCTGTGAGCTGCCGGCACGGGCCGATGTGCAGCTCCTGGCGGGTGCACGGGCTGAGCTCGGCTACCCCGTACATTACATGGATGACGGCGAACACCTGCGAATGGGTGAGATCGAGTTCGAGGTGGTGCATACACCCGGGCACACCCCGGAACACATCTCGCTGCTCGTTTATGACGGCTCACGGGGCCGGGAGCCGGCATTGCTTCTCTCCGGCGGCGCGCTCCTGGTGGATGACATCGCGCGACCTGATCTACTGGGTGGGGAGGAGGAAACGCGAGCGGGTGCCCGCGAGTTCTGTCACACGCTGCAGGAAAAGATCCTGAGGCTGCCCGACCATGTTGCTGTCTATCCGACCCACGTGGCCGGCTCGCTCTGCGGCGGCAATATCGGGAGCATGCTCTCCACCACGATTGGGTACGAGCGCCGCATGAACCAGATGCTTGCGGATCTCGACGATCGCGAGGGCTTCGTCGAGCGCTGTCTTGAACTCAAGGATCTGCCCACAGTTCCCCCCTACTGGCGCCGGATGCGCAGCCAGAACATCCAGGGGCCGAAGCCACTGGGCGTACTGCCCGATCCCCCTGCCATCCGACCGGACGACTTCGCGGACCTGAGCCGTCGGGACGATACCATCGTCGTGGACTGCCGGTCGCCGGAGGCCTTTACAGCGCATATCCCCGGCGCTCTCAATGTTGGCGCCGGTACATCCTTCAGTACGTGGGCCGGGACCGTACTGCCCGAGGACGCCCGGCTTTTGCTGGTCGTAGAACAGCCCGGCGATCTCGAGGACATCTACTGGCAACTGCTGCGCATCGGCTACGATCTTCCGGCTGCCTGGCTTTCCGGCGGCATGCTGGCCTGGCGCACCAGCGGGCGCGAGGTCGAAATCCTCCCCCAATGGACCGTTCATGAACTGCGCGAGGCCGCGGAACACGATCGGGACCTGACGATCCTGGACGTGCGCCAACCCGCAGAATGGTCGGAAGGCCATATCGCGGGCGCCCGCCACGTCAGCGGCGGCGAGCTACCTCGACGTCTGGACGAAATTCCGAAGAACCGGCCACTGGCCGTCATCTGCGGCAGCGGCTATCGTTCGTCGGTCATGGCCAGCCTGCTGAGCAGACAAGGGCACGGACCGGTCTTCAATGTACTGGGGGGCATGACCGGCTGGCAGAGTGCGGGCTACGATATCGAGGCCGCATAACCGCGGCAGCCGGGAACCGCTGATCGGCGACACGCGGGTTGAGCTGATGCCTGCTGTTCCGAATCCGAGCCGCCACCCTACGCTTGCGACTGAAGGCATGCTCCTGGCAACGACAGGCGAAAGCATGACCTGCCCGTCAACCATGCGGACACTCGAGTTCGCAGGATGGAGGGCGTATTTACCCGCCTTTCACGCCGAAGCCACACTCGTTACGCTGAATCAGCCTATGGAGAGGAGTGTCGCGATGAGAAAGCACAATGCCGATCCGACGCGCCGCCGACTGTTGCGCTTGGGTGTTGCCGGTATCGTTGCAATACCCGCGTTACCGCTGATCTTCGCTCCGGCCGCAGCGAACGAACGCGTCAGCGAAGATGACCCGCAGGCCAAGGCCCTGCATTATCGGCACGACGTGTCAGACGTTGACCATGAAGCCTTCGAGGACGGCCAGAACTGCGCCAACTGCGAACTGTTCAGTGACCCTGGCGCGTCTGAATGGGGGCCGTGCGAGGCCTTTGGCGGCAGGCTTGTGGCGACCGATGGCTGGTGCAAGTCATGGGTGCCGCGAAGCTGACCGAACCCACAGAACTCAACGACACCATTCCTGCCGGGAGACCAGAGAGCCATGATTTACTGGGCATTGATATTTCTGATCGTCGCCATCGTCGCGGGCGTTTTGGGATTCAGCGGTATTGCCGGAGCGGCTACGAACATCGCCTGGATCCTGTTTGTCGTGGGCATTGTGCTCGCACTCATCTTCCTGGTCACGGGAAGAGGCCCCAAGGTCTGATGCTTCCATGGCGTCAGCGCGGGCGAAGAGGCAGCGGCCATCTTCTCCGCGCCAGATCCCACCGGACATCGCCCGCATGATGCAGGGTCCTGCCCCGTAGCACCCGGAACAGCTCCGCGTTCTCGCTGGCGGTGCCGGTGGGGGTGAGCCTGCGCCCATCGGCGGTGATGCGCTCCGCCGACGAGGCTGACCACGGTCAGCCAGCGGGACGAGACACCCGCCCCGGGAATCCACGTCCCACGATGACCGTCGGGTCCGCACGCAGCGGTGGTTCACCCGCATTGCTCATTACACCAACGTTCTTTAGAATTTGCTGATAAAGATCAAGCCTTCCCCGCCTGTGGCGATGCGCACATGAATGCTATCGAGCCGTCCTCGAAGACCCAGCTGTTCACCCACTTTGCCCGCGTGGCGAAGGCGCTCGCGAGCCCGGTGCGACTGGAACTGATCGAGGCACTGGCCCAGGGCGAGCACAGCGTGGACGAGCTGGCCCGCGCCGTCGGCGTGCCCATGGCGAATGCGTCACACCATCTGCAGGTGCTGCGCGACGGCGGGCTCGTCCATTCGCGCCGGGACGGCGTTCAGGTCATCTATTCCCTCAGCGACGAGACCGAGATCACGCAGGTCGTCGCAGGTATCCGGCACATCGCGGAGGCACAGCTGGCCGAGGTGGACCGGATCGTCCGTGAGGCCTTTACCAGCCGCGACACCGTGACCCCGATGGATCCCCGCGAGGTGGTGAAACTGGCGCGCCGCGGCGAGGTCACGGTGATCGACGTACGCCCGCGCGACGAGTTTCGCGCCGGTCACATCAAGGGTGCGATCAATGTCCCGCTCGCCGAGCTCGGGCAGTATCTCGCAGATCTGCCCCGCGACCGCGAGATCGTCGCCTACTGTCGCGGTCCCTACTGCGTGCTGTCCTTTGAGGCGGTCGAGGAGTTACGCCGTCACGGCCTTCGCGCGCGGAGGCTGGAAGCCGGCTATCCCGAGTGGAAGGCCGCCCGCCTGCCCGTTGCGCGGGCGCCGCGCTAGTCGGCTGCGCAGGGCCTTCCGGCGCGAAAGTTTGTGGTACGCTCGTGCTCGCTGTGTGGGGCGAGACGCTCCCCCGAAACGAGGACGTGGCCGACGTGAAACGGGTGTTCCATCGGGTCCTGTGCTGGTCGCTGGTGCTGGCAATTGCCTTCCTGCCGACGCTGGCGGCGGCGGCGGCGATGGGGGACGGTCTTGTCACGCACGCAATGCACGGGCCCCACTCCAGCGTCAGGGCGGACGCATCGGCAGATCATGCGACCGGGCATGATGCCGCCCATCAACATCGGGCACATGACGACCATGCCGGTCGCGCCGATCCGTCGCATGGGTCCGACGCGCATGAATCCTATTCCGAACCCGTGCAGGCAAGCGATTTGGCTGTGCACGCCGATTGCGCGGCCGGGGACTGCGTGTCGACCTGCTCGACCTGCAGTCACTGCCAGGGCATGCCCGCCGTCAGCGGGATGAATACCCCCACTCCCGAATTGCAGGCCAGAATCCTGCAAACCCTGCGCAGCGGCCCGCCCGCAGCCGCGCTCTTCCGCCCCCCGATCCTCTCTTGATCCCGTAGTGCCGGCCATGCGGCCGGTTGCTGCCCAGGCGTTCGGGCAATCCCCGGACGCGGGCAGCGTGGCTGCACCATGCGTTCGCGCGCGGTGCGGAATCGAATACGGAATCAAGGAGATATCTTTGATGCAAACAACACGATTGCTGCTCCCTGTGTTGTCGGTGCTGTTCCTGGGCGGTTGCGCGGTGACCGCGCCCGAGCTGGATCGGTCCGAACTGGCGAGCGACATTTCCGTACAGGGGATCGCCCTGCCCGAGTCGGAAATGCCCCGACCCTCCGGCGAGCTGACGCTCGACGGAGCCATCCATCAGGCCCTCTGGCGCAATCCGCGCATGCAGAGTGCCTACGCCAAACTGGATCTGACTGCGGCGGACGTGATCGAGGCGTCACAGTTCTCGAACCCCTCGCTGTCGCTTTCGGCGATGCGCCCGGAAGGGGGGGGAGGCAACGATTACTCCCTGGGCCTGGCCTGGGGGATCTCCGGATTGCTGATGCGGAGCGCCCGCCAGGACATCGCGCGTTCCCACTGGGAAGCCACCCGCCTGCAACTGGCCGAAGGTATCGTTGCCCTGGCCAGCGACACCGAACGCGCCTGGTACGAGGCGGTGGCCGCCCGCCAGCGCGTGCAGGTGCAGGCGCTGGAGACCCGGGCCGCGGATTTGGCGGAACGTCTGGGGGAGCGCTTTCATGATGCCGGCAACATCAACGATCTCGAACGCGCGGAGCTGCGTATCCACGCCGCCGAGGCCCGGCTGGATCTGGAAGAGGCCCGCCAGCGTGAACGCCAGACGCGCCTGCGCCTGGCTCACCTGATGGGCCTGCCAGGTCAGGTCGACGACTGGGAAGTGGCGACCGAACTGCCGCTGCCACTGGCCGGGCTGGAGGATCGCCAGGCCCTGGTGCGGCAGGCACTGGCGCAGCGTCTCGATATTCGCGCGCAGGATCACGCCCTGGAAGGGCTCACCGAAGGCGTGGCCCTGGTGCGGCGCTATCGCTGGCTCGGCGACATCGAGCCGGGTATCGAGTTCGAACGCGAGGGCGACGGAACCCGCCTGTGGGGTGGCGAACTCGAAATCACCCTGCCGCTCTTTCACCAGAACCAGGCCGGCATCACGCGGGCAGAGGCGCGACTGGCGGATGGCGAGGCGCGGCGTGCGCGCCTGGAGGGGACGGTGACGGCCCAGGTGCACGAACTGGTCGAGCGCCTGGACCACCACCGCCAGCGGTTCACGATGATGCAGGACGAACTGCTGCCGGCACGCGAGCTCGCGCGGGAACGCGTGCAACAACGCGTCAACTTCATGTTTGACGATGTATTCGACCTGCTCGCAGCCAAGCAGGAGGAACTGGCCGACTGGCAGAAGGCGGTGGTGGCCCTGGGTGATTACTGGAAGGCCCGGGCCGAACTGACACACGCAGTCGCCGGCGAGCTTCCGGGTGGCGAACCCGGTGCTTCGGGGTATTTCGAGACCTCGATGCTCGACCACGACGCGGGTTCGATGGGCCATGAACCGGATGGGCACGGGGATCACGGGGCACATCAGCACATGAATCACGGCGAAGGCCGCAATGACCGCGACCGCGCGGACCAGCCCGAACACGGAGGACATCACTGATGAAACGCCGCAACTTTCTGATTGCCGCCAGCGCCTTGCTACCGGCCACGACGTTGACCCGGGTGATGGCCGAAACGGGTCACGAGCACCATAACGACGGCGAGGATACGCCCGGCGGGCGCACTGCGCAGGGCTACATGCCGGTGCATACGCCCAACGGCTGGACACTGCCCTACCGGATGAAGGACGGGGTGAAGGAGTTCCACCTGGTCGCGGAGGAGATCGAGCACGAATTCGCCCCCGGGTCGGTTGCCAGGTGCTGGGGCTACAACGGCACCACGCCAGGACCGACCATCGAGGCAGTGGAGGGTGACCGTGTGCGTATCTACGTAACCAACCGGCTGCCCGAATACACCTCGGTGCACTGGCACGGCCTCCACCTGCCGTCAGGCATGGACGGAGTGAAGGGGGTGACCCAGCCGCCCATCCAGCCGGGGGAGACCTTCGTCTACGAGTTTGATCTCAACCAGCACGGCACCCAGATGTACCACCCGCATGCCGACGAGATGGTGCAGATGGCGATGGGCATGATGGGCATGTTCATCATCCATCCGAAGGGCGGCGAGATCGAGCCGGTGGATCGCGACTACGCCATCATGCTGCATAACTGGGGCTTGCACCCGGGGACCCGCACGCCGGATCCCTCGGTGATGGTGGACTTCGATCTGTGGTCGATGAACTCCAGGGTATTTCCGGCCATCGACTCGCTGGTGGCGAGGACCGGTGAACGGGTGCGCATCCGTCTCGGCAACCTGTCGATGTGGAACCATCCGATGCACGTGCACGGCGTGTCCTTCGAGGTGACCGGGTCCGACGGTGGACGCTGGCCGCGCAACCAATGGCGCAAGGAAACCACGGAGATCGTCGGCGTTGGGCAGACCCGAGATATCGAGTTCGTCGCCCCCCCGGGCGACTGGGCATTCCACTGTCACATGTCGCACCACACCATGAACCCGATGGGGCATGGCATCGCCAACCCGCTGGGAGTGGACCAGTCCGGGATCGAGGCGGAGATCCGGTCGCTGCTGCCCGACTACATGGCAATGGGCGAACACGGGATGGCCGACCATCAGAACCATACCGACAGCGGCCACATGCCCGGGCCGGAGAACACCCTGGCGATGGCGATGGGACGGGGCCCGTTCGGCAACGTCGGCATGGGCGGGATGTTCACCCTGATCAAGGTCCGCGACGACCTGGAACCCGGGGACTTTCGCGACCCGGGGTGGTATCGCCATCCTGATGGCGAGGTTGCGTACCGTGTCAGCCGTGACCCGGGCTTCGGCAATCCGGTGCGCCGCGGGCGGATGGCCAGCAAGGATGCCGACGCGCTGCCAATGGCCAGCCGCGAAAGGAACGGCCATGGTGGTCACGGAGGTCACAACCATTAGGAACGCTGATCAAGCCGTCATCGCGAGGCGCGAAGCAACGTGGCGATCCACAAGGTATGGTTTTGGGGTGCGCCGTTTGGCTTGGCGCGCTTCGCTCGCAATGACAGGGTGGATTGATCAGCCGGTCCCTGGGAATGCGGTCGGAGGTCCCTGCGGGGGCCTCCGGCGCTCTGACCCTCGTGACGGATTCAGCCCTGCGACAACAGAGAGGAAACGACATGCAAGCTGCCAAGAAGACTCACCGCCTCACCCGTGCCGGCCTGACCGCGCTGCTGCTGGCCATGGCCATGCCGCTTGTTGCCCACGAGGGCAAGTCAAGCAGCACGCCCGCGGACGGCGCCACCGTGCAAGCCTCGCCGGAGGAGATCGGCATCGAATTCGATGGTGCGATGCGCATCACCCGGTTCGAGGTGACGGGACCCGGAGGACCGGTGCGCCTCGCCGGTCCACCGGGCAACGAGCCAACCAACGGGTACTTCGTGGAACCCGAGGAGACACTTCCGGCCGGGGATTACCAGGTGCAATGGCGCGGCCTCGCGGGGGATGGACACATGATGTCCGGCGATTTCGCGTTCTCGGTCGAGGACGAGTAGACACTCAGGGATAACCCGGCGCCAACGGGAGCCAACGTGCTTCGCCGCCAGCCGAAGTTGCGCGCCGTCTTCAGCCGCAGTCCCGGGGAATCCCTCCTGCCACGGTTCTGTTGCGCTCCCTTCCGGCCGTCGGCTCAGCCGTTCGCCTGCCGCGTGCCCTGCGGGTGCCCGCATGCCGGGTCCTGAGTATCACTCAGACTCCGCAGACCGTCCGGTGCGCGCGCAAGGCGCACTCCTGATGCGCCGGAGCGCCCTCGATTCGGGCGCAACCCTACATCCGCGCTTCGAGGATCAGGTAGGTCTGGTTCACGTTCCTGCGGTGCCACTGGTCATAGTGCAGCAGATGCTCGAAATCCGGCCAGTCGGCGAGGCGCTCGACCGTCTCGTCCAGCGTCTCCCAGTCCTCGAGACCTGCGCGAACCTCGCTGACCAGCCGCTCGAGATAGTCCCCGGCTTCGCGACGGGCCGCTTCGAGATCCACCGCAGCCCCGTGCCCCGGAACGACGATCTTGGGGTCCAGGGCCTCGATGCGCTGGAAGTTCCTGACCTTTCCCTCCGGATCACTCCAGGAATGGATGCCGACGATGCGTTCCACGTAGACCACATCACCCGCAAAGACGATGCTCTCGCCGGGAAGATGCAGCAGGATGTCTCCGGGGAAATGCGCATCCGCCACGTACATCATTTCGAACTCGACCCCGCCCACTTCAAGGCTGTGCGAGTCGGCTTCTATCGGTTCCGGCGCCACCGTTGGCTCGGTTCCCGCCATCGCGTCTTCGCCGAGCACCCGCAACGAGCGGTTCATGTGCGACTCGGCGAACTCCTCCTGGGTACGGGTGGTACGCTCGAGCGCCACGATCTCGGCACCCTGTTCGAGAAACCAGCCGTTGCCGAGCCACCGATGATCCTGGCTGCCGAGATTGATCACGTGGGTGATCGGGGCATCGGTGACGGTGGCTACCGCGTCGGTGATCATCTTGGCGACTCGATAACTGGACCCGCTGTCCACGAGCACCACGCCGTTGTCGGTCACCACGAATCCGGTGTTGTTGTTCATCCCCTGATTCAGTGGCGAGCGGGCCTCGGTCGAGCCGTAGAAGTAATAGACCCGGTCCGTCAGCGCGATCGGTTCGAGGATCTCCTCGATCGGGCGGTCGGCCTCTGTCGCCATTGCCGCAGGCAGGGCGACGAGGCTCAGCAACAGGAGGGCTGGAATCCACTGGTACGGCATGCTCATTTACGGGTCTCCGTTGGCAGGTGGCAACGCACGGGAACCGGCCTCGGCACCGATGCGCGATCTTCGATCGACACAGGCAGGACGAGGCACTGCCGATTATTGTTCCGGGACAGGGCGTTCAGGGCCTCCGATGTCGCCCTTTTCGCAGCGCGGTCCGCGCCTACCCGTCAATCGCCGGGCGGCGTTTCGCGGTTGCCGAGATCCAGCCGCGCCACCTCGATATCCGGCTCGAAGGCCTCGCCGTAGGCCACCACGCCCACGGACTTGAGCGCGCGCACATCGAGCCGACGCCCGGTCGCCCGGCCCTCGAAGGCCGTGAAGGGGACGAACTGCCGGTGCCACGCCGCGCTGACCTCGATCGGCGCGCGGTAGTGCTGCCAGGGTTGCCAGGTCTGGCGGGTGCGCAGGTGCAGGTAGTAAGGCCCCGGGGTGCCGCGGACCGTGATCCACAGGCCCTCCCAGGCGCTGGCGTCGATGCTGCCGCCCGCAGGGTCGAGCGCCAGCCGCGCCTGGATGAACCCGCCGCGGTTCTCGAGCCGGACCTGGCCACGCAGGAAGAGCACGGGACCGGCATCGCTCTCGCGGTAGCCGACCTCCATGTCGGAACGCCCGCCCATCACGCGGTCGCTGAGGCCCTCCCAGCGCGTGCCCATGGCCGACAGACCGTCTGCGCGCTGGAAGTCATCGAGCAGGACAGCTTCGGTCATCACCGTATCCTCGTCCGCCTGGAGTGGCAGGAGTGCAAGCAGGGCGAGAAGCGAGGCAGTCCCGAACACAAGCCGCCGACGATCTAGCATGGTCCGGGTTTCCCCTTGCGTGGCATCGCTGAAAGTCCAAGGGTAACGCGAAAATGTCCGTGGGTCCCGAGACCGGTTAAAGAGCTGGAATTCATCCACCGACCCGCAGCCGCTGGCGTCCGGGTGCGCGTCGCCGGTGGCATTCGGCATAATGTCGGTTTCGGCGACCGGCGGGGACGATTCACATGACAGCCAGGATCATCGATGGCCGCGCGATTGCGGCCCGGCACCGCGCCCGCACCGCCGAGGAAGTGGCCCAGCTGACCGCCGCCGGGCAGCGCCCGCCCGGTCTTGCCGTGGTGCTCGTCGGTGGCGATCCGGCCTCCGAGATCTACGTACGCAACAAGCGCAGGGCGTGCGAGGAGGCGGGCATCGAGTCGCATTCCTTCAACCTCCCCGGCCAGACGACCCAGACCGATCTGCTGGCATTGATCGATCGCCTCAACCGGGACCGCACGATCGACGGCATCCTGGTGCAGCTCCCGTTGCCGCCCCATGTCGACACCGAGACGGTGATCGAGGCCATCGACCCGGCCAAGGACGTCGACGGCTTTCACCCGTACAACATGGGACGCCTCGCCGTACGGCTGCCGCGCCTGCGTCCCTGCACCCCGCGCGGCGTGATGGAGCTGCTGCACGAGATCGGCGAACCCTTCAAGGGGCGCACCGCCTGCGTGATCGGCGCGTCGAACATCGTCGGCCGACCCATGACGCTGGAACTCCTGCTCGCCGGTGCCACCACCACGGTCTGCCACCGCTTTACCGCCGACACGCGGGCACACGTGCGCGAGGCGGATCTGGTGATCGCGGCCGCGGGAAGGCCCGGACTGGTCCGGGGCGACTGGATCAAGCCGGGTGCCACGGTGATCGATGTGGGCATCAACCGGATGGAGGACGGGACCCTGTGCGGCGACGTGGAATTCGACGCGGCCGCCGAGCGGGCCGCCTGGATCACGCCGGTACCCGGCGGCGTTGGCCCGATGACGGTGGCGGTGCTGCTCGAGAACACGCTGCAGTCGCGCCGCTACGGTGAGATCGAGGTCCGCGGGGAGGCCTGAAGCGCCGACCAGGGGATGGATTGGGGCAGGCGAGGCCGTTCAGGGTAGAATCTGGCGACACGCCGGGGCCCGAGTTACCCTTCCCCGCTCCATCTCCACAGGAACTACGGAATGCGTCGTTCAATCCCTACGCTGTTGCTGTTCCTCGCAACCACTCTTTCAGGAGCTCTCATGGCTGATGACCAACCCAGGGTCGCAATCGAGACCAACCACGGCCGCATCGTGCTGCAGTTGAACCCTTCGGCCGCCCCGGAGACCGTCGAGAACTTCCTTGGCTACGTGGACGAGGGCTTCTACGACAACACCATCTTCCACCGGGTGATCCCGGGCTTCATGGTCCAGGGTGGCGGCTTCGATCCCGACATGCAGCAGAAGTCCACCCATGGACCGATCCAGAACGAGGCGGACAACGGCCTGAAGAACCGGACCGGCACTGTCGCGATGGCGCGCACGCAGGACCCGCACTCGGCAACCGCGCAGTTCTTCATCAATGTCTCGGACAACGGCTTCCTCGACCACAGCTCGAAGACGCCACAGGGATGGGGCTACGCGGTATTCGGGAACGTGGTCGAGGGGATGAGCGTGGTCAGCGAAATCGAGGGCGTCAAGACCGGACGCGTGGGGATGCACCAGGATGTGCCCCTGCAGCCGGTGATCATGACCAGCGTGAAGCGGGTCGACTGACCCCCCCGGCGGCAATGGGGACTGCCCCGCCGGTACTCGTCGTCTCCGATCTTCACCTGGACCAGGAGCCGGACTCGACCCTCTCGGAATTCCTCCGGTTCCTGGACGGACCGGTGCGCGGAGCATCGGCGCTTTACATCCTCGGGGACCTGTTCGACTACTGGGTCGGAGACGATGCCGGCTTTGCTGCCGCGGAGCAGTTGGCGGATGCGATCTCGGCGCTGTCGCTGCCGGTTACCTTCCAGCACGGCAACCGGGACTTCCTGCTTGGCAACGCCTATGCCGAGCGGGCCGGCATGAAGCTGGCGCCGGAGGTGCTTCCGGTCGAGTTCGAGATCGGAGACGCGCTTCTCATGCACGGGGACAGCCTCTGTACCGCGGACACCGACTACCTGCGCTTCCGCGATGCCGTGCGCCGTCCCGAATGGCAGCAGGCATTCCTTGCCCGGCCCCTGGACGAGCGCGTGGCCGAGGCCGAGCGCCTGCGCGGGATCAGTCGCGGCGCCGGTCAAATGAAGGCCAGCGACATCACGGACGTGCACCCGGACGCCGTCGCCGAGGTGCTGCGCAGGCACGATCGATCGCTGCTGATACACGGCCACACCCACCGTCCGGCGATTCACCACTTTCAGGTAGATGGCCGCCCCTGCAGGCGCTGCGTGCTGCCCGCGTGGGACCGGGTACCCGGGTATCTGGCGGTGGATGGCCATGGGCTCCACCTGCTGACGCTGGACGGCCGGGACTACCCCGTGGCATCCGGCCTTCCGTCCAGCCCGGCCTGAGCCTCCAGGGCCGCCATCTCCGACGGGCTGAAGCCAGCCGCCAGCCGGGCATCCCGCGCAAACGGGGGTCGCACGCGCCCCGGCATATGCCGCGCCAGCAGGTCCAGGAAGGTCGGCTCCGGGTCCAGCCCCCGGTTCGCCGCGAGATGGCGGAACCACCGGGTACCGATCGCGACGTGGCCGACCTCCTCGCGCTGTATCACCTTCAACACCGCGACGCTGTCTGCGTCTCCCGCCGCCCCGAGCCGCTGAATCATGCCGGGGGTCACGTCCAGGCCGCGCGCCTCCAGCACCCTCGGGACCAGCGCCATGCGCTCCATTGCGTCGGTATCGGTCTTCACCGCCATCTCCCAAAGGCCGTTGTGCGCGGGGAAGGTGCCGTACCCGCTGCCCAGCCGTGCCAGCCGCGCCTCCAGCAGCTGGAAATGCCGGGCCTCTTCCGCCGCGACCTGGAGCCAGTCGCTGACGTATTCCGCCGGCAGCCCCCGGAAGCGGTACACCGCGTCCAGTGCCAGATTGATCGCGTTGAACTCGATGTGGGTGACCGCATGCAGCAGGGCCTGTCTGCCCCGCAGGGTGTGCAGCCCCCGGCGGGGCAGGTCCTGCGGCCGCACCAGCTCCGGCCGACCGGGGCGCCCGGGAATCTCGATCCGGACCGGAGGCGGATCGCTTGGATCCACCCTCAGACCTCCCGCGCGCCAGGCCGCCAGCAGGCGCTGCACGCACTCGCACTTCCTTTGCGGATCGCGGATCTTCAGGGCCCGCAGGGCCATCGCGTGTACACCGGAGGGCCGTCTGACGGATCCCGGGCCTGTCCCCGGAGCGCTGGAAGGCGGCCCAAGCCTGACGATCAACAGGTCCATCACATTGGTCCCGGTCGTCGTTCCCGGTACCGTCTGACCCAGCGACCTCCAGAACGCGGCGGTATCCGCCCCCCGCAGGGCCTGCCGCAGGCGCGAGCGGACGCCGGCGTCCGCGCCGGCATCGGGGCAACGGTCAGCGAACCACGCGCCGGCGACCCCGCTGTTGCCATCCACGCCGTCGGTCGCGGCGCTGAGCAGCTCGATCCCGCGTGGCCAGCCGCGGGCCATCCACAGCAGCAGGATCAGGGCGGCCAGGTGCTGCGCCCGCCCACCGCGCCCCGCCACCGCCGGCAGGCGGACCGGGGCCTCGCCGCCCCAGACGTGCACACCGGCAGGCGCCGCGCGCAGAAAGCGGACCAGACGGGACGCCAGTGCTGTTCCGGCAAGCGCCGGGAACAGCCCGTGATCCCAGGCCTGCCGACCCGCCTCCGCCGCTGCCCGTGTCACTGCCCGACGGGCATCCGCATTGCCGGCAACCAGCCGGTGCACGGGCCGCCGCTCCGCAGGCCTCGGCGGCTCGAACCGCTCCAGCCATTGCTGCAGCTCCGGCCAGTCGAGATCGGGAACCACGTCGGCCGCGCCGGGGGCCGGCGCCCAGAAGGGTCCCGACCCGACTGATGCCGGGGCATCCCCCGGCACGTCGCTGATGAACAGGACCCGGATGTCGCGGGCGGGACACAGGGCGGCCGCTCCCCCGGCCTTCAGCTGCGAAAATCGTCCGCGCAGGGCATTCATCACGCGGATGTCCAGCCCGGCCGCGAGCAGCCGGGTGTTGAGCTCCCGCAACAGCGGCAGGCCGACGCCGGAACGCGGAAGCTCGGCCAGCGCCGAGGCGCCGCCGGAGAGCAGCACCAGCAGGGTATCATCCACGGGAATCCGGCGAAGAAAACCGGCCAGCGCCTGCCCCGCTGCCAGGCTCTCCGTCCCAGGCACCGGATGATTGCCGGGCCTGCGCTCCACCGGGAAACCCCGAATCGTTGCGTCGACAGGCGCACCCACGGGGGCCACCACGAGCGCGCAGGTGATCCGCTCGGCCCAGACCTTCGCGGCCCCGGCGAGCATCGCCTCGGCCGCCTTGCCGAGCGCCAGCACGTGCACGGCCCCCTGCGGCGCGTCCTCGCCGGCCAGCGCAAGCGCGACGGCCTCAGCCCCGTGCACGGTCGCCAGGGCCGCGTGGTAACCGTCCAGCAGGGAGCCCGACACGCTCACCTCAGGCGGTCCAGCCCCCGCGCCAGGTCACGCTGCACATCCGCGACCGACTCCAGGCCCACCGCCACCCGGACCAGTCCCTCGGTGATGCCCTGCGCCTCGCGCAGCTCCGGGCTCAGGCGCCCGTGCGTGGTGGTGGCCGGATGGGTGATCGTGCTCTTCGCATCGCCGAGGTTCGCGGTGATGGAGAGCATCCGGGTGCCGTCGATCACCGACCAGGCCGCCTCGCGATCACCCGCCACCTCGAAGCTCAGCACACCCCCGTAGCCGCTCTGCTGGATACCCGCCAGCGCGTGCTGCGGATGCTCCTCCAGACCGGGGTAGTGCACCGCATGTACCGCGGGGTGCTCCCGAAGCCAGCGCGCAAGCGCGAGCGCGTTGTCGCTGTGCGCGCGCATCCGCAGATGCAGCGTCTCCAGACCCTTCAGGAAGACCCAGGCGTTGAACGGCGACAGGGTCGGGCCCGCGCTGCGCAGAAAGCCGTAGACCTCCTTGCCCACCCGCTCGGCATCCCCAACCACTGCGCCGCCGAGGCAGCGTCCCTGACCGTCCAGGAACTTGGTCGCGGAGTGGATCACCAGGTCCGCACCCAGTTCCAGCGGGCGCTGCAGCGCGGGCGTGCAGAAGCAGTTGTCGACCGCGAGCAGCAGCCCGCGTTCGTGGGCGAGCTTCGCCAGCGCCTCGATGTCGACGAGTTCGCCAAGCGGGTTCGATGGCGTCTCGCAGAAATACAGGCAGGTCTCCGGCCGGGTGGCCTCCGCCCATGCGGACAGGTCTGACAGCCGCACGTAGCTGACCTCCACGCCGAACCGCGCCATGTAGTTGTTCAGCAGCACCGTGGTGGTCCCGAACACCGAGCGCGAACAGACCACGTGATCGCCACTGCGCAACAGGCCCATCATCGTCGCAAGGATCGCGGCCATCCCGGAAGCGGTGGCGACGCAGGCGGCACCGCCCTCCATTGCCGCCAGCCGCTCCTCGAAGGCCCTGACCGTGGGATTGGTGAAGCGCGAATAGATGTTGCCGGGAACCTCGCCGCCGAAGCGGGCGGCCGCCTCCGCGGCGCTGGCGAAGACGAAGCTGGAAGTCGGAAAGATCGCCTCCGAGTGCTCGTTCTCCGGGGTGCGCCGGTAGCCGGCGCGCACGGCTACGGTCTCCGGGTCGTACTCGCTGGGGTCGAAATCCTGCATGGGCGTGTTCCGGGACAACGGGCGGATGGCGGGCCCGGGCCCGGGGAGAGGGCCGGGCTGGTCGGGGCGCCGGGAAAGCAGCCCACACTATACTGGCTCTTACGGCCTGTCCCAAGGAACCCGGGAATGCCGTCGGGTGCACACCCGCCCATTGCGGCTGGATGACCCGAGTAGGAGCAGCCTCCCGGCCGCGATGCCCTGTGGGAACGGCCCCCCGGCCACGATACCCTGTGGGAGCGGCCTCCCGGCCGCGATGCCATGACGGATCGCGCCTGGAAGGCGCTCCTACAGCTACGAAAAAGGCCCCATGAAGGGGCCTCTTTCGTAGATGGCTGGGGGACCAGGATGACTCGGCCTGCGGCCTCGCCCTTCGGGCCGCCCGCGCTGCGCGCGGACGTTGGCTCCGCTGCGCTTCGCGCTCGAACCTTGCAGGTTCGAACCCTGGCCAGCTTCAATCATCTACGAAAAAGGCCCCATGAAGGGGCCTCTTTCGTAGATGGCTGGGGGACCAGGATTCGAACCTGGGTTGACGGAGTCAGAGTCCGTAGTCCTACCGCTAGACGATCCCCCAATTCGGCGGGCCGGGGGAGTGGTCCCCGCCCGGGACGTCAGCGCTTGGAGAACTGCTTCGCGCGACGGGCCTTGGCCAGGCCTACCTTCTTGCGCTCCACCTCCCGCGCGTCGCGGGTCATGAAGCCGGCCTGGCGCATCGGCGAGCGCAGGCCCTCGTCGTACTCGACCAGCGCGCGAGCGATGCCGAGGCGGATGGCGCCGGCCTGGCCGTTGGCGCCGCCTCCCTGCACGGTGGCGATCACGTCGAAGCGGTCCCCCGCCTCCGCGGTCACCAGCGGCTGGCGAACCACCATCTGCGAGGTCTGCCGGCCGAAGTAGTCATCCAGCGCCTTGTTGTTGACGATGATGTCGCCCTTCCCCGGACGGAGAAAGACCCGCGCGGATGCGGTCTTGCGGCGGCCGGTGCCATAGTTCTGGTTCATTGCCATGAATGCGTTGTCCTTGACGTAAACGGTTCGGCGAGGGTCTAGATCTCCAGCGGCCGGGGCTGCTGGGCGGCATGCCGATGCTGACTGCCCGCGTAGACCTTCAGCTTCTTGAACATCGCTCGACCCAGCGGGTTCTTCGGAAGCATCCCCTTGACCGCCAGTTCCAGCACGCGCTCCGGGGCGCGTTCAATCATCTGCGCGAAGTTCGCCTGCTTCAGGCCGCTGGGGTAGCCGGAGTGGCGATAGTACATCTTGTCGCTGGCCTTCTTTCCGGAAACCCGGATCTTCTCGGCGTTCACGACAACGATGTAGTCCCCCGTGTCCACGTGAGGCGTGTACACGGGCTTGTGCTTGCCGCGCAGGCGGCGCGCGATCTCGGTGGCCAGCCGGCCGAGGGTCTTGCCGTTCGCGTCCACGAGGTACCAGTCGCGTTCGACTTCTGACGGCTTGGCGCTGATGGTCTTCATGCCTGTTGCTCCGGATGCGGGGCGTTTCGGAAAGCGCGAAATAGTAACCGACCCGCGCCAGGGGTTCAAGGTGCACAACGAGAATCGCCGGCCCGCGAGGGACCGGCGATTCCGGGACTCGAGGTACCCGTGTGCACCTACATGCGGTCCATCGCCTTCTCCTGGACCTGCTCCATCAGTTCCGGATCGTTCTGCAGCGCCATGGCCACCTCGTTGTACTCCTGAACGCTCATGCCCGAGGCCTCCACGGCCTGCATCATCTTTTCCTGGGCCTCCTGCTGAAGCCCCTGGGCCTCGCCCTCGTCAGAGGCGTCCTGCAGGCGCTCGGTGTAGTCCTCGCGGATTCCCTGCACCGCGACGAAGGCGTCCACGAAGGTGTCGATCGTCTGGTCGGTCATGGCTGCGGAGGGCGGGGTGGTTTCACCGAAGGACGGCTGGCCGCCGTCCTGCGCGAGGGCGGCACCACTGGCGGCGAAGAGGGCGGTCAGGGCAATGGTCAGTACAGTCTTGCGAATCGTCATCAAGTGCTCCTCAGGAGTTGCGTTGCTTGCAGACCCTTGCAAAGCAGCAACCGTGCCAACAACCTGAGTCCGATACCGGGGAGCACCGGATCAAGGGCTTATGGCCATCTCCCTCCGCTCCGGAGGACCCCTCCGATCTGAGTCGCACGGTGCAATCCGCCACATGTGTCGAATCGCTACGGTCCAGCGGGTCACAGCTCGTCGCCCAGCTTCCGGTAGAGCGTCTTGCGTCCGATACCAAGGATGCGCGCCGCACGTTGCTTGTTGCCGCCGGTGAAGGCGAGTACCTGCCGGATGTAACGGTTCTCGAGCTCCTCCAGCGTCTCCCAGTCCTCGTCCTGCCGCGCCTCGCCCCCAGACCCCGCCACGGACGGTTCCCGGGCCGACACGTCCGCGCGGACCCGCTCGGGCAGGTCGTCCAGCCGGATCAACCCGTCGCGGGCCAGGGTGGCTGCCCGCTCGACGAGGCCTTCCAGCTCGCGCACATTGCCGGGAAAGCGGTAGCCGAGGAGTCGCCGCATGGCCTCGGGCTCGAGCCGTCTGACCGCCCCCCGCTGCTCGAGGGCGTGACGGTGCAGAAAGGTGTGCAGCAGCCGGGCGATATCCTCGCCGCGCTGGCGCAGGGGCGGAACCTCGATGCGAAAGGTCTCCAGCCGGAAAAAGAGATCCTCGCGCAGCAGACCCTCGGCCAACAGCTCGGCGACATCCCGGTGCGTGGCCGCAATGATCCGCACATCCGTCGCAATCTCGTCATTGGCGCCGACCGGCCGCACCCGACCGTCCTGGAGCACGCGCAGCAGCTTGGTCTGCATCGAAGCCGGCATCTCGCCGATCTCGTCCAGGAACAGCGTGCCCCCGTCCGCCTCCAGGAACAGGCCCCTGCGCGCCCCCTTGGCACCACTGAAGGCGCCCGCCGCATGCCCCAGCAGCTCGGATTCCAGCAGGGTCTCGGGGATGCCGGCGCAGTTCAGGGCGACGAACGGTCCTTGCGCACGGGGACTCTCCTCGTGCAGCGCCCTGGCGACGAGTTCCTTGCCGGTTCCGGACTCCCCGGTGATCAGGACGCTCCCGTCGGAGGGAGCGATACGTCGGATCAGGTCGAACAGGCGCAGCATTGCCGGACTCTTTCCCTGCATCCCGTGGAAGCCTCGCTCGCCCAGCACCTCCCGATACTGCTGCACCTCGGCGCGCAGCTGCCGGGTCTGCAACACCCGCTGCGCCGCCAGCCGCAGGTGTTCGAGATCCACAGGCTTGGTCAGAAAGTCGTCCGCTCCCGCCTTCAGGGCACTGACCGCCTGATCGATGGTGCCGAAGCCGGTGAGCATGACGAAGCCCGGTGCCGGTACCAGCGTGCGCGCGGCCTCCAGCACGGCGAAACCGTCCGCCTCCGGCAGGCGCAGGTCGCTGACCACCAACCCAAAGCTCCGTTCGCCCAGCAGCGTGAGCGCCTGCTCGGCGCTGGCTACTGCGGTGACCTGGTAACCCGCGTCCGAGAGTTCCTGCTGCAGGAGCTCGCGGTGCCCGCCATCGTCTTCGACCACGAGTACCCTTTCTTCGACGCGAGCGTCCATCATCGCGCCTCCCCTTCTGCCGCGGGCAGCGTGATCACGAAGCGCGCGCCCGGTTGCCATTCACGGTCCAGCCGCAGGTCGCCACCATGGTCCTCGACCGCCGCATGGGCGACGGCGAGCCCCAGGCCGGTGCCCTGCCCGGCTGGCTTGGTGGTGAAAAAGGGCTCGAAGATCTGGTCCACGTCCTCTTCCGCGATTCCCGGGCCATCATCGGCCACCCCGATTTCCACCATGGGCCGCCCGTCTTTCACGACCTGCCGCCAGTCGACGCGCACCCGCTGGCTGCCCGCGTGGATTGCATTCTCGATCAGGTTGCCCAGCGCCTGCTCCAGCCGGGCCGGATCGGCGCGCAGCACGAGTGCACTGTCCTCGCCAGCACTGTTGCCGGGCCCGGTCTCGATCTCGATTTCCCGACGCCCGGCCCCAACCCCGACCCTGGCGACGACGTCGCTTACCAGGGCCGGAACGACGATCTCCCGCGTGTTCAGCGGATTGCGGCGCGCGAAGTTCAGCAGCTGACGCACGATGTGCTCCACGCGGCGCAGTTCCCCAAGCAGGCTGCGGATTTCCGCGCTGGCCGGCGAATCCTCGGGCAATCCGCGGCGCGCCCTCTGCGCACGTCCGCCGATCACTCCAAGCGGCGTGCCCAGCTCGTGCGCAACACCGGCCGCCAGCTGACCGATCGCGGCCAGTTTCTCCGACTGGCGCAGCTTCTCCTCCAGTTCCGCGCGCCGGGCACGCTGCGCCTCCAGCGCCCGTTCCGAATCCTCGCGACGCTGGATCATCTCGTTCATCGTGGTCGCGAGCAGGCGCAGTTCCTGCGGACCCTGTTCCGGCACGCGCAGGCCACGGGTCCCGTCCCCGACACGCCGCATCGCATCCACGAGCCGGCTCACGTGCCGGCCGACTGCGCGGTAGTGTCCGATCAGCACCACCATCAGGAAGACCGCTGCGAGCAGCCCGATCGCCAGTCCACCCTGCCAGCGCATCTGCGCAATGTAGGCCTGGAAACGGGTCACGTCGCGCGTGATCTGCAGCAGTCCGATGATCCGGCCGCCGGCATCAGTCAGCGGCAGGAAGAAGGAAAAGACCTCGCGGCCCTGCCGCTCGTCGAAGGCACCCTGGCTTCCGCCCTCGGTGATCACGCGGGCCTCGCGCCGGCGCTCGAGCGAGGGACTGCGCGGGCCGCTGGTCGCGACCAGCTGGCCGTCGGAATCGTACACGTAGACTCCGAAGACCTGCTCGAGCTGGAAGGCGGAATCCAGGGCCTGCTGCACGTCCAGTGCGTCGCGGCGGACCATCGCGGTCGAAATGGGTAGCCGGATGGATCGCGCCACCAGTTCGATGTCCTCCTGCATGCGCAGTTCCATCTGCTGTTCGAATTCGCGGAGCCCCAGCAGCCCCAGCGCGACCAGCAGCCCGAGCAGCGGCAACAGCACGAAGGCGATCACGGCATTACGCAGGTTGTTGAGTCGCAGGAGCATCCAGTGGTACTACGCGAGTGGCGGCATACAGGGGTATCAGAATCCTCCGGAATATGCGAGTCCGGGGCGCGCCGGACCTGCCGGGGTATGCCCCCAAAAAAAAGCGCGAACCGAAGTTCGCGCCAATTAACCACCAAAGGAGGATGGAGGAGTACGCTGACGGTTGCGGGGGGCAACCAATCAACGTATGAGCATGTTCTAATATATCGACTTGCGTGTCAACCCCGCAGTGCAAAAAAAATCCTGCGCTGCCTGCGATG
>JAABTX010000346.1 GCA_011389655.1 Thioalkalivibrio sp.
CTCCTCGCACTTGCGCTCGCTGCGTTCTTGCTTGCGGGCTTCCTGTTGCTGCCTGCCTGCGCGCTGGCGCACTTCGGGGGTGTCTGGAACGCGGGGTGTCCCTCGGAACGTGACGTGTCTCGCGATGCGGAACGATTGGCCCTTCTGGCCCAGAGCGAAGAGATCCAGCGCCGCATCGACCTGCTGGAGGCACGTCTAACCGCGCAGACCTGCGAGGGCGAGCATCCCGACATCCTGATCGACCCGGACCGTCCGCCCGGGGCCGCGGATCGCGACCGGACCGATCTCGATCGTCTTCCGGACCGCTTCGGAGGCACCGACCCGGACACGCCGTTTCCGGACCGCTCTGCTGAAATCGACCCGGATGCGCCGTTGCCGCCCGATGCCGATGACCTGCCGGCGGAGGACGCGGATCCGATGGACGATGTGCCCGGAGACGAAGGTGCGGAGACGCCGCCTGACGCTCCCCGCGATCTTGCCGATCTCGAAGGCTGCTGGGGCCTCGAAAGCGAACTCGAGTTCCGCATGAACGGCGGCGATGGCGGCACGCAGCCCGTTCCGGAGTGGAACGTCTGCTTCGAGGAAGGCTCGGAAGGCAACGGCACGCAGGTGATGCGCTCGGACGACGGGATGTCATGTGAAGGCCCGATCACCGGCGCCTTCAACGCGGAAGGTGCTCTGGTGCTGACGGAAGAGGATGACCTCGTTTGCAACGACGGTACCGAGATTTTCCAGCGTGTCACGACCTGCGCGGTTGACGAAAGCGGCGTCGCAGCCTGCGAAAGCGTCCAGCCCAGCACGGGCGGTCGCGGAGATTTCACCTTGAGACGAAATTAAGCGTGGCCGGAGCGGATGTCTGAACATTTCCTGAAGAAGACCAAGGTCGAAAAAGATCAACTCGTGTCGGTGCACGACGTCCCGGTTGTCGAGCAGTTCGAGTCGCTGAAGGCTGCGATCGCGGCCCGGGCCGGCGCGGAGGCCGCGCGGATCTTCGCTGAACCCTTCGTCAACTGGGGCAACGATGTCTCGGGGAGCACGGTGTCTTGGTATGGTGACGTCCCGGGCAACGCGCAGCGTCTGTCAGGTCTCGATCCGGACCGGCGTGCGGAGGCCGAAGAGCGTTTGACACGGGCTTTGGGGCAGGTTCGGGCGCTCTTGGGCGATCCCGAGATCGGCAAGCTGGTTGCGGGGGCGCTCTCCATCCCGAGCCCGGAAGATATCCTGGTGGTGGGCAGCAGGCCGTTGATCACCAACTGGGGCATGCGTCCGGCCGGTGCGGTTGCTGGCGAGAGCGCGGACAACGAGCATTTCGCGGCGACCCTGGGCAAGTATCTTCCGCTTGGTGCCGCACCTGTGCTTTTCGCGACCGACGTTCTGGATGCGCCGCCGGCGAGCGGGGCGGCGGCGGCGTCCCAGGCCGCCGGGATGCAGCCGGCCTCCGCCGCAAGTGCTGCGCAGCCTTCGGACGTGCGGCCGCAGGCCGTGGTGGGCGGTGACGGTAGCGGTGGGTCCGTGCCGCCGCAGGATCGCGGAGACGGGGGCGCCGACGATGATGCGCCGCGAGGGAGCGGGCGCGCGTTGATCTGGCCCGTGGCGGTGCTGGCCGTCGTGCTGGCCATTGTCGCGGCCTGGCTGCTGCTGCCGGGCACGCGGCTCTTTCCGACCGACGGGCGCGCGGCCGAGCGTGCGCTCGACGACAGCAGCCTAGACCTCGTGCGCCAACTCAACGCCGACCTTGCAGAGCGCGAACGGGTGCTTCAGGCGGCACTCGACGGGGCGGTCTGCATGCCGGACGGGTCGCTGGTGCTGCCGGACGGGCGTCTTCCGGACGGCCTGCTGCCACCACCGCGCGATGCCTCGATCAGCCCGACAGAGACCGGGCGCGGCGAGGTCATCCGCGAGGGACGATCCGACGCGGTGGCGCCGCCCGACCCGACACGAATAGCCGTACCGGAAGCACCGAGGCCCAACGGATCCCTCGCCGAGGAAAAACTCGGCGAGGACGATTCTGCGCAGCAACAGAACCTGGTCGAGGTGGTCGAGGAGCGCACGGTGCTGGTTATCGCGCGAAACGGCGAGGGGCTCGGTGTCGGTACCGGTTTCTTCATTGCGCCGGATCTCGTGGCCACGAACCATCACGTGATTGAGGCGGCGCTGAAGGGCGGCTCGGTGCTTGTCTCGAACGGTGCACTGGCGGAGCTGCACCCGGCCGAGGTCGTGACCTCCGACGGACCCTTCGCTGACACGCTGGCGGATTTCGCATTGCTTCGGGTGCCGGGAGTGAGTTCGCCCTATTTCAGCGTGGCTGCCGGCGACCGCACTCTGAAGTTGCAGAACGTC
>JAABTX010000347.1 GCA_011389655.1 Thioalkalivibrio sp.
GTTCCGGCTCGACACCGCGGCGCTTGATCGTCGCTACGGCCTCGCCGCGGCGCCGGACCCGCGCGATCCCATCGTCCTGCAATTGCCGCTGCCCATCACCGGCGCGCGCGATGACTTCAGCGAAACGCTGGTCGAGAACCTGTCACAGCACCCCTGGGCGCACCTGCCCGTCACCCTCACGATCGAGGTGAGCGACGCGGTGGACCAGACAGGCCAGTCCGAGCCCGAGCAGATGACACTGCCCGCCCGGCGCTTCTTCGACCCGCTTGCCGCCGCGGTGATCGAACAGCGGCGCGACCTGCTCTGGGCCAAGGACAACGCACCCCGCGTGGCACGGATGCTGCGCGCCATATCGCACGAGCCCGAGGAAGGGCTTTTTCCCGATGAGGGCAGCTACCTCAAGCTGCGGGTGATCCTGCGCCGGATCGAGCAGTTGAGTGATACCGGCATGACCGACACGAAGCAGGAGGAGATCGCGCAGGCGATGTGGGATCTCGCGCTCACGCTGGAGGACGGCGATATCGGTGACGCGCTGGAGCGGATGCGCAATGCGCAGGAGCGCCTGTCCGAGGCGATCAAGCGCGGGGCCAGCGAAGACGAGGTCGCCCAGCTGATGCAGGAACTGCGCGACGCCACGCAGGATTACCTGCGCCAGAAGTCCCGGCAGGCCCAGCGCGAACAGGACGGAGATGACGCCCCCCGGCAAGACGGCGAGAACCGCGAGATGACCATGCTGGACCAGCAGGACATACAGGACATGATGGACCGCATCCAGGAATTGATGGAACAGGGCCGCATGGCCGAGGCGCAGCAGGCGCTGGACGAGTTCCAGCAGATGATGGAGAACATGCGCATGGCCGAAGGCCAGCAGGGCCAGGGCGGAGAAAACCCCGGTCAGCAGGCGATGGAAGGGCTGGCCGAAACGCTGCGCGAACAGCAGGGCCTTTCCGATCAGGCATTCCGCGACCTGCAGGACCAGTTCAACCCCGGCGGCAACCAAGGGCAGCAGCCCGGTCAGGGCCAAGGCCAAGGGCAGGGTCAGGGCCGGCAGGACCCGGGCCGAGATGGAGCGATGGGCGAGGGCCAGCAGCCGGGTCAGGATGGACAGGGCGAAGGCCAACAGCCCGGGCAGCAGCCCGGTACAGGCGATCAGCCCGGGTCGCTGGCCGACCGGCAGGAGGCGCTGCGCCGTGAATTGCAGGCGCAGCGCGATGCGCTGCCCGGGGCCGGCACCGCCGAGGGCGATGCCGCGCGCGACGCGCTGGACCGCGCCGAGGGGGCCATGGAGGGTGCCGAGGAGGCGCTGCGCGAAAACGACATGGCCGAGGCGATCGACCGGCAATCCGAAGCGATGGAGGCCCTTCGCGAGGGCATGCGCAACCTCGGCGAGGCCATGGCAGAGAACGAGCAGCCCCAGGGCGGACAGGGCGAGGCCATGGGCCAGTTCGGCGATCAACAGGCCGATCCGCTGGGCCGCAGCCCCGGCCAGGGCGACCAGGTGGGCACGCAGGACAATCTGCTTCAGGGCGAGGATGTGTATCGCCGCGCGGGCGAGCTTCTGGACGAGATTCGCCGCCGCTCGGGCGATGCCGACCGCAGCGAAGACGAGCGCGATTACCTGCGCCGGCTGCTCGACAGGTTCTGAGCGCGGATACCTTCGCCCTCAGTCGCCCGGTTTGGGCACCGGCACCTTGCGCAGCAGCGTCGGGATCACCTCTACCGCTGCCGCGCTGAGGATGAAGACCGCCCCCGCCGCCTGCATCCAGCCGAACGGCTCGTCGAGCAACAGGGCCCCGCTGACCACGCCGGACAGGATTTCCGCTGTCAGCAGGAAACTCACCACGGCGGGCGAAAGGCGCTGCGCGCTCCAGAGGGTCAGCAGCAACACGGGCAGCACATAGATCAGCCCGACCACCGCGCCGGTGCCCCGGTCCGCCCACGTACCCGATGCGGCAAGCGCCACGGTACCGCTCAACGCGATGAAGACGAGCCCCAGGACCGAAGCGGCAAGCGCGGTCACCAGTGTCAGGCTCATCACGTTCATGCGCACGGAGGTGAAGATCAGCGCCGCACCTCCGGCCCATGCGATCCCGGAGATCAGCGCCAGCATGTCACCCAGCCCGAAGCCTTCCACTGACAGATCCCCCCCGAGCACGAGAAATGCCCCGAAAAGCGACAGCAACACCGCCGCCGTGGAGGGCCAGCCCCAGCGCTGACCCATGACACCCCACTCGATCAGCTTGCTCCACGCGGGCGCAAGGTAGAACAGCAGCACCACCCGCACCACGTCCGTCATGGTGAAGGCCACCGAGTAGAAGGTCACGGCGATGCCGACAAG
>JAABTX010000348.1 GCA_011389655.1 Thioalkalivibrio sp.
CCACCCTTGATCTCGGGCAGCGGCAGATCGGTTCCGGCGCCGAAGCCGAGCCGGCGCGCCATCGCGGCGATGCGTTCGATCCCGACGCGCTTGGCCACCTCGTAGAAATAGACGTCGCAGGACTGCTCCAGCGCGTTGCCGAGCGCGACATGCCCGTGCCCACCGCGGCGCCAGCAGTGAAACCGCCGGTTGCCCAACTGATAGCCGCCGTTGCAGAACACCGTCTCGTCCGCGCCCACGACGCCGGCGTCCAGCGCCGCCAGGGCCACCACCATCTTGAAGGTCGAGCCCGGCGGATACATGCCGGATGCCCACTTGTTGTGCAGCGGGCGATACCTGTTCGCCAGCAGGTCGCGATAGTCCGGCCCCGAGATCCCGCGCACGAACTTGTTCGGCTCGAACCCCGGGGTCGAGGCGAGCGTCAGAAGATCGCCGCTCTCGACATCCATCAGGACGGCAGCTGCGCTCTGGCCCGCCAGACGCTCATGCGCATAGCTCTGCAGGGCAAGGTCGAGGGTCAGGTGCAGGTCGGCGCCCGGCTCGCCGGGGTCGCGATCTATCTCGCGGATGACGCGTCCGACGGCGTTGACCTCCAGACGCATCGTGCCGGCCTTGCCGCGCATGCCCTCGTCGAGACCCTTCTCCAGCCCGCGCTTGCCGATCCGGAACTCCGGGATCCGAAGCACAGGCTCCGGGTTCTTCCTCGCCTCGAGATCCCGCTTGGTCACGCGCCCGACATAGCCGACAACCTGCGCCGTCTCGATGCCGTGGGGGTAGTGGCGGGTGAGCCCCACTTCCGGCTCGATCCCCGGCAGAGCCGGAGCGTTGGCGTTGACTGCGGCGAACTCGCGCCAGCCGAGATGCTCGGCCACGACCACAGGCACGAAGGCCGGCGTCGTGCGCAGTTCCGCCAGCACGCGCGCCCGGCTCTCCGGCGGCAGGGATATGATGCGCGCCAGCCGGTCGAGCAGCCGGGCGGGATCCTCCGTGCGCTCGGCCACCAGCACGACGCGGTAGTTCTGCCGATTGATCGCCAGGGGCCGGCCCGCGCGGTCGAAGATCTGCGCCCGGGCGGGCGCGATCAGGCGCATGTTGATCCGGTTCTCCTCGGCCAGAAGGCGGAACCGCTCGGCCTGCTCGATCTGCAACTGTCGCAGCCGCCAGCCGAGGCCGCCCGCGACCAGCAGTTGCGCCCCCAGCACCATCAGGCCGCGGCGGGAGACGCCGGAGCCCTCCTCAGCCGGATCCTGCGCGCGGGACCCGAAGCCGAAACTGCGCGAGATGGTTCCCCGGTGCGTCACGCCCTGCGCTCTCCCTGCGGCCGGCTATGCCCTGCAGGATCGGCCTTGCGG
Organism: Thioalkalivibrio sp.; assembly: GCA_011389655.1. Classification (GTDB taxonomy): domain Bacteria; phylum Pseudomonadota; class Gammaproteobacteria; order Ectothiorhodospirales; family Ectothiorhodospiraceae; genus Thioalkalivibrio. The sequence goes on from JAABTX010000348.1 coordinate 1,353, forward strand.
GCCGCATCGCGCAAGAGCCAACTGCCCGATACCCTCACGAGCGGATAGAGAGCCACCGTGGCCACCAGCTGCTGGAGCAGAAGTGTCGGGTAGGCGGGCTGGGCCAGTGTCAGCAGCAGGCCGAGCCACGGCAGGAAGGCCGCGATCGCGGCCGCACCGGCGACCCGCAGCCACTCCGCCAGAAAGGCCTGGCGCCGTCCCCCGGCGCCGAGCCGTTTGAGCGCCTCGGCGGCCAGCACCAGCGCGAGCGCGCCCAGCCCAGGCGGCACGTCGGTCACGAGATCGCGTACAACCCCGAGCCCGAAGACCAGCAGGAGGGGCGTTGCCTCGGGCACGCGCAGCGCCCAGACGGCAACGACACAAAACACCAGATCCGGCGAGGGCAGACCGCGCGCCGCGACGCCGAGAGGCGCCGCCTCGATCAGTACGGCCACCAGACCCGCGAGGAGCAGCGTCGTCCGGTTCCGGATGTGGTGTCGTGTGGGGGTCATGGCGGTGCGCTCCTGCCGGGAGATCGCGCCTCAGCGCAGATCGGCCGCATCGTCCGTGCCGGTGCGGGCGGGGTCCGAGAGGATCAGCCCCCCCGCCTCCTCGATCTTCCGATCGGGATCGTATCTCAGCAGCCGCACGAATTCGAGCCGCGCGAGATCGGAATTGAGCGCCACGCGCCACTGGTCGCGATCGGTGGCGATCACGCGCCCGACCGGCAGATCCGGCGGGAACACGCCGCCGTCGCCGGAGGTCTCGACGAGGTCGCCAGGGCGCACCGCCTCGGCCGCGTCGAGAAAATCGAGCCTGGGGGCGCGCGTGCCGTCCCCCGCCAGGATCGCCCGGCGCCCCTCCGGCTGGACCACCACGGGGATGCGGCTGGAGAAATCGGTGACCAGCAACACCCTCGCCGCCCGGTCGCCGACGCCGGACACACGGCCGACAAGGCCCACCCCGTCGACCGCCGCCGCGCCGTCGCCCACCCGGTCGTTGGCGC
>JAABTX010000349.1 GCA_011389655.1 Thioalkalivibrio sp.
CAGGCGATCGGCGGGACAGCGGCGTGCCTACCGGCGTTATCCGCAATCGCGCCAATCGCGCCAATCGCGCCCGGAGAAGCTGATGGACTCCCGTTCGCGGCGCCAGGGGACCTGATGGCGGTTTATCACGCCGGGATCCGTCGCGCCACGGAAGCGACGGTTGCCTGCGAGAAGCCCCGGATGAATCGTGTGCGTGTTCCATCTATGATCAATGGCCCTCGCGGCAGTTGCGCGACCAGGGCTGGGGCTGGAAAGGCCTCGGGTGCGCGCGACACGGTGCCTACAGCGGCTTTCGAGGTTGCATGGATCAACACACCGCCCCACCGAAGACAACGGGCTCGACCCAAACCGAATTCCTTCGGCAGCTGCCGCAGGCGTTCGAGGACCTGGTCGACCACTGGCACATCGTGCGAAAACGTGCCTGCCCCCTGCAGGAAATCGGGGATCTGCGAGGGCGCACGGAAAGGCTCGTGGACCAGCTCAGGGACAAGCGAGTCGGCCGCCTTCTGGACCGCGTGCGGCGTTTGGACGAGCGTCTGCACTTTCATGTCCGAACGCAGCAGCCCCTGTCGCGCATCGAGGTGGATACCATCACAACCATCATGATGGCACTGCGCCAGGCCGGTATCGAGGAAGTGCCTGCGGAGTTGCGAAGACGTGCCGGGGAGCAGGCCAGAGCGGCCTCCGATGCCGACGGCGCCCCGATAGCGTCGACTCCAGCCAGTGCGAAGCCGGTGGTTTTCCTGATCGCTCCGACCGCGGCGGGCCCATCGACCCTCGCGGAGAACCTGCACGAGCACGGCTTCGACGTGCGGGTCTTCGAGGATCACGATTCCGCCTTGCAAGCGCTGCCCGATCAGCCCCCGAGTGCCTTCATCGCAAGGCGTCACCCTAGTCAGGCCGTCGCTGACATGCGCGATGTCACGAAGGTCCTGCGCGAGCAGATTCCGGTCTCGGTACCCGTTCTCTGGGTCGTGGATCGGGCGGACCCGGAGACGCGCCTGAACGTCCTCCGCGCGGGCGGGGATGGCTGCATCCAGGAGCCCGTGCCGATGGCTTCACTGGCGTGGCGACTGCGAAGACTGCTTCCCGCGGAAGCCCGGTCACCCCACCGGGTTCTGCTGGTGAACGCCGACCCGGAAGTGCGCAAGACCCGCACGGCGATGCTGCACGATAACGGTCTCGTCGTCGAAGGCCCTGGTGATCCCATGCAGGCCCTGCCCGCCGCGCTCCAGTTCGCGCCCGAGGTGATCCTGGTCGACGCATCGCTGCCCGCCATGGACGGCCTTGAGCTCGCGCATCTCTTGCGCCAGGAGGACGCGCTGCAGACGATACCCATCGTGCTGCTGGGCGAGGGGCCCGACCGGATGGAGAACCGGCACCGATTCCGGCAACTCGAGCTCGATTACCTGCGGCACCCGTTCTCCGAGTCCGACCTGCTGGAGCGGCTCTGCCTGAGGGCTTCGCAGTACCGGACCCTCACGGCACAGGGCACGGGCCGGCCGGGAAGCCCCGGTGCCTTTCTTGGACGCTCCCGGTTCGAGGAGGTGCTGGAGCATGCCCGCAGTACCCCGGGAACCGACGGGTTCCAGGCCGTGCTGTTCCTTGAAATCGATCGCTATGGTCAGCTTTCCCGGTCGCATGACTCGAGCATCCTCGGCGCACTCCCTGCGCGCATCGAATCGGCGCTGCGTCCCTACCTCCAGTCGGAAGACGTGCCCGCCCGCTACGACGATATGGCTTACGCGGTCCTGATCCACCGGGAGGAACCGGAACAACTGGAAGCGCTCGAGCAATCCCTGAGGCAGGCTGCCGCGGAAGTCCCCCGCGAGGACCTGCGGCTGAGCGATGTCCGCCTGCGGCTCGGCATGACCCCGGTAGGACCGGACGGCGATGCCCGGGCCGCCCTGTGTGAGGCGGCGACGCGCTGCAGGGCAATGGCCAAAGCGGACCCGGCTGCAGAAAACGGCATCGAGGACGCATCCGGGTTCGGGAGCACCGCAGTCCGCACGCCGACTCTGGATGCCGCCGGGCGCAGGGACTGGAGCCGCTGGATCCGGGACGCGATTCTCGGCAAGAAGCTGTTCCTGGTGTTTCAGCCCATGTTCCCCGTGAACGGGAATGACGCGACACAGCGCTATGAAGTGCTGCTGCGCATCCGGGACGAAAACGGGGGCGTGAGTCTCCCGTCGGAAACCCTGACCATGGCCGAACAACTGGGAATGGGTGCCCTGCTCGACCGCTGGGTGATCGATACCGCTGTGGAAAGGCTCTCGACACACCGAAGCACCTCCCCCAACACGACCTTTTTCCTGAAG
>JAABTX010000350.1 GCA_011389655.1 Thioalkalivibrio sp.
GCAAGACGACGCTGATCAACATGATGGCCGGGCTGGAGAAACCGGACGAGGGCCGGATCATCCGCACCAGCCGCGTCTCCTTTCCGCTGGGCTTCATGGGCGGGGTCGTGAACCGGCATACCGGGATGGAGAATGCCCGTTACATCGCCCGGCTCTACGGTCTCGATCCCGATTATGTGGAGGCGTTCAGCCGCTGGCTTGCCGGGCTGGACGAGTATTTCGACATGCCGCTGGGCACCTATTCGAGCGGGATGAAGGCGCGGTTCACCTTCTCGCTCATGCTGGCGCTGGATTTCGACATCTACCTGATCGACGAAGGCATGCCCCAGACCACCGATACCGAATTCAATCGCAAGGCGGGCGAAATCCTGCGAGAACGGTTGCGGACGACGACGGTGATCATCGTCAGCCACCAACCCGCGGTTCTGGAGAAATTCGCGCGCTCGGCCGCGGTGCTGCGCAACGGACGCCTGCACATGTTCGACACACTGGAGGAAGCGAAGCAGCTCTATGACTACGAAACCCAAGGCTAAGCGCTTTCGTATCCGTCGCAGCGGCTCGCTCTCGGGCGGCGGCGGGACCGGTGGAACGCGGGGCGACACGCCCGGCACCGAAGAGCCGGCCGGCGCCGCGCCGGACCGGCCCGAGCGGCCGGCTCAGCCCGCACAGCAGGTGGACGGGCCCGAGCAGGTCAGCTCGGAATCCGAGATCGACGCGATCCGCAAGGAAGGTCTGACCGGCCGGCAGTTGCGCATGGCCCGCCGGGTGGCGCAGAAGCACGGCCTTTCGGTGACCTCGGATTTCGATGCGGTGCTGCAATTGCGCGCCAGGGGGATCGACCCGTTCCAGCGGGCCAATATCCTGGAACTGGTGGTGCCCGAGGCGGATTCGTCCAAGACGGCCGGCCCAGATGCGGCCCGGGCCGAGGGACGGACACAGCTGCCCCAGACCACCGCAGGCGGCCAAGGTGACGATAGGTTGCAGCTGCCCCAGACGATGCCGGCCAAGAAGGCGCAGCTGCCCTCGACCGAGCTGCACGAGACTGCGGACCGCCGCGCCGGAGAGATCATGAAGATCCAGCGCGACATCGCCCGGCGGCGGCGGCGCAACCTGGCCATGCTCGGGGCGCGGCTGGCGATGTTCGTCATCGCCCCGACGATCCTGGCCGGCTACTATTTCTTCGCCATGGCGACACCGATGTACGCCACCCATTCCAGCTTTGTCATCCAGCAGGCCGAATCCCAGGGCGCCGCGGGCTTTGGCAGCCTGTTCCAGGGCACCGGCATGGCCACCCAGCAGGACAGCATCACGGTGCAGACCTATCTGGAATCCCGGGCGGCCATGACCCGGCTGGACGAGGAACACGGCTTTGCGAGGCATTTCAGCCAGGACTTCATCGACCCGATCCAGCGCCTGCCCGAGGACGCCACCAACGAGGATGCCTACAGCACCTACGAAAAGCGGGTGAAGCTGAGCTACGACCCCACCGAAGGCATCCTGCGGATGGAAGTGATCGCGGCCGACCCGGAGACCAGCCATACCTTCGCCGAGGCGCTGATCCGTTATGCCGAGGAACAGGTCGACCAGCTGACCCAGCGCCTGCGCGAGGACCAGATGGCCGGGGCGCGGGAGAGCTATCTTCAGGCCGAGGAGCGGCGCCAGACGGCGCTGACCGCTCTCACGCGGTTGCAGGCCCAGGCCGAGACGGTGAACCCCGAGACCCGCAACGCCTCGCTCGAGCAGCGGATCACGAACCTGCAGACCCAGCTCGATGAAAAGGTTCTGGAATTGCAGCGGCTGATGGACAATGCCCGACCCAACCAGGCCCGGGTCGACGCGGCCGAGGCCGAGGTCTCCCGGTTGGCGCAGCAGATCGACGTGCTGCGCAGCGAGCTGACCAATACCGGCTCGGACGGACAGTCCCAGATCGACCTGCAGGCGCAGCTGCGCGAGGCCGAGGAGAACTACCAGTTCCAGACCGTGCTGGTGCAGCAGGCCCTGACCGCGATGGAGACCGCCCAGCTCGAGGCGAACCGGCAGGTGCGCTACCTGTCGCTCGGGGTCGAGCCGATCGCCCCGGACGAGCCCAGCTATCCGCGGGCCTTCGAGAACACGGTGCTGGCCTTCCTGATCTTCGCGGGCATCTACCTGATGATCTCGCTCACCTCGTCGATCCTGCGCGAACAGGTGTCCTCGTGATGCATGATGTCACGATCGGCGATCTCGTTGTCGGCAATGATCTGCCGCTGACCGTCATCGCCGGGCCCTGTCAGCTTGAAGGACGGGACCACGCCCTGATGATCGCCG
>JAABTX010000351.1 GCA_011389655.1 Thioalkalivibrio sp.
CGATCAGGGTGTTGGAATCGAGGACGACACCGAACTCGAGTTTCAGTTCCTCGGCACGCGAGGGATTGCGCGAGGGATCGACCCTCTCGAGTTGCAGCCGCGAGCCGCCCCGTCGGTCGATCTCATCGGTCAGTGCCCGCACCTCGGCAGCGAGCGGGGCCTGCGGATTGAAGGCGCTGATGATGAGAACGTCCTCGCGAAGGTCGGTGAGGATGTTGGTCGTGGTCGAGTCGAGCGTGTAGCGGCCGCCGGAGGTCAGATCCCAGCGTTCGTAGTGGCGAAAGCCGAGGTAATTGACGATGGCGAAGAGCAACAGGGTCAACAGCACCTGAAGCGCCACGTTGATGCCGATGCCAAGCCTCCTGATCGGGCGTGGTGCTCCGGTCGACGATGGTTCCGACGCGGGTGGATCCGGGGAATCGTGCGCAGCGGCCGGGCCGGTGGACGTTGAATGGCCGGAGGATGAACTCATGCGATGGACGGGATGTCGGTGATGGGATGGCGGCGAGGCGGTCTCAAACCGGGGTGCTCAAACTTTCCAGCGACGGTATTCCAACACCTGATGGGTGAAGGCGAGGAACAGGGCCGTGAAGCTGAGGTAATAGACCACCGGCCGGGTATCGATCAGGCCGGCGGTGAACGTGCGGATGTGTTCGACCGTTGCGAAGTAGAAGTAGAACTGCCCGAACTCGGCGGACATGCCCTGGCCGAGATAGACCGCGAACATGCCGATGAGGAAGTGCACCATGCACAGGGTGAAGCAGATGATGGCGGCCACGATCTGATTCGTGGCCAGCGCGGAGGCGAAGCAGCCGATGCCGATGTGAAACAGCCCCATGAGCAGAATGATCGCGTAGGTGCCCAGGAGCTCGCCCCCCGGCAACTCGGCCGCTCCGCCGGTGATGGCGTTGAACAGGTAGAAGTTCGCCAGCCCGGGAATCCACAGGATGAGGTAAAAGAGGAATGCCGCGCCGAACTTCGAAAGGATCACCTGGCTGGCGCGAACCGGTGCGGTCAAAAGAACCTCCCAGGTGCCCAGCTTCCGCTCCTCCGCGAACAGGCGCATCGTGATCAGGGGGAAGATGAAGAAATAAAACAGCCAGAACCAGCGCGAGTTGAAGGTCCAGGTGATCAGGCTGCCCTCGCTGGGAGCGCTCTCCAGCACCGTCATGGCGGCCTTGAACGAGAAGCCGTTCAACACCATCACGAGAGCGATCACGATGTAGGCGACCGGCGACAGGAAGAAGGAACTGAATTCGCGGCGGAGCAGGATGAGGGCGGTTCGCATGAAGGATCGGGGCAACGAAAGAGGACAAACGGAGGCTTCAGGGCGCGTCAATGTGGGTGAGCTCGGCGAACACATCCTCCAGGGAGGCGGTCTGGCGGGACAGCTCGCGCAGCTGCCAGCCGTTTTTGGTGGCAAGTTGGAAGATCGGCTCCCGAAGGTCGCGGCCGGACTCGGTGCGCACCTCCAGCGTCAGCCATTCGCCGTCCTTCGACGCCTGCCCAACTTTTTTGACCCCGGGAAGTCTCAGGATCTCGTCGGTCACGCCGGCCGACCCCTTGACCTCGATCCGGACAAAACCGGCGGTCCGGAGGTTGGCCGCGAGATCGGCCGGAACACCTTCGGTGCGGATTTTCCCGTGATGGAGAATCACGACCCGGTCGCACAAGGCCTCCACCTCACTGAGGATGTGCGTGGAGATGAGGATCGTGTGCTGTTCCCTGAGTTCCCGGATCAGCGCCCGCACATGGCGGATCTGGTTCGGATCGAGGCCATTGGACGGCTCGTCCAGAATCAGCAGCGCCGGATCGTGAACCAGGGCATCCGCCAGCCCGACCCGCTGGCGATAGCCCTTCGACAGCGTGCCGATGATTTTCCGGCGCACCTCGACCAGACCGCAGCGTTCCATGGCGTGACCGACGCGCTCGCGCAGGTAGCGACCCGACAGCCCGTGCAGCGCGGCGCGGTAACGCAGGTATTCGCGCACCCGCATGTCGGTGTAGAGGGGCACGTTCTCGGGCATGTATCCGATCTTCCGTCGGGCCTCGATGGATTGGGAGAAGATGTCGAAGCCGGCGATTCTCACGCGCCCGACCGTGGCCGGCATAAAGCCGGAGAGGATCCTCATGGTGGTCGACTTGCCGGCACCGTTGGGCCCCAGCAGCCCCACGATCTCCCCCGGGTCGACCCGGAACGAGATGTCATCGACCGCCGGCCTCCCGACGTAGGTTTTGGTGAGATTTTCGACGTCAATCAAAGCTGCTGAATCGCTGACAAAGGCGATCTGGACCGTA
>JAABTX010000352.1 GCA_011389655.1 Thioalkalivibrio sp.
GACCCCGATGGCCAGCAGCGCATCCCAGGGGCGGTGATCCGAGGTGCCCTCAGGGTCCAGCGATGGCAGGCGCAGCATCGCCACCGCGACCAGGACCACCACCAGCGTTTCCACGAGCAACTGGGTGATCGCCACGTCCGGGGCACCGTATATGATGAAGATGATCGCCACGGCGATCCCCACCACCCCCAGTGCGGCGATCGCCGCGATGCGCGACCGGGTCGTCACCGTGACAAAGGTGCTGGCCATCATCAGCGCGATCACCGTCCAGTGTTGCAGCGCCAGTTCCCCCTGGAATGCGAGCGGCAGCGCCATGGCGTCTTTCGCCCAGAGGGTGCCCGCAAGGCCCACGAGAAGCGTGGCGAAGATCACGAACATGTATTGCCGCAGGACCCCGGATTGCAGCAAACGCGTCTGCCAGGCGGCAAGCCATTTCAATCCTTCGAGGATATTGTCCCACCCGTTGTCGAATTGCGGCGACGCCGTGTTGATCCGGATCAGCGCGGGCCGCAGCCTGCGGTGAAACGCGTAGAGCGCACCGCCGACCGCGAAGGTCGCCAGCGACAGGTAGAGCGCGAGGTTCACGCCCGCCCACAGCTTGAGCTCCTTCGCCTTCTCCGCCGACCCGAGAAAGCCCTGCACCGTCGGATCCACGAGATAGGTCTGCGCGGGGCCGGGCATCACCCCGAAGACGAGGCCCAGCACCGCCAGCACGATGGGCCCGGCCAGCATCGGCCAGGGTGCCTCGTGGGGGGTCACGGGAAATGCGCCTTCCGCCTTGCCCCAGAACGGACGCAGCGCCACGATACCGGCGACGGCCACCATCAGCGCGTTGGCCGCAAGCGACATGCCCGCCACGAAGGGCACGCTGACCAGCGTCTCCTCGGCGCCCTTGTAGGCCAGTTCCTTGGCGATGAAGCCCATGAAGGGCGGGATGCCGGCCATGCTCAGCGCCGCCAGCGCGGCCGCGAACGCGGTCACCGGCATGGATTTCGCCAGCCCGCCCAGGATGGTCGCGTCGCGCGTTCCCGTTCCGTGGTCGATACAGCCGACGACCAGAAACAGCGTCGCCTTGTAGAGCGAATGGACCACGAGGAACGTCACGAACGCCGTGATCGCATAGCCCTCGGCCGATCCCAGCATCATTGTCAGCGTGCCCAGCGCCATCAAGGTCGTGTAGGCCAGAGCCTGTTTCAGGTCCGTCTGCCGGAACGCGAGGATCGACGCGAAAACCGCCGTCACCGCCCCGAAACCCGTCAGCGTCCACAGCCACAGATCCGTGCCCGACAGCCCCGGATGCAGCCGCGCCATGAGATAGACGCCCCCCTTGACCATCGTGGCCGAGTGCAGGAACGCCGATACCGGCGTGGGGGCGGCCATCGCGTTGGGCAGCCAGAAATGGAACGGCACCTGCGCCGATTTCGTGAACGCGCCCACGAGGATCAGGATCACGATGCCCGCGTACCACGGATGCGTGCGGATCGCGTCGCCCTGCGCCAGTATCCCGGATATCTCGAAGGTGCCGGCGGCGATGCCCAGCAGGATGAAGCCCGCCAGCAACACCAGCGCCCCTGCCCCGGTCAGCAGCAGCGCCTGCAGGGCCGAGCGGCGCGATTTCGCTTCTTCATTGTTGAACCCGATCAGCAGGAAGGACGTGATCGTCGTCAATTCCCAGAACACGAACAGGACGATCAGATTGTCCGCCAGCACCAGCCCCAGCATCGCCAGCATGAAGCTGGTCAGGTAGAGCGCGAAACGGTCGTATTGCGGATGCCCCGCCAGGTAGCTGTTGGAATACAGTGTCACCACCGTGCCGATGCCGCTGATGAGCAGCGCAAAAGTCAGCCCGAGACCATCCACCGTGAAGGACAGCGCGATATCCAGCGACGGCACCCAGTTCCAGACGAGGCGGATCACCTCACCTTGGCTGACAGCTTCCAGGAATTGCAGGAAATAGGCGAAAATACCGGCCGCGATGGCCACTGGCACCCACCCGACAACGCCGTTCGAGGCGGATGCCCCAGGCCCAGATGCTGCCATGTCGTCCCTCGTTCAGTCTTCGCCCGGTCGTCACCGGGCGTATTCAGTTCCAAACCCGGGATGGATTCCCGGCGTGCCAAGGGCCGGCTGCCTGCCGGCCCGCTATTTCCTTTCGGATTTGAACAGATAAGGCAATGGGCGAACAGCAAAACCCGACAGGGCAGCTCGCACCATCCGCTTTTTAACGTGGTACGGGGCCTCCTGCCGCCATGCCCCGTCTGCATCCCTCACCCTGTGCCTGTCTGCCTCTCGCCTTG
>JAABTX010000353.1 GCA_011389655.1 Thioalkalivibrio sp.
AGCGGCGTGTTGGTCGACTGCCGCTGCACCGTGCAGGCCTCCCTGGTGGTGGCATCGAGCACCATCATGTTGGGCGGCGTGGTGGTGCGACGCCAGAAGGTGTAGAGCGAGCGCCGATAGAGTCCGTCACCCTTGTCCTGCTTGTACTCGGGCAGGAAATTATTGAGCGCTTTCCACATCGACCCCGGAGCCTGATAGGGATAGACCGGGGGACCGCCGACTTCCTCGACCAGCAGGCCTCCGTGGGCGAGGGCCGAGTCGCGCAGCATCTCCGCGGTAAGCCGGCGCGCCGGGCCGCGCGCCAGCAGCTCGTTGTCCGGATCGCGCTCGCGCAAAGCCTCGTCCGCTCGCGAATCCTGCCGGTAGGTGCTGCTCAAGACCATCTGCTTGATCGACCGCTTGAGATCCCAGCCGTGATCGACGAAATCGCGGGCGAGCCAGTCCAGAAGGTCCGGATGGGTCGGCTGCGCACCCTGCAAGCCGAAGTTGTCGGCGGTGGCCACGAGGCCGCGCCCGAAGATCTCCTGCCAGACACGGTTGATGGTGACCCGCGCCGTGAGCGGGTGATCGGGACGGGTGAGCCAGCGCGCGAAGCCGAGCCGGTTGAGGGGTTCTCCTTCGGGAAAGGGCGGGAGCCAGTCGGGCGTCCTGCGCTTGACCGGGCGGCCCGGCGATTTGTAGTCGCCCCGCTCCAGAATGAAGGTGGGGCGCGGCTCCTCGGTCTCGCGCATCGTCACAATCTCGGGCACGCCATTCTCCACATCGCGATAGGCGGCCCGGGCGACCGCGAGCTGGTCCCGCAGTTCGCGGCCTCGGGGATCGATCGCGGAAAAGAAGTAGTCCGACAACTCCAGGCGGGCCGCTGTGGCAAGAGTCGGGGTGCGCCCCTCGTGGAGGGCTCTCGCCTCGAGCGGCGTGATCGCACGCCGATGCACCACCACCTCATCGATGACACCGTCCTTGATCCCGAAGTCGCGTCCGCGCGCCCCCAGGGTGAGCCCCTTGCCGACCCGGTAGTCGCGGGTCAGATTATCCGACTGGACCACGGTGTCCGCCTCCTCGCCGTTCAGGTAGATGCGGAGCCCGGCCGCGCGACGCGATCCGTCGTTGGTCACGGTGATGTGCGTCCACTGACCCACCGGCAGTGTTCCCGCGGTGGACACGGAAGCGCCACAGCCGGGCAGCTCGCGCGCCAGATTCCAATGGAGATGCCCTTCTTTCAGCAGCAGCTCGTAGCCGGAGAAGGGATGGTCGAAGGACGAGGTGTTGGAGAAGATCACCGCCCGCGGGTAGGGCTCGCCGGGCTTCAGCCAAAGCGAGATCGAAAAGGGCTGGTCGGCATGCTTGAGGCCGTAATCCGGCAGCCTCGTCAGCGAGTCGCCATCCGCCACCAGCGCGCTACCCGTCCTGCCGGCGCCCAACTTGTTGCCCGCGAGCTTGACCACCTGCTCGGGATTGATGGAGTTCACGATCCGACCGTCGTCTCCCTTCTCGAAATCGATCCGGGCCACGAGGTCGGCTTCGGCGAACCCGGGCTCACCTGCGAGCCACTCCGTGAAGGCTTTGTCGGCACCGGAGATGTAGTCCTGCAGGTTCCTCTCCGCCGCCTCGGCTGCCTCGCGATGCCGGTCCAATTCCCTTTCCTGTTCCGGCGTCGGAAGGAGCAGGGTCGGTTGCGGGAGGATCTCGCCTCGTCCGGAACCGCCCATGATCATGCCGAATTCGTCGATGCTGTTGAAGAACGAGGCCATGGAGTAGTAATCCTCCATGGAGATCGGGTCGTACTTGTGATCGTGGCAGCGGGCACACTCCATGGTCAGCCCGAGAAAGGCCGTGCCGAGGGTGTGGACCCGGTCGGCGACTCCCTCCTGGCGGAACTCCTCCGCGATCGAGCCCCCCTCGTTGGTCATGCGATGCAGCCGGTTGAAGGCGGTCGCCAGCTTCTGTCGACGCGTCGCGTCTGGCAGGAGGTCGCCGGCCAGTTGCTCGGTCAGGAAGCGATCAAACGGCAGGTTGCGGTTGAGCGCCTCGATGACCCAATCCCGGTAGGGCCAGGTGCGCGAATCCACGTCGGCCTGGTAGCCAAAGGAATCGGCATAACGAGCCAGGTCCAGCCACGGCACGGCCATGCGCTCGCCGAAGCGAGGCGAGTCCAGCAGGCGGTCGACAACCCGCTCGAACGCCCCGCGGGAGTCATCGGCCAGAAACGCATCCAGTTCCGCCTGGCTCGGCGGCAATCCGGTCAAGTCGAACGTGACCCGTCGCAGCCATCGTTCCCGCGAAGCCGGTGGCGAGG
>JAABTX010000038.1 GCA_011389655.1 Thioalkalivibrio sp.
CAGCCGGCAGTCCGGCCAGGCCCTGCGGAACAGGCGGCGGGTCGGATGCAGAAGATCGAGGTGAGGAGGCTCCGGCAAGGCCGGACCACGCTGGAGCCGTCGGCGATCGCGCAGCAGCGGCAGATCGAAGGTCTTCCCGTTGTAGCTGACCATCAGGTCGGCAGCGGCCAGGCTCGAGGCCAGCGCCTCGAGCATTGCCGCCTCCCCCGCGAACGCGGTCAGCACCCACTGGCGGAGCCGCACGCCGTCCGGCTCCGCCGCGGCGATCCCGATCATGAAGGCCGCGGTGCCGGTACCGCCCGCGAGCCCGGTGGTTTCGGTGTCGATGGCGAGGACCCTCACCCCCGACCCCTCCCCCGCTTGCGGGGGAGGGGTCGGGGAGGGGGCTGCCAGGGGCCAAAGCGGTTCCAGCGCGTCGGCGAGACGCCGGCGCCCGTGGCGCGTATCCAGGGGCAGCACGGTCTCGACCAGGACCACGTGCTCCGCGACCACCTCCCCTCCCAGCCGTTCCGCAAGCCCGGCGGCCGAGGGAGCCGTGGCTCCGCATCGTCGACCGGAAGCCGGGCTTGCAACCCGCCCGGGGGCGCCCGAATCGACGGAAGCACAGCCCGCAGGGGCCTCGGACGCACGGCCGCCGAGGCGCCGCAGCCGCGAACGCAGGTCCTCTCTGCAGCCCGGTGTCCCAGGTACATCCGCCACGCCAGGCGCTGCCAAACGGGACGGGGCGCCACCGGCACCGGCGTCCGGCGAATCGGAGTTCACGCCGGCCTGGCGGCGCAGCGCGTCAAGCCGGTGCTTCAGGGCCATCGCTGTGGAACTGGGCGAGCACCGTCAGTGCCGCCGCCTTCGGCGAGAAGCCGCGCACCTCGTCGGAGGCGAGGATCGGTCCGATGCAGGCGGGGCAGCCGTGGCAACAGCCGCAGTCGCGGATCAGTTGCACCGCGCCGTCGACAACCCGGACGCGCTGGTCGTACAGCGGAGCGGCCAGGCCCACGCCGCCGGGGTAGTTGTCGTACAGGAAGACCGCGGGGCGAAAGCGGGTCTCGCGCTCGGGGTCCTGTTCGCCGCCATCCAGGCTGCGCATCTGCCCGCGCCCGTCTGTACCGACGGTCGCGAACCAGCGGGCGTCGCCGTCGCCCACCGCGCGGCCGATGTCCTGCGGCTCGGACATCGCGATCAGCGCGGCCACGTGGTGCATCGCGTAGGCGGCACCGAGGAAACCGTCCAGGGCCTGCTGGCGGTTCGGGAAGCACTCCGCAAGGACCTCCGGCGCGACCTGCCACCAGGCGGCCGTGGTGTGCATCTCCTGATCCGGCAGGTCGATGTTGCCGTAGCCGATGTTCTCGTGACTGTAGTAGCGGATCTTCTTGTAGCCGGGGATGCGCCGGACCAGGTGCACCTCGCCGTGCGCGGTCTCGGTGCCTCCCTCCCGGCGGTGTTCGAAACGGTCGAGGATCTTCAGGCGGGTGTAGTCGATCGCGTCGGTGTAGTAGTCGACCTCGGTCCGGGTCACGAAGGCCTTGCGCCCGGTCCAGTCCAGCCGCTCCACCTGCCAGGTCTGCGCCTGCACCATGTAGATCGCGCCCTCGTACAGCGTCTCGGCGGCGCTGGAGTAGTCGACCTCGGCGATGATGTCCTTGCGTCCCCCGGTGGTGTCCACTACCACGAAGTTGCCCTCGGCCACCGAGCGCAGGCTGACGCTCTGGGCCGGGTAGCTGTCCTCGGTCCAGTGCCAGGTGTCGGCCTCCCGGTGCAGTACGCCGTGTTCCTCGAGGTAGCCGAGCAGCTCCTCGAGGTTCTCCTTCCCGAAGTGGTCGCCCCTGCGGAACGGCAGCTCGAAGGCCGCGCAGCGCACGTGGTCGAGCAGGATCAGCAGCTGGTCCGGATCGATGCGCGCGTGCTCCGGCGAACTCCCGAGGAAGAAGTCCGGGTTGCGGATGATGTACTGGTCCAGCGGCTGGCTGGTCGCGACCAGCACGCCCAATGACGGGCGCTGGCGGCGTCCCGCCCGGCCGAGGCGTTGCCAGGTCGCGGCGATCGTGCCCGGATAGCCGTTGAGCACGCAGACATCCAGGCTGCCGATGTCCACGCCCAGCTCCAGCGCCGAGGTCGCGATCACGCAGTCGACGTTGCCGGCGCGCAGGGCCCTCTCGGTCTCGCGCCGCTGGCCGGGCAGGTAGCCCCCGCGGTAGGCGGCCACACGCGCGGGCCTGCGCGGATCGGCGTCGAAGACATCCTTCAGGTACTTGGTCAGCACCTCGACCATCAGCCGCGACTGCGCGAACACGATGGTCTTCAGGCCGCTCTTCACCGCCATCCGGGCGATGCGTGTCGCCTGCGAACGGGCCGATGCGCGGATGCCGAGATCGGCGTTCACCACCGGCGGGTTCCACAGCAGCAGGTGGCGCGCGCCGGCGGGTGCGCCGCTCTCGGTGATGGCGGTCACGCCTTCTCCGATCAGGCCCTGCGCCAGCTCCGCCGGGTTCGCGATGGTTGCGGAGCTGAGGACGAAGACCGGGTCCGAGCCGTAGAACCGGCAGACGCGGCGCAGGCGACGCAGCACGTTCGCGACGTGCGAGCCGAACACGCCGCGGTAGCTGTGCATCTCGTCGATCACCACGTAGCGCAGGTTCTCGAAGAACTGCGCCCACTTGGTGTGATGCGGCAGCACGCCCTGGTGCAGCATGTCCGGGTTCGAGACCACGATGTCGCCCTTGGTGCGGACCGCCTTGCGCGCGTCGCCGGGCGTGTCGCCGTCGAAGGTGAAGGCCCGGATCCCGAGGCCACCGGCCTCGTTCAGCTCCATCAATTCCGCGACCTGGTCCTGGGACAGGGCCTTGGTCGGGAACAGGTACAGGGCCTTCGCACGATCCTTCAGTGCCGCCTGGAGCACCGGCAGGTTGTAGCAGAGCGTCTTGCCCGAGGCGGTGGGCGTGACCACCACCGTGTGCCGGCCGGCGGTCACCGCGTCCCAGGCCTCGCGCTGATGACTGTAGAGCTGCGCGACGCCGCGCGCGCGGAGCGCGGTGGCGAGACGCGGATCGAGTTCCTCCGGCAGCGGCAGCAGCCGGGCGGGCCGCTCCGGCAGCACCGCGGTCCCGGTGATCCGCCCCGCATAGCGCTTGCCCAGGCGCCGGACGAGCCGCTGGACCGGATCGTCGATCCCGGTCTCCGCCATCTCCGCCTGCCAACCCCCATGCGCCATCCACCCATGATGCACCGGAAAGCCTCCGTCGCAAACATGGAATGCAGCGGCTCGCCGCCGCTTTCACCGCCGCGGGCTCGCCCCCGGCCGCGGCAGGCCGCGGAAGGGCAAAGCGGGAGCAAGCTCCCGCACTCCACGACCAGCGCCCGCGTGACTTTGGAGTGCGGCGGCTCGCCGCCGCTTTCACCGCCGGGGGCTCGCCCCCGGCCGCGGGAAGGGCAAAGCGGGAGCAAGCTCCCGCTCTCCGGAATGGCAACCCGGGTCCGGATTCTTGCCAGACCCGGGAACGGGCCCTGCTCAGGCCGTGGACGGCGTGGGCACCCGACCCCGGTTCCAGTACATGAACAGGATAAAGAGCACCGCGATCGCGATCCAGGCCACGTACCAGAGCGTGGCCGCGTAGATGATCGCCATGCCCAGCGCACCGGCCGCCAGTACGTAGTAGGTCATCGGAATCAGCGCCTTGCGGATCAGGTCGCCCTCGCGGCCGATCAGGCCGACGGTGGCCGAGGCCGCCACCACGTTGTGCACGCAGATCATGTTGCCCGCGGCACCGCCGACGGCCTGCAGCGCCACGACCAGGGCCGCACCGTTGGCATCCAGTCCGATGGTCTCGGCCGTCGCGAACTGGAACAGCGAGAACATCATGTTGCTGACCGTGTTCGACCCGGCGATGAAGGCGCCCAGCGCACCGATGATGGGCGAGAAGAACGGCCACGCCGCACCCGAGACCGCGGAGACCCCTTCGGCCAGCACCAGCGGCATGCTCTCATAGGCCGAGGCCTGACCGGACTGGATGAAGACCTGCACCATCGGCACCGAGAAGATCAGTGCCACGCTTGCACTGAGGATGGTCCTGCCCGACTGCCCCCATGCGCGTGCGTAGGCGCCCTTCTCCTTGTACATCCGGTGCAGGAAGTAGGTGACGAAGGAGGCCACCAGCAGCACCGCGCCCGGCAGGTACAGCGGCTGCGACGCGGTGTTGATGTTGGTGCCGAAGATGCCCGCCCAGGACAGGGTCATCTCGGGTGAGCGCAGGAAGGCGGTGACCGGTTCGATCGTACGGGTGATCACCAGAAGCACCACCACCACGACGTAGGGCACCAGCGCCTGCACCATGGTGATCGGGACGCCCTTGCGCACCGGGTCGGGCTGATCCTGGAAGCGGCTGATCCACTCCGGCTGCCAGTACTTCCGATCCTCGAACTGGAACACCTCCTTCGGCACCAGGAAGCCGCGCCGGGCCGCGGTCACCACGATCACCAGGCCGACCAGGCCGCCGACGATCGACGGGAATTCCGGCCCCAGCAACCAGGCCACCAGCACATAGGGGATGGTGAAGGACAGGCCCGCGAACAGCGCGAACTTCCAGGCCTTCAGGCCCTCGCGGAAGGAGCGCGACTTGCCGAAGAAACGGGTCAGCATGCCGACCATGATCAGCGGGATCAGGAAACCGACCAGCGCATGCACCATCGCCACGTTCGCGCCGATCTGGAAGAGATAGTCCTGGAAGGCGACGTCGCCGATATGCTCCGTCACCACCGGCTGGTCCGCCAGCCCGGCATTCACCCCGACCAGGATCGGGGTGCCGACCGCGCCGAAGGACACCGGGGTCGACTGGATGATCAGCGCCGACAGCACCGCGGCCATCGCCGGGAAGCCGATCGCCACCAGCAGGGGCGCGGCGACCGCCGCCGGGGTGCCGAAGCCCGCGGACCCCTCGATCAGCGCCCCGAACATCCAGGCGATGATGATGGCCTGGATGCGGCGATCCGGAGAGATGTCCATGAAGCCCTGGCGGAGGGTCTGCATCGCCCCGCTTTCACGCATGGTGTAAAGGAGCAGGATCGCGCCGAAGACGATGAACAGGATGTTGAGGGCCGTGACCACGCCATGCACGCTGGCCGCCGCGACCACCAGGAGGTCGGTGCCCCAGAACAGCAACGCGATCGCCACCGTCACCACGTAGGCCAGGGGCATCGCGTGCTTCGCAGGCCACCGCAGGACCACCAGGAATATGAAGACCGTGAGCACTGGCATCAAGGCCAGCAGAAACAGGATTCCCAGGTTCATGAACGTGCTCCTCTCTCGTTATTGGTATCCGGCGCTGTCGAACTCTGCGGGAGTCGGCGGATTTTTCATCATGACGCGCCGCCGTTGCGGGCCGCACCTGTAACGGCAGGGGCCGGGGAAGAGGGCGCGGCTCGCCTTCCGGCGGGACGCCGTGAATACTTCCCTGTCGGCTTGACGGCAGCATCCCTGCTGCCGACACCCGCCGAAAGGCGAGCCACACCCTCTTCCCTCAACCTCCCTGAGCCAAAGCACGACCCCCTGATCACGGAAACACCAGCCATGGTTCGCGTGACCATATAGCCACGGAAGAACACGGAAAAGGGTTTGCATGCCCGTCATGTTCCGTGATGTCCGTGTTTTTCCGTGGCGTGCCTTCATTGTCTGGTGGCGCTGTATTCGCCATGACCATCAGTCCACCAGCAGCACGTGCAGGCTGCGCGGCCCGTGGGCGCCGAGCTGGATGGTCAGTTCGATGTCCGCCGTCCGCGACGGACCGGTGATCACGTTCACGGTGCGCGGCCAGCCGTCCGCGCCGCGCTCCCGAAGCGCGGCCCAGGCCTGCTCCAGGTGCAGGACCAGATCCTGCGCGCGCAAAACCACGAGGTGATGGTCCGGCAGGAAATTCAGTGAGGTCGGGTTTTCCGGGCCCGACAGCAGCACCAGGCTGCCGGTCTCGGCCACGCCCCGCCACGCCAGGCTGACGCCGGCATAATCGCCGCCCCGGGTGGGACCGACGCTGGACGCAATCCCTGCACCGGCCCAGTCCAGCGTCTCCAGCGACGGGGCCACCGCCGCCTCGAGAGCCAGCCCGTGCCCGGCGAGATAGCCGGCGACCGCGGCGGGCACCTCGTCAAGGGCCGTGAGTTCGCTCATCGTTCCCGAGACCTTCTCCAGACCCGTCCGGAAGACCTGGGCGGGCGTCCCCTTCGGCAGCTCCGGCAGCAGCGGCGCGCTGTCGGTCGCCCCACTGCGCGCATCCAGGGCGGCACGTGCGTCCGCGCCCAGTGCTCCCCGTCCGAGGCTTCGGCGGATCGCTGCCAGGACCTGCTCGCGACCGCCGCTCATCACTTCCGCCCCCGCTGGCGCCGTTGCCAGACCGCCATGAAGGTCTCGCCCTGCGGGGCCGGCAGGTCGCGGCCTCCCCGGAACCAGCTGCCGGCGAGCGGCATGCGCCGGAAGCGGCCCTTGCGACCGGCGAGCAGCGCCAGCATCCGCGCCTGCACCCGGGTACCGAGCCGGTAGATGCGGGGATGGGTGGTGAACCAGACCCAGGCCGCCAGCCCCCAGCGCATCGGCTTCAGGCCGAGCCGCAGCTGGTACTCGCGGTGGCGCAGCGTGCGCAGCAGGTCCGGCAGCGGGATGCGCACCGGGCAGACCTCGGCGCAGTGGCCATTCAGCGTGCAGGCGTTCGGCAGGTTCCCGGCCTCCTTCAGCCCGACCGCGAGCGGTGTCAGGACCGATCCCATCGGGCCCGGGTACACCCAGCCGTACGCGTGTCCGCCGATTGCGCCGTAGACGGGGCAGTGGTTCATGCAGGCACCGCAGCGGATGCAGCGCAGCATCTCGCGGAACTGATCACCGAGCATGGTCGTGCGGCCGTTGTCGATCAGCACCACGTGGTATTCCTCCGGGCCATCGGTGTCCCCCGGTCGTTTCGGCCCGGTCGTGAAGGTGGTGTAGGTGGTCATGTCCTGACCGGTCGCGCTGCGCCCCAGCAGCCGCAGCAGCGTGCTGGCGTCCTCGGCGCTCGGCACCACCTTCTCGATCCCGGCGGTGACGATGTGCACCTTGGGCAGCGAGCAGGTCAGGTCGCCGTTGCCCTCGTTGGTCACGATCACGCTGGTGCCACTCTCGGCGATCAGGAAGTTGGCACCGGTGATGCCCACATCGGCCGCGAGATACTTGTCGCGCAGTACCTGCCGCGCCTCGTTCACCATCTCCGGGACCTCGGCGAGCTTCCGGGTCAGGCCGTACTTCTCGTGGTTCTGGTGAAAGAGTTCGGCGATCTGGCCGCGGGTCTTGTGCACCGCCGGCACGATGATGTGGCTGGGCGGCTCGTGCGCGAGCTGGATGATGTATTCGCCGAGATCGGTCTCGACCACCTCGAAGCCGGCCTCCTCCAGCGCGCCGTTGACGCCGACCTCCTCGCCGACCATGGACTTGCCCTTGGTGATCATGCGCGCGCCGCTCGCACGGCAGATGTCGACCACGATGCGCCGCGCGTCCTCGGCGCTGGAGGCCCAGTGGACCTTGCCGCCGCTGCGCTCCACCGCGTCGGCGTAGCGCTCCAGATAGTGATCCAGGTTCTCCAGCGTGTGGTTCTTGATCGCGACTGCGCGGTCACGAAGTGCCTCGAACTCTGGCAGCGCGTCGACCGCCTTTGCCCGCTTGACCGCGAATCCGTCCTTCGCCCGGTTCAGCGCGACCTGCAGGGTCTCGTCCTGCAGGGCCCAGACGGAGCGTTCCTTGAAGGCGTGACTGAGCGGTTCCATCACGAACCCCCCTTCGGCTGACGGGGATCGCCCAGGCCCGGGACATCGGCCATGCCCGCGAGCACCTCGGCGACGTGGTAGACGCGTACCCGGCCACCCTCGCGACCGAAGCGACCGGCAATGTTCAGCAGGCAGCCGAGATCGCCGCCCAGCAGCACCTCGGCTTCGGTGGCGTTGATCGCCCCGGCCTTGTCGGCGACCATCCGCCCGGAGATCTCCGGATACTTCACGCAGAAGGTGCCCCCGAAGCCGCAGCAGATCTCGGAGTCGGCGAGCTCCGCGAGCTCCAGCCCGCGGACCGTCGCCAGCAGCCGCCGCGGCTGTTCCTTGATGCCGAGCGCACGCAGGCCGTGGCAGCTGTCGTGGTAGGTCACCCGGTGCGGATAGGCCGCATCGACGGACGTCATGCCACGGATGTCGGTCAGAAAGGAGATCAGTTCGTAGGTCTTGTCGGCCAGCGCCTGCGCACGGTGCTGCCATCCGGGCTCAGAGGCGAACAGGCGGGGAAAGTCGCGCAGCATGCCCCCACAGGAGCCCGACGGCGCCACCACGTAGTCGAAGTCCTCGAAGGCCTCGATGGTCTGCCGGGCCGTCTTCGCGGCGCCGTCGAGGTCGCCGTTGTTGTACGAGGGCTGTCCGCAGCAGGTCTGCGTCATCGGCACCTCCACGGTACACCCGGCCTTCTCGAGCAGGGCGACCGCGGCCAGGCCGACGTTCGGCCGGTAGATGTTTGCAAGACAGGTAACGAACAGCCCCACCCGCGGGCTGGCGACCGCCCCGGCGGCGCCGGAATCTGCAGCGGAGGCATTCATATCTCGGACGTGCCGCTGGATGACATAAGCACTCTCTCCTGCGGCCTTGCCCGCGTTACTTCAGCCTTGAGCATAGCAAACCATTTGGCAATCGTTGGACCAATCATCGTCCGGCCCGGGGAATCATGATCCGCGGCCGCCGCCTGCGCCGGGGCCACCGTGACCGGGCCCTGTCGGAACCGGCCGCCCGCCACTCAGATCCGTGAGCCAGAGCCGTGCAGGCTCCCCGGCTTCCAGCCAGAGAAACGCCAGCTGCCCGAACTCGAGGGCCAGCCGATGGAGCCTCGCCAGACCGATCGCCGGCACCAGCAGACTGGTCTCGTCCGGCCAGATCCCCGCCGGATCACCGGCATATCCGGCCGACGCAGTAAGCCCCTCGGCCTGCAGCCGGCGCCAGAGTGCCTGGTGCCGTTTGAGGTTCTCGAGGATCGGCAACCGCCGGGAACCGGGATTGAAGGCCGTGAGCCAGCCGGCGGGGCCTTCGGCGTCCAGCCAGGCGTCGAACGGAGCAGGCGTGGGCCGGTCGACCTTGATGCGGCAGATCCGGCCGCCGACCGGGATCACGTACTCCGCCGCGCGATAGGCCGCAAGCAGTGCCGGATCCGGCGGCGGCGGGGTCTCAGTGGCCATTGCCGCCGCGCCCTGCACCGGAACCCAGGGTGCTGTCATCCAGGGCCGCACCGAGTCCGCTGCCCCGGATCACGCGCCGCTGAATGGCCTGTTCCAGGATCCCGGGGGCCGGCTCGATCAGCGTGAACCAGCGCCGCGCGCGGGTGATCGCGGTGTAGAGCAGCTCCCGGGTCAGCACCGGGGCCTCGCGATCCGGGAGCAGCAGCGCGGTATGAGCGAACTCGGAACCCTGGGCCTTGTGCACCGTCATCGCGTACACGGTCTCCACCCGGGTCAACCGGCTCGGCTGGACCCAGCGGATCCCGTCGCTGCCATCCGTCGCGGGAAAGGCGACCCGCAGCGCGCGCCCCGGACGGCCATCGGCGTCGTGATGCGCAAGACCCAGGGTCACGCCGATGTCGCCGTTCATCAGGCCCAGGCCATAGTCGTTGGCGGTGACCATTACCGGCCGCCCTGCGTACCAGACGCCGCGGCCCGTGATCAGGCCCTCGGCGCGCAGGGCCGCCTCCACCCGCCGGTTCAGGTGTTCCACCCCCCAGGGACCGTGGCGCAG
The DNA here is from genome assembly GCA_011389655.1 of Thioalkalivibrio sp. Classification (GTDB taxonomy): domain Bacteria; phylum Pseudomonadota; class Gammaproteobacteria; order Ectothiorhodospirales; family Ectothiorhodospiraceae; genus Thioalkalivibrio. The sequence continues at coordinate 9,766 of JAABTX010000038.1, forward strand.
CGCGCACAGCAGCTGGAACCCGCGGTGCGCCTCGAGCACCCGACCCGCCCAGGCGGAAACCGTGGCCGGGTCGGCCTCGTCGCCGGGATCCTCCTCGATCATCCTGCGCAGATAATCCGCGTGACCGGCGGGCCGGGCACCGTCCGCGGCCGGCCGGAAGCCTTCGGCGCCGCCGTGCACCAAGCGCCGCTCCAGTGCGCCCTCACCGGCGCCGTGCAGCGTCTGCGCGGCCAGGTCCGGCAGCATTCCGTGAGCGGACAGGATGGCGCGCGCGGCCGCCGCATCCCCGGCGTTCACCGCGCGCGCGAGGCTGCCGATCGCGCTGTCCTCGCCGAAGCGGTAGCTCCGGCGCAGCATCACGATGTGCTGATCCAGCTCGCGGCCCCGGGCGTCCAGCAGCGTCCCCGGAATCTCTTCTCCGCTGACCCTTCGCAGCCAGTCCCGGCTGGCGGCCGTATAGTGACCGCCACCGGCCCGGGCGCAGATCTCGCCGAGTACCGCGCCCGCTTCCACCGAGGCCAGCTGGTCGCGATCGCCCAGCAGGATCAGGCGCGCGTGGTGCGGCAGGGCCTGAAAGACCGCCGTCATCAGTTCCAGGTCGATCATCGAGGCCTCGTCCACCACCAGTACGTCGAGCGCGAGGGGGTTGCCGGAACCGTGCCGGAAGTGCCGGCTGCCGGGCCGGCTGCCCAGCAGCCGGTGCACGGTACCGACGTCGGTCGGGATCGCCGCGCGGATCCGGGCGCCGGCCCCGTCCCCGGGCAGCGGCAGTTCGTGCACGGCACCGGCGACCGAGGCCTCGAGGCGCGCGGCCGCCTTGCCAGTCGGCGCCGCCATGCGGATGCGCAGCGGCTGCGCGTGGCCGGCCTCCTGTCGCAACGCCTGCAGCAGCGCGAGCAGCCGGACCACCGTCGTGGTCTTGCCGGTGCCCGGACCCCCGGTGACCACCGTGAACCGCCCGCCCGCGGCCAGTGCGCAGGCGACCCGCTGCCAGTCGGTGCCGCCCTGCCCTGGCGGTCCGAACAGGCGATCCAGCCAGGCCCGCACCGACGCCGCGTCGACGCCGGCACGCAGCACCGAACCGTCGCCCAGCCGGCGCCTGACGGCCGCACCGATGTATTGCTCACAGGCCCAGAACCGGCGCAGATACAGGCGGCCGCCGGCACACACCAGCGGCGTGTCACCGACGCCGGCCGATACCAGCTCCGGGTGCGACAGCCCCTCCGCCCAGGCAGCGGCGGTCATTCCCCGCAGAAGGCTCGCCGGACCGGGAACGGCGCCGGATGCGGCGCCCTCGGGCGGGAGCGAAAGACTGCGGTCCGGGTCGGCCAGGGTTGCGCCGAGATCGAGGCATACATGACCGCGTCCCAGCTGGTGACTCGCGAGCGCCGCTCCGAGCAGCAGCAGCGGCGGGGCCGGCGCTGCCTGCTGGTGCAGAAAGGCGGCGAAGGCGTGGTCCAGTGCACGCAGCCAGCCCAGCCCGACCCAGGCATCGAGCAGGTCCAGCAGCCCCTCGGCGGAGTCCAGGGCCTCCGTTCGCACCCGAGGGTTCACTGGAGAACCCCCTCGGCACGGTCGGGCGCGGCCCGGACCATCCGGTCGAGTTCCTCGATCAGGCCCGCGGGCGGGCGTTCGAAATGCAGCCCGCGGGCGGGCGAATCGAGGCCGCGCAGAAACCAGGTGATCGTGCCGCCGAGGTGCCGTTCGTATTCGTACCCGGGTAGACGGACCTGCAGCAGCCGGTGCAGCGCCAGGGTGTACAGTACGTACTGCAGGTCGTAGCGGCTCTCCAGCACCCGCTCGCGCAGGCTCGCCGCGGCATAGTCGGCAGCCCCGGGGCCGAGCCAGTTGGACTTGTAGTCCAGCGTGTAATAGCGGCCCTCGTGTTCGAAGACCAGATCGATGAACCCCTTGAGCATCCCGTTCAGGATCCGGGCCTCCATCTCCGGACGGGGTGCCGCCTCCAGCGTGCCGGCACGCACCGCGCCGTCGATGCGCCGGGCGTCCACCCAGCGCGTCTCGAACCAGAATTCGAGCTCGGGCTGACAGGCCGCCAGCCGGGACAGCCGGAGCGGCTCGTCGGTGCCCGGCAGGTCGAGCGGCGCGTCCAGCAGTCGCCCGAGCCACGCAGTGACCGGCTCCACCCAATGCTCCCAGCCCCGCCGCCGGCAGCGACGGGCCACCGTGTCGCGCAGGCGTTCCGGCTCCGCGGCCACCGCCGCGAACCCCTCCCGCGCCGCCCACTCCAGCAGCCCGTGCAGGAAGGTCCCCGGCTCCGGTCCACGTGGAAAGCGGTGCAGGCTCGATGTCCCCTGCTGCTCCATACCCGCGCCTTCCATCCGGACCTCTTCCGCGGCCTCGGCGAACCGGTCCTCGAGCGCGGTGTCAGGGGCCTCCATCGCGGTGATCCCGTTTTCCGGCGGCGCCTCTGCGCGCAGGGCGCTGTAGCTCGCGATCCACCAGTGCTCCCGGGGCGCGCGCAGGGGTTCGCGGGCCGGCCCCGGCAGCGCCGCCCCTGCCGGCGGCCGGTATACGGCCTCCGTCGCCTCCGGGGCGGAAACCACCGCAATGCCGGGCTCCCCGCCAGCCAGTGCGAGCAGTGACGCCCGCAGCTGTCCTTCGGGGATCTCCGAACCACCGGCCACCAGGTATCCGAAGGCGCTGCGGTGGAGTTCGTTGCCCCGGCCCCGGCCCCTTCGCAGCGGGGCGATTCCCAGCCAGCACTGGTGCCGGGCACGGGTCACGGCGACGTAGAGCAGGCGCAGGTCCTCGGCCAGGCGGCCGCGATCGGCCTCGGCGACATCGGCGTCATCCGGCTGCCAGCGGATCCGCCGGCGACCCGCCGCATCATGCCAGACCAGCGGCGGGCTCTTGCCGTCTTCCGGGCGGTAGCCGCAGATGAAGGGCAGGAAGACCAGCGGGTACTGCAGGCCCTTGGCCTTGTGGATGGTCACCACCTGCACCAGGGCCTCGTCGCTCTCGAGACGCAGGATCTGCTCGTCGGCGGCCACGCCCTCGCCCTGCAGGTGCTCGGCCAGGTGCCGGATCAGGGCCTGTTCCCCGTCCAGTTCACCCGATGCCGCCTGCAGCAGTTCACTCAGGTGCAGCAGGTTGGTCAGGGTGCGCTCCCCGTCCGGGCGCTGAAACAGCGCCGCGGGCAGGCCGAACCCGTGGAGCACCCGCCGCAGCATCGGCAGCACCCCCTGCTCGCGCCAGACGCGGCGGTATTCCCGGAACTCAAGCACCCGAGCCTCCCAGTGCGGCTCGTCATGGTTCAGCCGGTCCAGCGCCTCCAGACCGAGATCCAGCGTCGCGGTCGCGAGCGCCGCGCGCAGCAGGCGATCCGATTCCGGCTCCGCGCAGGCGCGCAGCCAGCGCAGCACGTCGGCCGCTTCCGGGGTCGCGAAGACGGACTCGCGATCCGACATGAAGACGCTGCGCACGCCGCGCCGGCGCAGCGCCCGACGGATCACCGCGGCCTCCTTGCGCGTGCGCACCAGTACCGCCAGATCCGCCGCCTGCAACGGGCGGAATCCGTCCGGACCGTCGAACCCGGCGCGACCGTCCCGGCCCCGATTCAGCAGTGACACCATCGCGCTCGCGCAGCGTTCCGCCATCGTCTCGACGTAGGCGCCAGTGGCGACGGGCGCGGCATCGTCAAGCTGCGCCAGCACCAGCGCGGGCGGTTCCGCCGCATCCACCCGAAGCGACTCCGGCTGGCCGGCCGCCTGCACCCGTTCGAAGGGCACCGGGTCGCCGCCGTCGGCCCGGCGGAACAGGAACGCTCCCCCGGGATGCCCCCCGGCGAAATCGAAGAGGCGATTGCAGGCCTCCACGAAGGCGCGCGAGGCACGGTAGTTGACCTGCAGCGTGTGATGGCGGCCGGCCGTGTCGCGCCGGGCCCTGAGGTAGCTGTGGATGTCGGCGCCGCGAAAGGCGTAGATCGACTGCTTCGGGTCGCCGATCAGGAAGATGCCCTGCTCCGGGCGATTCTCGCCGATGCGGTAGATGCGCTCGAAGATCCGGTACTGCACCGGGTCCGTGTCCTGGAACTCGTCGATCATCGCCACCGGAAACTGGTTCCGGATGGTCTCCGCGAGCCGTGCGCCGCCGGACCGGTGCAGCGCCGCGTCCAGCGCGTTCAGCAGGTCGTCGAAGCCGAGCTGCGCGCGCCGCCGCTGCTCCGCCTCCAGCCGGTGCCGCACCCAGGCGGCGGCATGGCGCAGCACCGCCTCCGGGGTGTCGTCGGCCGCGTCCGCGTAGCCGTCGAGCAGCGCAAAGGCCGGGTGGAGCGCATCCGGAAGGGAACGGCCCCGCCGCAGGCGCGCCTGCATGCCCTCGCGGCTGAACCGTCGCGCCAGCTCCTTTTTCGGATCGCCCGGCACCGCGAGCACGGGATCGAGGGCCCACGCGCGCATGTCCTCGAGCCGGGCATCCGGGTCCCGGTACTGGTTGCCGTTCAGCTCCGGCAGGGCCCCACGAAGGCTTTCCGCGACCGCGTCGAAGTCGTCCCGCCACGGCCGCTTGAGCCGCTCGAGCCAAGCCAGGCGCCGGTCCAGCCGGTGATTGAGTTCGGCGAGCCCAGCCGGCCGCGGCGACTCGCCCCCCAGCAGCGGGCGGATCCGTCTGTCCAGCACGCCGGGATCGTTTCCCAGAATCGAGCGCAGCAGCAACAGCCGGGGACCCTGCTGCGGATAGACCATGCAGCGCCAGTAGTCCCGAACCGCCTCGACGCGCAGCTCGGAGAGATCGGGCTCGACCTGCTGCTCGAACAGGCTGCCGCTGTCAAAGGCGTGTTCACGCAGCATTCGGAAACACCAGCCGTGGATGGTGGAGACCGCGGCCTCGTCCATCCACTCCGCGGCCAGCTCCAGCCGCCGCGCACAGACCGCCCGCTCCCCGGGATCGGGACAGGCCTGGAGCAGCCCCCGCAGCATGGCGTCCGGGACGCCCGCCGCATCGCCCCGGAAGTGGCGGGCCGCGTCCAGCAGACGCGCGTGAATGCGACCCCGAAGCTCCCGCGTCGCCGCGTCGGTGAAGGTCACCACCAGGATCTGCGGTGGCAGCAGCGGTTCCCGGAAGGCCTGCTCGCCGCCGTGACCCAGGACCAGGCGCAGGTACAGCGCGGCGATGGTCCAGGTCTTGCCGGTGCCGGCGCTCGCCTCGATCAGCCGGCTGCCGTAGAGCGGCAGTGCCGCGGGATCCGTGAGCGTATGCGCGTCGCCTGCGGGCGCGTTCATGCCCCGGCCTCCCTGACCACCTCGAAGAGCGGCCGGTACAGCATGTCGGTCCAGTGCCGGAAGCCCGGATCCTGCAGCAGGGACTCGGGATCGGGGTACATCCGGCGGTGGTAGGGGCTGCGCTGCAGGTCCCCCGCATGATGTTCACTGCCCTCGTAGGCCCTGAGCGCATCCGCGTGGGGGTCCCGGTCCTCCGCCTCCGCCTGCAGCCAGGCCAGCGCGGCCTGCAGGGCCACCGGCGCGGGCCGGCTCTGTCCCTCGCGCCAGCCCTCTACCAGTGCACGCAGGGTCGCCGCGCAGCGCTCTTCCGGCATGGGCGGGAGGCGCAGCGCCCCGTCGGTACCCACAATCCGCGTGGTCAGGCCGAGGCCGTGGGCATTCGCCAGCAGGTGGACCACCCAGGGATACAGAAGCACGTCGTGGCGCGGCACGGCCTTGCGGCCCGAGGTCACGTTCCCGGGACGCGGCAGCAGCAGGCATCGCCCGCCCCTTCGGTCGCCGCGCAGTCCGGCCAGCTCGCCCTCGATCGCGATCCCCTGGTGCTCGTAATGCAGCGGTTGCGTTTCCTCCAGGGATAGCGGGTATTCGGCGGCGAGCAGGCGGTAGCGCTCCAGCAGCCCCGCGACCTCGGTACGCAGCCCGTCGGCCTCGGCCGTGCCCACGGCGGCAAGCGGCAGGCGCCCGGCCCGCTGCAGGCCCGCCAGCGCCGCGTCCATCCGCTGCGGCCAGCGGGTCGGGTCTCCGGCTGGCTCCAGTGCCGCGTCGACCAGGGCGTCACGCAGTTGCCACTGGGCGAGACCATCCAGCGCGAAGGGCTCCTGGTCCACCGGCGCCGGGACATCCTCATCGAAGTACACACCAAGGCGGCGGTTGAAGAAGGACTGCACCGGGTTCCTGAGGAAGCCCCCGAGATCCTCCGGCCGGAGCGGACCCTCGGGCTCGCATCGGGGCAGGGATGCGGGCCCTCCCTCATCGGGCGGCGGTGCGTGATGACAGCCGGCCCACTCACGCGCATAGGTGAACAGCGGACCCTCGCCATCCGCCGGGAAGTTGTCGCGGCTGAAGGGCTGCAGCGGGTGCACCACCGTCAGCGCGCGCAGCAGCGAGTCGCCATCGGCGCCTTCGAGTTGCCAGCCGGAGGCAATGTGGTCGCGCAACTGGCCGACCAGCACCGAGGGCGGCCGCTCCGCATTGTCGCGCACGCTGCGCCCCACCCAGCTCACATAGAGCTGATCGCGGGCCGAAAGCAGGGCCTCCAGGAACAGGTAGCGGTCGTCCTCGCGCCGGGAGCGATCGCCCGGGCGGTAGTCCCGGGCCATCAGGTCGAAGTCCATCGCGACTGGCGCGCGCGGATAGTCGCCGTCGTTCATCCCGAGCAGGCACACCACCCGGAAGGGGATCGCGCGCATCGGCAACAGGGTGCAGAAGTTGACCGCGCCCCCGAGAAAGCGCTGCGCGAGCCCCGGCTGATCGACCGCCTCGAGCCAGCTCTCGCGCACCACCGTCAGCGGCAGGGGCTCTTCCAGACGCGCGGCGGCACAGTCGGCCTCCCAGTCCTCCAGGGCATCGTCGAGCTGGCTCAGCAGCCATTGCTCGCGCTCCTCATCGGCGGTGAAGAAGGCATCCAGCAGACCCCGCAGCCGCGTCACCCACTCGCCGGGCGCAGCGGGCTGGCGCAGAAGCCCCCACCAGTGGTTCAGCGCATCGAGCAGCCGGGCGAGCTGGCCGGCGAGGGCCGCGTCCAGGCCGCCGATCTCGTCGAAGGGCTCGATACCGGCCCACGGAGACGGCCGCCCCCACGGCCCCGCCACCGCGTATCCCAGAAGCATCCGCCGCAGGCCGAAACGCCAGGTGTTCTGCTCGAGGCCTTCCGGAAGGCCGAGCGTCGCCCGCTGCCGGGCGTCCAGTCCCCAGCGAATCCCGGAGCCCTCGATCCAGGCGTGCAACTGGTGCAGACGGCTGCCCTCGATGCCAAACCGGCGCCGAACCGCGGGCACTTCCACCAGATCGAGCAGGTCGCTGACCGCGAAGCGGGACTCCGGCAGATCAAGCAGCCCCTCCAGCGCGGCCACCAGGGGTTCCTGCCGACGGCGGCTTCGGTCCGACAGCGTGAAGGGGATGAAGCGCGGGTCGTCGGAGTCGAGCTGTCCGAAGACCGCCTGCACGTGCGGCGCGTAGGTCTCCACGTCGGGCACCATCACGATCACGTCGCGTGGCCGCAGCCTGGGATCCCGCTGGAAGCGCTCCAGCAATTCGTCGTGCAGTACCTCCACCTCGCGCTGCGGGCTGTGCGCCACGTGAAAGCGCAGTGAACCGTCCCGAGCCGCGGCCACCGCAGGCCAGCGCTCCCGGGTCTCGTGCAGCGGGCGCAGCGCGCGGATGTCGTCCTGGACCTGCCCCAGCAGGCGGCCGTGTGGCTGGGCCTCGAAGAGATCGATCCGCTGCCAGGGGAGCGCCTCCAGCAGGGCCCGGTAGCGCTCCGGATCGTCGTGCTCGTCCAGCAGCCGGATGTAGTCCCGGCCCTGCTTGCCCCAGGCCGCGAGCAGCGGGTGCGCGTGCTGGTGACGCTCGGGGTCGGTCAGCTGCGCGGGCATCCCGGGCCGCGGTTTCTGGCGGCGGGCCGCGGCGCGCAGCAGATCGCGGTCGGCAACGATGTCGGCCCAGTAATACTCGCAGGGATTGTGCACGCAGAGCAGCACCTGGCACAGGCGCGCGAGACCCTCCAGCGCCTCGAGGCTCTGGGAGGGCAGCGACGAGATCCCGAAGACCACGATGCGGCGGGGGAGGTCCGGCGGCCGACGGTTCAGGCTCCGCACCCGTTCCATGAACCGGCGGTGTACCGCGGCCCGGCTCTGCTCCCGCTGATCCGGGTCCATGTCCGCCCGGACCGCGCGCCACAGCGACGCCTGCCAGCGCTGACCCGCGTCCATGGCCATGATTGCGCCGCCGGCGTCGCGCAGCTGATCGCGCCCAGCGGCCCAGTCCGCCAGCCAGTCCGCGCGGTAGACCTGGTACTGATCGAAGAGATCAGCCAGCTGCCGCGCCAGCTGCCAGCGCTTGCGCAGACCGTCGTCTTCGCCCAGGAAGCGCTCGAGCGGGGCGAATTCGGATCGATCCAGCAATTCGGGAAGCAGGCGCATCAGGCGCCAGGTCAGCGGGGCCTTGGCAAAGGGCGAGTCGGAGGGCACCGCCTCGGGTCCAAGCACCGCCCGGTAGGCGGCCCAAAGGAATCGCGCCGGCAGTTCCATCTCCAGCGCGGCGGCGATGCCGCAGCCTCCGGCATCCCGGTCCCGGGCGAGAGCCAGCTTCAGCCACTGCGCGATGCCATTGCTCTGAACCAGTATGGTCTCGTTCTCGAGGGGATCGAGGGGATGGCGACGCATCCACTCGACGGCCAGCGCACGCAGGTCGTGCATGCGGTTTCCGTGCACGACCATGAAACCGGGTTGCAGGACTTGCGCTGCCGTCATCACCGACCCTCTCCGGACCAAGCCGGAAAGATAGCAGACCGCGGGGCGAGAACCCGAAGGGTGGCCGGAAGCGTTCTGTGGCCGCCGACGGGCTCAGGGAGCCGCGGCTACCGGGATCACGCCATCATGCGCCGCCGGGCGAGCGCGGGCTCGGCGGGGAGACGGGGGAATGCTGGGTGCCGTGCCGATCGTCGGCCGGCGATGCGGAGTGTTGCCTGGCGTCAGTTGCCGGCAGCCCGGGGCTGACGGCGCTGGGGGCGCGCCGCACCCTTGCGACCCCTCGGACCGCGGCCCCCGGGGCGGCCTTCTCCGGTAGGGGCGGAGCCACCGTTGGGACGATTGCGCTTTTCGGGTTCGCCGAGCTGATTCACCGAGGCCAGCGAGATCTCCAGCTCGATGAGTTCGTCCCACTCCTCTTCACTGCGCTTGCTGTCCGGGATCGCCAGCAGTTCCTGCAGACGGCGCCGCGGCGAGACTGCTTGAGGGTCGTTCATCAGGGGCTTTTCTCCTTCCTGTTGAGAATATGCGCGACATCGATCATCCGGGCATCTGCCAGGTGACCGTTCGGACTCAATGCCGCGTCGCTGTATTGAGGAGGCGGAGCACGGTTCAGGGGGACCGGAAGACTCTCGTGAGAGCCCTCTCCTCGACGACCATCCACGAGTGACGGCCTACGCTCCGGACGTTAGTGTAGCCTGACAACGGGACAAAGCCCATAATCCCCCCTACCGGGGGCGTCAGTGCGGTACGTCAGGCCGCTTGCACGGCCTACGGCGTGATCCCTTCATCCGCGGAGACAGTCGGGGACGACAGTCCTTGCGGCCGGGCAAAACCCTGCGGCCCCGCGTCAGGGAGTGCCAACGCGAAACCCAGGATGGCATCTCCCGCCCGCGCTCGGAAACCCACGGAGAAATCGAGCCCGTCACGATCCCGATCGATCCGGACGCGCTCGAACAGGGACAGCGTCGGGAAGGAGCCGCAGGCCTCGCCCGCGCCACAGATGAGATCATCGCCGTTCATGTCGGTGCCGGCGGCGATACGGTACTCACCGGCAGCCACGTCATCGAAGCGATAGCTGTAGATACCGTCCTCCGGATCCAGCCCCTGCGCCGCAATGACCTCTCCATCGGCATCCAGAAGCAGCACATAGATGCGTCCGACCGTGTCCACGGCGAGTTCCGGTGGCGCCACTCGCAGACGTACGGGGATCACCAGCTCTTCCAGCGATTCGGTCTGCACCCTGATACTCCCCTCGTAGCTGCCGTCCGGAAGCCCGTCGCGCGCGGCCATCACGGTGTAGGATCCCAGTCCGTCTTCACCGACCGAATTCGGGTTGACCAGCAGCCACTCGACCTCGCCCGCCGTATCCGCGGTCACATCGGTCACCTGGAGCGAACCGCTGCCGGCATTGCGCAACGAGAATTCCAGCAGGTCTTCAGTCAGCCCGAAATCGAGGCGACCCGGATCCGCCGCGAGGATCGGACCAGGATCGGATCCTTCATCGGTGACGGCCAGCAATGCCCTGAGTGCGTTGATCTGTCCCCAGCCGGTCTCCGCATCCCAGCCCTCCGGGCCGAGATCGTCGGTCAGAAGCCCGGAGACGAGGAGCTGCTCAAAGCGCTCCGGGCGCAACTCGGGATCCACCGCCCGCGCCAGCGTCGCGACTCCCGAGGCAACCGCCGTGGCCATCGAGGTCCCCTGGTAAAAGGCGTAGGCCGACTCCCGGGAGCCGCTGGTGTCGTCGACCAGCGTGCTGAGCAGGCCGTCCGGGTAACCATCCCCGGTCCGATCCTCCCGCATGTCGCCACCCGGGGCCACGAGCGCCAGTTCATTACCGAAGCTGCTGTAGGAGGCTCGCTCGTTCACCGCATTGGTGGAACCGACTGCGAACACCGCCTCGTAGGCCGCCGGGAAGGTGACGGAACCACCGCTGTTGCCCGATGCCGCAAAGACGAAGATCCCGTCGTCACGGATGCCCTGGTACAGATCCGCCTGCGCCTGCGAGAAGGAACCGCCACCCAGGCTCAGGTTGATCACATCGGCAGCACGCTCGGGAACCGTATTCGAGTCGTTCGGAAGCCCCGCTGCATAGCGGATGCCCTGAAGGGTGTCGTAGAGGGTGCCGCCACCCTCGCCAAGGGCCCGGATCGGCAGGATGCGTGCGCCCCAGGACACCCCGGCGACGCCCGTCGCATTGTCGGAAGCCGCCGCGGCGATGCCCGCGACATGCGTGCCGTGCCAGGAACTCGCGCCGAGCGTTGGCGAGTCTCCGGGATCGTCGCCGCCCGGCTCCATCTCGATGAAGTCGTAGCCCGGAAGCAGCTGGCCACGGAGGTCCTCGTGATCCAGGAATACCCCGGTGTCGATCACCGCCACGACGACCTCCGGATCCGGCGGCTCGCCGGTGGCGATGTCCCATGCGAGCGGCAGATCGATGTTGCGATGAAACCATTGCAGATCCTGAAACGGGTCATCGGGCAGACGCGCCGGCTGCACGACATGATTGAGTGCAACGGTCTCGACATCCGGCATGCCGTCGAGGGCCATCCTGGCCCGGAGGGTCTCGTAGCGCGCCTGATGCATTGGATCATTCCAGCGGAGCCGGTGTCGTGGTACCCGAGACCACCCCGAGAGGGCCTCGATGACGGCCCCTGCCCGACCCTCCGGAATGCGCCACAGCTGCTCCCGCGCCGGATGCCCGGCGACGATCTGAAGCCCCATGCCGCGTGCGGCCCCCGCCGTGCTGATTCCGCGCTCGAGCGGACTACGCACGATCAGGTCGCCGGGAACGAAGTCGTCGGAGACCCGGGGCGCACGCCGGGACTCCAGTGCGAGGGAATGGGTGGGGTCCAGGCGCAGGGCGTAATTGGACATCCCCGAATAGGCGCGGACGGCCACGAAGTAGGTTCCGGGAGAATCCGGCGCCAGACTCAGCGGGGCGGAGGTTCCTGCCGTCGCGTCCAAGGCATCCCCATCTTCGTCGAGCAGGTAGAGGCCGAGATTTGCCTCGGACGAGTCCGGGAAATCCAGCACGATCCTGTCTCCCAACCGCAGGTCCACCCGAAATACGTCGCGTTCATCTCCGTCGGGGCCGAAACGGGTATCGGTTCCGGGCGCCGCAACGAAACCGCCGATCAAGGCCGGCGCGACGACCGGCTGCGCCTCTTCCCGGGAATTGTTGGGGGTCAGGGGTGTCGATGGATCGTTTGTATCGGTGTCGACCCTGTTCAGCGCGTCCGGCACGATCACGCCCGACACCTGGTAGAGATCACCGGCATCTTCACCATTGCCGCCACCACCGCAGGCGGCCACCAGCAGAGCGAAGATGAGGAGCGTGCTCGCCCTTGCGACGATCCCTGCGCTCATTGGCCACACCCCACGGCTCCACCGGATCATCTTCTGCAGCGCCACGCCATCCCCTGCTCCAACCCTCAGCCTGATCTTGACCACCGGATTCCCGGGAGATTCGCCACAGACCGGGAAGCCTCGGCTCCTGATCGGCCGATTCACGAGATTCTTGACCTTAGGACGTCGCGCTTGCCCGAGGTTCCTCGAACCACTTATGTTGCCTGGAATGAGCGACCCCTCGCCTCCGATCACCCCAGCATCAAACCGAACCCCGGGCCGGCTGATCCCCGCCTTGCTGTGGCCCCTCGCCGCAGTGAGCGGCCTCTGGCTGATCGCGGCGGTACAGGCGGTGACCGGTATCAGCTACGTGTGGCTCGGCGTGTTCCCGCGCACGCTCATCGGCTTGCCGGGGGTGGTGACCGCGCCGCTCATCCACGAGTCCTGGACCCACCTGCTGTCCAACACCGCGCCCCTGCTGGGGCTCGGGATCATCGCGATGTACGGGTTCCCGCGCGCCACCCGCCACGCCGTGCCCCTGATCTGGCTGCTGAGCGGTATCGGCGTCTGGCTGTTCGGGCGCGAGAGCTTTCACATCGGGATCAGCGGCCTGACCCACGGGCTGATGTTCTTCGTGGTGCTGATGGGCATCCTGCGCCGGGACGCACTCTCCGTCGCCCTGGTGCTGACCGTGTTCCTGCTGTTCGGCGGGATGGCCTCCGGCATCATCCCGTCGGAACCCGCGATCTCGTTCGAATATCACCTGTTCGGCGCCATCGCCGGCGTGCTGGCCGCGGCGTTCCTGCGGCGGATGGACCCATTGCCCGCCAGGATCCGGCGTTCGGCGGACGATGCCGACGAAGCCGATTCCGACTGGGCGGACGAACCGGCACCGCCAGAGCCGGAGCCCGATCAGGCGGATGACACCCGCGGGACCCGGCGCGAGGACTGAGCGGCCGGGACGCGCAGGATGGACGTCAGCGGACACCGCATCGACGGAACCGGCCGAGTACCCGACCCGGGGTCGGGTACCGCGTGGGCCCGTCACTCCGCCGGCGGCAACTCGTGCCGGATCGGTTCCAGCGAGCGCAAATAAACGACCAGCGCCCTGCGGTCGGAATCGCTCAGGAAGCTCGTGCCTTCGCCGATCACATCGCCCATTGCGCCGCCGGCAAAATCCCCGTCCGGATCCATGCCGAGGTCCAGATAGCGCATCAGGTGGCGTCCGCTCCAGGTCCCGATCCCGGTCTCCCGGTCCGGCGTGATATTCGGTGCAGTGTCTCCGCCCGCCATGCGCGCGCCCGCATAGCGCAGGCCGGGTTTGATGCCGCCGGTCAGGCTGCGCGGCGAGTGGCACTCCGCGCAGTGGGCCAGCGCCGTGGATAGGTAGGCACCGCGGTTCCACTCGGCGGAGGCATCGGCATCCGGCTCGAAGGCCGCGGGGCGGAAGTGCAGGAACTTCCAGACCGCGAGTCCGGGACGGAAACGGGCGAACCAGTCCAGCTCGTGGGAACGGTTCTCGCGCTGCACGGGCTCCACCGTCTGCAGGTAGGCCCACAGTGCTGCGACGTCGCGGGGGCGCATCCGCGTGTAGGCGGTGTAGGGGAAGGCCGGGTAGTAGTGGCGTCCGGCGGGACTGCGGCCGTGCCGCAACGCCCGCTCAAAATCGCGTGCCGACCAGCCCCCGATCCCGGTCTCGGGATCCGGGGTGATGTTGGGGCCGTAGAAGGTGCCCACCGGGCTCTCGATCGCCCGACCGCCGGCGAGGAACGGAGCGTCGTCGGCCTTGTCGGTGTGGCAGGAAACGCACCCGCCGGCACGAAGCAGGTATTCACCTTCCCGGAGCTGCTCGGAGGCCCCGTCATCCGCAAGCGACGGCACCGCGCCGAGCAGCCCGATATACAGCGCCAGGAGCATGGCCGTGACAGGCCGCCGCCCGCGGCCCCCTGACCGGCAGTGGATCACGATCCGTGCCTTCAGTCGCTGCGCCGGAAGTCCTCGTGGCAGGCTCGGCAGGACTCGCCGACATTCCGGAAGCGGGGCACGATCGCGGCGTCGTCACCCTGTTCCACGGCCTCGTGCAGGGCCACGGCGGCCTCGTGGTTTTCGCGCGAGAGCTCCGCGAACCGTTCCGGATCCTCCCAGACCGACATCAGCGCGTCGGTCTCGCCGAAATCCGAGCCCTCGGGGAACAGTGCCGGGATGTCCCGCGTGGCTTCGACGATGTAGCGCGTATGCACCAGCAGGTTGTCACGGAAGTCGGCGCCGTCCACCACGATCGCGGCGGTCGCGGACATGTTGCCTCCCAGCGCCCCCATCAGCCCCTGCCGGTAGTCGATGGTGACCTCCGCGCCGTCGTCGAAGGAATGCACCGGCCCCGAGGCCCCCAGGGCAAGGGCGATCGCGCTGCCGACAAGGATGTTCCGGGCGTTGACGAGCATTCGCTGCATGATTCGATCCTCCGGTGGTGTGGTCCGGGTCCTTTTTTGTCTTCGCCGGGGTGCCCGGGTCTGCGGAACGTTAGCCCCGGTCACCGGTCCCGTCAACCGAGCCGCTGCGGGGGCGAACGTCGGCCGGAAGGCAGCGGAAAGGCCGCCCGCCAGCTTGCGCCAGTTCGCCTGCCAGCACCGCCCGGCCCGGAAGCCGGGCCAGCCCAAAAGGTCCCCAAAATCACCGAAACGGCGACATCGGCATCAGGCTCTCGGGACGCGTGAACTTGTTGATGTCCACCGACATGCGGTGCATCGTGCCTGTCATTGCCGCCATCGACTGATTCATCTGCGACATCGATTCGTTCATCGTCCCGATGTTGCCCGCCATCCCGCGGATATTGAACGCCAGGTCGTTCATGTTCTCGCTCATGCTGCGCACGTCGGCTCCCATCGCCTCCATCCCGACGCGCACGCGCTCGAAGTCCGAGGACATCCCCGCCTGACCCTCGACCATGCTCTCCGCCATCACCTCCATGCGGGCCGCCATGAAGGTCATGTCCTCGGCCATCGTGGACACGTCGCGACCCATCTGGGTGACCGCCCCCGTCATCGTGCTCATGTCCCGGCCCATGTTGAACATGAACAGCCCCATCCCGATGAAGGCCAGACCGGCCCCAACAAGCAGGATCCCCACTCCGGTGATTCTTGCAGCGGCGGTCATCCTCGGTCCGGGCGCGGACCCGCTCTTCTGGTCGGACATCGTGCTCTCCTCGGGAATCCTCGTGAACCAGAGAAACGCGGCGTTGGTTGCAGTACCTGAGTCTAGTCCAGTTCAGGACCGAGAACGCCCTGGCATGCCTCGCGCCCCTCTGCCCGGACACCGCTGGGAATGGTACCCGGGTGAATTCGCGGCGCGGCTGCGGATCAGCCAAACTTTGGCGCTCCCTCGCGTCCCGTCCCGGGGATGGCCCCTCGCCCGATGATGGATCTGCTCTGGCAATACACGCTGGTGTTTCTGGCCGCGGCCACGCCGTGGCTCGAGATCATGATCGTGATCCCGGTGGCGATCGGTGTCGGACTCTCGCCGGTGCCGGTCACCATCGTCAGCTTCATCGGGAACGCGCTCCCGGTGTTCTGGATCATCGCGCTGTTCCGACGCCGGGAGCAGCGCCGGGGACCGGTCCGGCGGCGCTGGGGACCACGGGCTCAAAGGGTCTGGGACCGCTACGGCCTGCCCGGCATCGCCCTTGCCGGACCGGTGCTCACCGGCATTCACCTGGCTGCGGTGATGGCTCTGGTGCTGCGTGCGGATCGCCGGCTGACCGCGCTGTGGATGACCCTCAGCCTCGCCCTCTGGTCCCTGGTGACCGTGCTGGTCACGGTTGCCGGGTTCGAGGGCCTGCGTTGGCTCTTCGGGGATCACTGAGCTACCCTGCCGGAAGCGTCGATCCGCCTGATGGCCCGCATGTTGCAGAGCCGTTCGACAGGAAGGAGGTCGGCAATCCCCCGCGGCCGCACACTGCAGCACGCTGGTGCATCCGCCGCACCGCCCCTGTGCCGCATGCACCATAAAAGACCACATATCCGGGCGCCGGCCGTCCGCACGGCGCACATCCCGTCAATCACCACACTCCCGAAGCTCCCCGGAAAGAGGTTAACCAT
>JAABTX010000354.1 GCA_011389655.1 Thioalkalivibrio sp.
GGCGTCGCGGGTTTCGGGGTGGTGGGTCGGTGGGCGTGCGGCAGCGTCGGCGACGCCGCGCCGACCTACAATGTCGCTCCCGTCGGGGGTCCTCGTCTTCCCGGAAACATCGCGCACAACGTGGAGGTAGTCGGCATCCAGGGTGTTGCGGCGGCTTGGCCGTGGTTGTTGGACTATAGGGGTCGGGAAGGCAGCGCCTCCCCGCCCTCCGAACCGTACGTGCGGTTCTCCCGCATACGGCTCTCCAGTCGGTGGTTTCCACATCGGGATTGACGCGCCGCGGCGTGAGCTTCATAGAGTGTGAAAAGCCCGCGCTCGGCGAAGAAAGCATTGGGCCAGCGCCGCTGGTCATTGGCACAGCGGCCCTGTCCGGGCCGGTGGGCCTGCTGACGCAGCAGCCGCCGCAATCGACGGCGGATGAAGCCATCCAGATACCGAAATAGAGGCCGACGGGCGTGCTTGAAATACACGAACCACCCGCGCAGCATCGGATTCAGATCCGCAATGACCTGTTCCAGGCTGACGCCTCTCGAACGTCCCGTGTACGTGCGGATGCGGTCCTTGAGCGATTTCAAGCTCTTGGGCCGTACCCACCGCCGGCCGCACTCGAAACGATAGCCCAGAAACTCGAACCCCTGGCCGGGCTGCAAACAATCCCCAATGCAGGTCTTGTCCGGATGCAGACTCAGGCCGTTTTCGGCGACCCAGGCCTGCACCCGCGCAAGCGCGGCTTCAGCCTCTTGCGGGGTTCGACACAGAATGACAAAGTCGTCGGCATACCGCACCATCCGGTAGCCGTGGCTGGTCATCAGGGCATCGAGCGGATGCAGGTACACGTTGGCCAACAGCGGGCTGATCACCGCGCCTTGCGGCGTGCCCTGGGTCGGCGTCCAGCGTGCGGCATCGTGCACAATGTCCTGCTCCAGCCACCCGGCCAGCAGCGACAGCATCCGGCCGTCGCTGATCTTCTCTTCGAGTCGGCCCATCAGACGCGCACGGTCAATTCGGTCGAAGAACTGTTCCAGGTCGGCATCCACCACGTGGGTATAGCCGTCCTGAATCAGCGCGTCGACCTCGCGCAGTGCGTCCTTGGCCCCGCGGCCCGGCCGAAAGCCGTAGCTCGTCGGGCAAAATGCCTTCTCGAAGATCGGTTCGATCACCTGCTTGGCCGCCGTTTGCACGATCCGGTCCTTGACCGTCGGGATCCCCAACGGTCGCCGACCGCCACCGGGCTTGTCGATCTCGACCCGGCGCACCGCCTGCGGGCGGTATCTCCCGTACTCCAGCGCCTCAGCCAGCTCGGTAAGGTATTTCTCCGCACCAGCCTCGAAGCGGGCAATACTCTGGCCATCCACCCCTGCCGCGCCGGCGTTGGCGCGCACCTGTTCCCAGGCCGCTTCCAGCGTCGTGCGGCGGTAGACCTTGTCAATCAGACTGAACCACTTGCCTCCTTTGACACCGTTGTCCAGTGCCGTCAACATGCGCTCGGTCCAGATCGTGCGGTCCACCCACGGCCAATCGGCCGCCTGGGTCGACGGGGCTTGCTTAGAACTTGCGTTCACTGACGTCCCTTCACTCATGTTCTCGCACTCCGTGAACTTCACACATCCACCTTCCTGCCTGCCTTCCCTAATCCCGCGTTGTGTTGCGCGGGCCTCTCGCGCATACCGCAGTCTGATCGTCAGCAGGGTGTGCACCCCGGCTTCATGGTCGGCGTCTCCACCGAACTCGCTCTCGACCAGCCGCCGTACCGGCTCGGTACTATGCAGACTCTGACTCCTGCCACCGTCACACCCGATGACAGGTCTCCCCGCTTCATGCGCTCACCCTTCCTCGGCGTTCCACCTCCAAACACGCAACAAGACCCGGACATCGCTTTAACCGCCAAAACAGCGTGGCCGGTTGCTTCCAGACTTCGCCATGAATCCGCAGGCTCGTCGTCTTGCTCCGCCGAATCGAGTTCGTCATCCTGCAGACCGCCAGTTCGCCTCCGGTTGCTTCCCACCCCGCCTCACGGCGACGCAGTTACCTTCAGCTACGGGGCCTTGGCCAACCCCGGTTCGGACTTCCACCGAACGAAGTGAGCGCCCTCGCGGGCGCACGGATTCCCGATCGAGTCGGGAATGACGGATGGAGAAGGCGGCGTTGCCGTGGTTGTTGGGCTGGATTCTGAATCCAAGTCAGAATGATGGCGGCGGTGCTGTCCAGCCGATATCGGCCGCGGTCCGGGCGCCGATTGCGGTTTCCTCGAGCCGGTCGGCCTGTACCGCCCTGT
>JAABTX010000355.1 GCA_011389655.1 Thioalkalivibrio sp.
AGGGTTGCGATATCTCCAGCTTTCGCGCGGCGAGGCTGAAACTGCCCGCCTCGCCGATGGCGACGAGCGCGCGCAACTGCGCCGCCGTCGCGCGGGTTTGAAAATCGGCGACCGGCTTGCCATCGCGCCGCCCGGCGAGGCGAACCGCCTGCGCCGCGCCCTGGGCGAGGATGATGAACATCCGCCGCACCCGAAGCAGCAACACGTCGCCCTCGGGGGTTGGAAACATCCCCTCTGGGCGGCGGTCAAGGAGCCGGGAACCGAAGCGTTGCTCGAGCCCGGCGATGGCCTGTGTCACCGCGGGCTGCGACAGGTGCACGCGGTGGGCCGCGGCGCTGATCCCGCCCGCATCGGACACTTCCATGAAGGCCCTGAGGTGCCTCAGATTCGGAAAATCAACGGCCATATCAGTGTTTTGTCCTCTTTGAGCGGGGGCGAATGCCCCATGGCTATAGCAAATATTTATGACTGTGGCGCGGGATTCAAATGGTCATGTCGCGCGGGCGGGACTAATCCGGTGGGCGATCGGGCGTGCGCGCCCGCCGTGACAAATCAGGGAGATCCGCATGTCCGAGAGGAAAACCGCCCTCGTGATCTCGGCCCACTCGGCCGACTTCGTCTGGCGCGCCGGTGGCGCCATCGCGCTGCACCAGGCGCAGGGCTACGACGTGACCGTTGTTTGCCTCAGCTACGGCGAGCGGGGCGAAAGCGCCAAGCTGTGGAAGCAGGAAGGCATGACGCTGGAGAAGGTGAAGACCGAACGGCGCAAGGAGGCGGAGAACGCCGCCGCCGCCCTCGGCGTTTCGGATATCCGCTTTCTCGATCGCGGCGACTACCCGCTCGACCTTGGCCGCGATACGCTCGACATGATGGTCGACATCATCCGAGAAGTGCAGCCGAAGTGGATGATGTCGCACTCGAAGTGGGACCCGTACAACACCGACCACATGCGCACCACCGACTTCGCGTTGGAAGCCCGCATGGTGGCGCAGGCCTGGGGCCACAACCCGGGCCAGAAAGTGCTGGGCGCACCGCAACTCTACCTGTTCGAGCCGCACCAGACCGAGCAGATGAACTGGAAACCCAACGTCTTCCTCGACATCACGCCGGTGTGGGACAAGAAATGGGCCGCGATCCAGTGCATGCAGGGCCAGGAGCACCTGTGGCACTTCTACGAGAACGTGGCCGAGAACCGCGCCAACCATTTCCGCCGCAACTCGGGCGGCATGGCCGGCGGGCGTGCGGCGAAATACGCCGAAGGCTTCGAAGCGATCTTCCCGCGCACCGTGGACGAGCTGGACTGATGGCGTATCAACCGGGAACCACGGGCGTTGTCGTCCAGAATATCGAGCGTGCGGCGCCGGAGGTGATCGACGGGCTCGCGCAATGCGGCGTCGCCACCGTGCACGAGGCGCAGGGGCGCAAGGGGCTGCTCGCAAGCTACATGCGGCCGATCTACAGCGGTGCGCGCGTGGCGGGCTCGGCGGTGACGATCCTCGCCCCGCCGATGGACAACTGGATGATACACGTCGCCATCGAGCAGCTTCAGGCCGGCGATATCATGGTGCTCGGCACCACCTCGCCCTCGGACGCGGGCTATTTCGGCGACCTTCTGGCGACCTCCGCGATGGCGCGCGGCTGCCGCGGGCTGGTGATCGACGGCGGCGTGCGCGACGTGGCCGACCTCGAGGCGATGGGCTTTCCGGTCTGGTCGAAGGCGATCGGCGCGCAGGGCACGATCAAGGAAACGCTGGGCTCGGTGAACGTGCCCGTGGTCTGTGCCGATGCTCATGTGAACCCGGGCGACGTGATCGTGGCCGACGACGACGGCGTCGTCGTGGTGCGCCGCGAAGAGGCGGCGGAGGTTCTGAACAAGGCCCGCGCCCGCGAGGCGAACGAGGCCGAGAAGCGCGCCCGTTTCGAGGCCGGCGAGCTTGGGCTCGATATCTACGGCATGCGCGAGCGGCTGGCCGAAAAGGGGCTGAAATATGTCTGACGGAGGGGTCGAATTGCCTTTCGGCAATCCGACCCGCGCGGGGGCTCTGCCCCCGCACCCCCGAGGTATTTCGGCCAGGATGAAGGAGCAGGACCGTGGTTGACGGTGTGCGTTGCATGTGGATGCGCGGGGGGACCTCGAAGGGGGCGTTTTTCCTCGCCGGGGATCTGCCCGCCGATACGGCGGCGCGCGACGCCTTCCTGCTGCGCGCGATGGGCTCGCCCGACATCCGCCAGATTGACGGGATGGGCGGTGCCGATCCGTTGACCTCGAAAGTG
>JAABTX010000356.1 GCA_011389655.1 Thioalkalivibrio sp.
GGACGACGCGTGCCCTTTTCCGTGGTCGGTAGCGCCCGGGAACAGACGGGGCTGTCGGTAATCAACCGCATCGACCTGTCCCGGGTCGTCGACGTGCAGGCGGATGTCGACAAGAGCCTGGTCTCGTCCAGCGAGGTAACGGATCTCATCGAGCGCACCATGCTGCCGGACATCCTCGCCCGGCATCCCTCGGTGCGCTACAGCGTCGCCGGCGAAGTGGAGGAACAGCGCGAGACCTCCCAGGGCCTGCTCTACGGCAGTCTTATCGTGCTGATCCTGATCTACGCGGCCCTCGCCATCCCCCTCAAGAGCTACCTGGAGCCGCTGCTGATCATGTCGGTGATTCCCTTCGGCGTCACCGGGGCTTTCCTCGGGCACCTGATCCTCGGCATGGACGTGAGCATTCTTTCGGCCATCGGCATCATCGGTCTCATCGGCGTGGTGGTTAACGACAGTCTTGTGCTCGTGGATTTCATCAACCACTACATCGACGAGGGCCACGACTGGAAGTCGGCCGTGCTGGAAGCGGGGCCGATGCGCTTTCGCGCCGTCATGCTGACCTCACTGACCACCTTCCTCGGCCTGCTGCCGATCCAGCTGGAGACTTCCATCCAGGCGCAGTTCGTCAAGCCCATGGCCACCTCGGTGGCTTTCGGGATATTTTTCTCGACGGCGGTGACCCTGTTCCTGGTGCCGACGCTCTACTACGTGTCGCAGGATTTCCGCCGCCTTTTCGCCCGCCGACCCCTAGTCCCCGGTCAGCTGCCGTAGCCGGTCGTTGAGCCGCGCCAGCTGGCGGCGCATTTCCTCGACCTCGTCCAGCAGCTCGAGGGACATGGCCAGCCCGGGGAGATTGATGTTCAGATCCCGCTGCAGCCGCATGGCTTTTCGCAAGCGGCTGAGTGCCGCCACATCGAACTGCCATTGCCGGGCCTCGGGGGCCTCTGCCAACGGCGAAACGATGCCGTAGTCGACCAGTCTGATCACAAACTCGGCATGGCACCCGCCACGCTCACACACTTCGCGCAGGGTGAAGGCGTTGCCGTCCCGGTCAAAGGCCTCGACGCTCAGCCCATGATCTCGTTCGTTCATCCCGTTCTCTCCGCTTTCCGGCTCAGCGCTCGAACCTGCTGCGTGGATTGAAGTCACTTTCCGCTTCCGCGAGCTGCCGGTACAGTTTCTCGGCCTCCGGCGAATGTTTCCCGGGCATCGCCACCTGCAGCAGGACGATCTGGTCTCCGGGAGGCTCTCCCGGGAAGCCCTTGCCCCTGAGCCTGAGTTTACGGCCGCTGGTGGAGCCCTCGGGCACCTTGACGTTCAGCGTTGAACCCACCGTGGGTACGGTCACCGTTGCACCGAGGGCCGCTTCCCAGGGCGCCACCGGCACGACAATCACGACATCGCGGCCTTCGACCGTGAAGTGCGGGTGCGGCGCGAGCTGAAGCTCGATGAACAGATCACCGGGTCCCCCCGCGCCAACGCCCGGAGCGCCCTGACCCTTCAGCCGGATGTGCTGTCCCTCGCGCATGCCGGCGGGAATCTTCACCTTCAGGGTCTTCTGCCGGGTCCTGAGGCGACCGCGCCCGTCCGTTTCCTGCACGTCGAAGGCCACCTGTTTCTCGCAGCCATGGAAGGCCTCCTCCAGGAACAGGGCGAGCCGGGCGTGTACATCCTCGCCCCGCAGGTCCCTGTGCTGACGGAAACCGCCGCCAGCGAAGCCGCCGGCGGAACCACCCCGCCGTTCAGCCCCGAACATCTGTTCGAAAAATTCGCTGAACTGACGGGCGTCTGCATCAGTGTAGCCTCCGCCGGCAAAGCCCGAGGCACTCTGCCAACCGGGCGGCGGCTCGAAGGCGCCCTCCGCATTCGCGCCGTACTGGCGCAGCTGATCGTATTCCGCCCGCTTTTCGGGATCTTTCAGCACTTCGTAGGCTTCACCCAGCTCCCGGAAGCGGGCGTCCGCGTCTTCCTCGGCGCTGACATCCGGATGGTACTTCCGGGCCAGCTTCCGGTAGGCCTTTTTGATCTCCTCGGGTGACGCTGATTCACTCACACCGAGGACCGCGTAGTAATCCTTGAAATCCATAAGAGCCCTAAACACCCGATATTTCGCGGCACCTCACGGCAAGCATGGACATAGCCCGCGTCCATCGCAAGGCTGCTGTAGCGACTGGCTGCCGGCTTTTCGCGGACGCACCCAGGATCGGTCAGAGCACGCCCGCGCCCTGCAGCACCGCGAGAGCCGCGTCGATGTCCTCGTCACTGGAATA
>JAABTX010000357.1 GCA_011389655.1 Thioalkalivibrio sp.
ACAAGTAGCCAGCACAGCTCTGCGCAGAGGCGTATCATCGGGGCCAGATGCGATGTCTTTGGCTGAAAGAGGGGACGGTGACCTTTCGCGACGACGTGGCGGCGCCGGCCTTGGGTGACGACGAGGCGCGGGTCCGCGTCGGCGTGGCCGGCGTGTGCGCGACGGACCTCGAGCTCTGCCGGGGGTACTACCCCTTCGAGGGTGTCCTCGGCCACGAGTTCGTCGGGCGGGTGGTCGAGGCGCCGACGGCTCCCGAGCTCGTGGGCCACCGGGTCGTCGGCGAGATCAACGCGCCCTGCGGGCGGTGCGCGGCCTGCCTGGCAGGTCTGGGCAACCACTGCCCGGAGCGGACGGTGCTGGGCATCCTGGGGCGCAGCGGCGCCTTCGCCGAGGAGCTGGTGCTGCCCGTGGCGAATCTTCATCGCCTGCCAGGCGAGCTGTCGAGGGAGCGCGCCACCTTCGTCGAGCCCCTGGCCGCAGCCTATCAGCTCTGCGAGCAGGTGCCGCTTCGTCCCACCGATCGCGTGCTCGTCGTGGGCGCGGGTCGCTTGGGGCAGCTCGTGGCCCGCGTGCTCGCCGAGGGCGGCTGCGAGGTCTCGGTCGTCGCGCGCCACCAAAGGCAGCGGGAGCTGCTGGCAGAAATCGGCGTCTCCGTCGTTGGCGACGCAGAGGCGCTGCCGTCGAGGTGCTTCGATGTGGTCGTCGAGGCGAGCGGCTCGCCGAGCGGGTTCGAGGTCGCGCGGGCGGCCGTCCGACCGAGGGGCACGATCGTGCTCAAGAGCACCTACGCCGGCCGGCTGGAGCTGGACGCCTCGGCGCTCGTCGTGGACGAGATCACCCTCGTCGGCTCGCGCTGCGGGCCTTTTGCGCCGGCGATTCGAGCCTTGGCCGGGGGGCGGATCGACCCCGCGCCGCTCATCGAGGCCGTCTACCCCCTCGAGCGCGGCGTTGAAGCCTTGGATCACGCAGGACGGCCTGGCGCGCTCAAGGTGCTCATCACCATCGATGGATGAGGAGAACGACGCGAAGCACGCGACGATCCCGATGAACGGCCCTCCGCCCTCAACGCGGCGTCACACCATCACAGCCCGAGCATCGCGCGACAACGGTGGCAGAGGTGCCCGGACGTCTACGACTGGCCGAGCATCGCCCTCGCGCACGTGCCAGAGCTGCGCGCCGAGCTCACCGCCATCCGCAAAGCCCACCTCTGCCAACGTCGGGATGCACTGCGCCGTGAGCGCGGCGTCCGCGCCAAGGATGAGGCCGTGGCCAACCGCATCCTCGAGCCCATGCTCGCGGGCGAACCATGGTTGCGCAAGCTCGACGAGCTCATCGCCGTATGCGACGACGCCATCGCGCAGCGATCGGGGCTCACGTCCTCGAGCGACTGACTTCTCGAGCGATTGACAAGTCCCTCGCCGGCATGGCACGCGCCGAGGGCGAGCTTCGGGTCTTTCCGAGCCACGTCCGACAGCCTTCGTTCTGGGTTGGTTGGCTTCACTGAAGAGGGGCGTCTTGCATGCGATGTTTCCCACGCGCAGCGCATCGGGCTCACAGAGAGACCCCGCAAGGAGCGGTCCTTTGAGGCTCAAACGCGGATCGGGCACAACAGGAACCGCTGGAAGGCCAGAGGAACAGGCCAATCAAAATGTAGTACAGGCCAATCATTGTGATGCAGCGATTGGCGAGGCCTTGATCTTCAAAGCATCCCAGCTGCAGGTGAAAGATGGGCCGCACTGTGTGACGTGGACGCAAGCAGACCAGGTCAATCGCGAGTCTTCTGGCGTTTATTTGCCAGCAGCTCAACGTAATCCATGGGGCCCGTGACACAGCGCCTCACCGTCCGTGACGGCCAGGTCGTCTCGCCGACCACGGTGCGGAACGGAAGTTGCTCTGTAGGTGCCCATGAGAACCACGACTACGTTGCTCGTCCCTTGCCTCCTCGTCGGTCTCGCGAGCGGGTGCAAGAGCAATGATGAATCCGAACCTGTCGGTCTCGAGACGACGCCAACGATGGCGCCGAAGGCACAGGACAACCCGGACTCCAATGATCCCGACCTCGCGATCATCTCCGTCAGCGCGATCGACATCGACACGAAGCTGGCCGTGATGTGCGGGCTCTCGGACACCAAGGTGTTCTTCAAGTTCGACTCCGCGACGGTGCGGCCCGAGGCGAAGGAGCTGCTCGACAAGATCTCGACGTGCGCGCAGAGCGGTCCCGCCAAGGGCAAAG
>JAABTX010000358.1 GCA_011389655.1 Thioalkalivibrio sp.
CCCTTCGAACTCTACGACCTTGCGGACGATCCCGCCGAGTCGAGGAACCTCGCCGACGATCCGGCCCGGGCCAAGCGCCTCGACGCGATGAAGGAGCGCCTCAAGGCCGCCCAGAAAGAGACCGGCGACCCGTGGATCCTGAAGTGGCGCTACGAGTGATGTGGCGTGGCGCTTTGCCGCCGGCGGACCGCGTGGCTCCTGCCGCGCACGCCCCACCATCCGGCCCAAAAAGATCCCGAACCCGTCGCCGCGCGCCCACACTCATCCCCTCTCGCGATCCGGTTGGCACCTCTTGGCGCGGCAGGAGCCACGCGGTCCTTCCCCTCACGAAATCCGGTTCTCGCCGCGGTTCTCGGCCTGGTGGATCGTCGCCGGCCAACCGGGGAACTGGTTGTCCGGCTTGCCGTCCGTCGCGTCGATCTTGAAACGGAACGACTCGATGAAATACGTCTTCTTCTCCGTATCGAAGGTGATGAAGCCGAAGCCGCTGCCCTTTTCATGGGCCTTGTCGTAGCGGTTCGGAGCCTTCCCGACTTCGGGATTTCCAACCGCGTACACGTAGACCTTGTTGCCCAGGCCGTCGATGAACTCCCCGGTGTTCGGCTGTCCGTGCTTCGGTCGCTTCTCATGCGGAATCCCGGCGTCGTCCGGCTTCCACCAGCGTGGATATCCCACCGCGATCGCCGGCGTGCAGAAGGACCAGTTGCTGTCGCGCTGCTCGTCGACACCATACTGCGCCAAGGTCGTCAGGTGCTGGTCGCCGTTGATGTGCAGCGCCATCGACGGCCGCATCAGCCGGATCGCCCGGTTGCGGGCCGTCTGCGGCCAACCGCCCGAGTCGAGGTCGGCCTTGAGGAAGGCGTCCGGCCCGCCGTGGTGGGTCGCCACGCCGGCGAAGACCGTCTGGCTCAGCACCGCCTTGAGCGTATGGCCGCGCCAGTCCCCGGCCCACTCTTCAAGGAACTTCTCCTGCCGTTCCCCGAGCAGCACCAGACCCGGCTGGTCGAGTGTCGAGGTGTCGAAATCCCGATCACCCACATGATCGGCCCGCCCCCCGCCGGTATCGACATGCTCGGGCCCGCTCTTCCATTGCCGGTCGGCGAGGATCGCGAAACCGACCCCGCCGTACACCATGTCGCCGTAGTAAACGCTCATTCCCTGCAGCGCGGGCGTCGGATCGTAGGGATCGGGATGATGCGCGACGTTGGTCCGGTGGACCGCGTTGACCATCCGGACGGGCTCGATGTAGCCGCCCATGGTCGAGGTGTTCCCTCCCTCCATCGCCTTTCCTCCCTCGCCCCACAGGTTGCCGTGGAAGACGTCGTGATCGTCGGGAATGCACAGCGTCGGACAGTTCCGCATCACCTCGCGGAAGGCCCAGCCGAACTGGTAAAACTTGCGCAGGTAGTTGAGGATCGCCCGGTCCGCCGGACGACGGATGATGCCGAAACCCCCGTGCGCTTCGTAGATCTGGTCGCCGGAGAAAAACGCCAGGTCCGGATCCAGCTTGCGGATGTTCGCGGCGACCGGGGCATAGGGAAAGGCGTAGTCGTTCTGGCAGGTCATCGCCGCCATGCGCAGCGGGCGTCCGACCGGATTGGCGCGGATCGTCCCGCTCCACTCGTGCGGTATCTCGCGACCGTCGCGGAGCCGCTCCCGATACACCACCTTGTAGGGCACTGCCTCGGTCGCGTCCCAGTTGGCGATCCGGAAGGTCGCCACCCACGCATCGGGATCGAGCGTCGCCACGCCGAGCGATTGCCAGTTCCCGCCGCGCAGCACCCTCAACTCGACCTCCTTCGAGTCCTCCGCCCCCATCGGGCCGGTCAGCGCGCTCAGCTTCATCACGAAGCCCTCGTCGCTCCGCGAGTCGCTCAGCGAATACATCGTCCACAGGATCGGCCCGAACGCCTGCTCCGGCGTCACCGTGAAAGCCTCGCCCTCCATCTTCCAATGGTGGAACCGGTAGCGCGCACCCGCCTTGCCTCCCGGCTTGGTCGAAGCAGACTTCAGGTGATGGGCGAGAGAAACATTGCCGAGGATCTGATCGGCGGGCACGACATGCTCGACCGACCCCTGCAGCTTGCCCGCGCCGGCCGACCTCGCGGTCAGGGTGAGCCGGCAGTTGTCGCCCTCCGGTTTTCCTTCGAGGACGAGCGGCAGGCGCGGCAGACGCGCCCCGCCCTCCAGCGGCGCGGACTTCGGCCCCAGCACCAGTTGGTTTC
>JAABTX010000359.1 GCA_011389655.1 Thioalkalivibrio sp.
GACCAGATTCTTGCCGTTGTCCTTCAGTTCCCAAAGCTTATCATAGAGTTGCTTGATCTGGTCTGCTGAATACCCTTCAGGCAGTTGGATCGTGACCACCCCGGTCTTCTCGCCACCGAAGAACGAGCGGCCGCCGACCACCATCATCGCGTCTTGGCTCAGTGCATGCCCGAGCATCTTGGCCGCCCTGAGCGCCACCTGCGGGCTGCCGACCACCAGATCGATCGAGGGATTCGTCGCCCCGAGGTAGCCGCCCAGATTCATCTGCATCTGGCCATCGGTACCAAGTTCCCGCAGGACCATGTCGGTCACGGCCTTGGCCACCGACATCGTCAGTTCGTTCTTGCGCTCGTCCGACAGGGCGTTCCACTCGGCCGTCAGCGCGGTGTTGTTCGGGTCCGGGGCAACCTCCAAGGCCACCCGCACCGGCTGCTCGGCCTGCGCTGCAGTTGGCGTGGCCGATTCAGCCGACTGCCGCGACCGCCCCTCATAGGTCGGGCCGGGCGATTCGTCGTATTCGTGGTCGACCCATGCCGGCGGTCGCATGGCGCCAGCCTCGCGCATCATCGACTCGATCTCTGAGCGCGCTTGATCAGCGGTCAGGCTGCCATCCATAACCCGGCCCCAGACCTCCTCGACCCGGTTTCGCAGGCGTTGGTTCTTGATGTTGTCGGGGAACACCGACCGGATCATTTCCCACGTGATCGACTGCATCTCGCGCGGCAGCAAGCCGGCCTGCTCGGCGGCGCGCACATACGCTTCCCGGTGGATGGCGTAGGTGCCGGTCATTCCCGTCTCGTTGGAGCCGCCGGCCGTTGGCGTTCCTGTACCGAACGCATGAAGGACCGGCAAGGAGCCAGACGAGTACGGCCGGAGCGAATCAGCGGCCACCGCGTGGGTGTCGATCGTGACCGAGCCGCGCGGCGACCCGGGGTCCATGATGTTGTTGTAGAAGCTTCGAACCTTGTGCTCGCCGCCAATCTGCAGGTGGATGTTGCCGGCCGAGCCATCCATCATCACCGAGACCACCTTCTGGATTTCGTTGTAGCTGCCCCACCGGTGCTGCTTCTTGTTTCCGGAGTTCGTGCGGACCCAGTCGGCAACACCGCCCTCCGGCAGCAGCGTCCGGTAACCACGCTCGTTGTAAGCCAGATCGAAGGCTCTCACCCAGCGGGCTGCTGCCTCCAAGTCACCGTTCGCGATCAGTTCGCCGAGGGTCTTGCCCATCGCGCGCCTGCCGGCCTCGGCGTTTTTGTCCTTGCCGGCCGAGTAGGCTTCGGTCATGGCGTCGTCCCAGACCGTATCCTGCTCGGAGGTGAGGATGTCGATCGCCCGCTCGGCCTGCGTGACGTTCTCGAACCAACCCTTCTGCGGGCTGAGCACGGCAATCGCTGCCGCGGCCTGCGCTGGCGTGATGCCGTAGCGCCCGGACCACTCGTTGGCCGTGCGGTTGGCACCTTCGTACCAAAGCTTCGCCCGCTCGCGCCATTGCTCGGGCATCTGATCGTGGAGCCACATCAGGTTGGCGGTGGCGAAGTCGATGAAGTTCTCGGTCTGCCGCTCGGGGTTGCGAGACCCCGGTCCCTTGAGTTTCGGGTGCGGAATGTTCCGGATCACCGACTGGATTGCCTGACCCAGCTTGTTCCTGTCGGCCTGCAACAGTCGATAGTCGATGTCGAGCAGGTTGTTGAGCGCATCGGCCGCGGGGTTGCGGATCTGCTGCGGCCCGCTCGGAACCCGGGTGCTCGCCGGGATGACGACGTTCGGATTGTCGTCGGGGCGCACAGACGGCGTGGTCGGCTGCGGCGGCTTGCGTGCGGCCTTCTTCTTGGCTACCCGAGATCGGCCTTGTGCATCCCCTCCACCGATTCCGAGTGCTCTGTCGACTCCGCGTACCGAGCCCACTCCATCACCGGCTGGTCCTCGGCCAGCGCTTCCTGTATCCGGCTCAGGCTGGCCCCGGCCTCGAATGGCACGCGGTGATTGAAACGCTTCTCGTATTCCATCGCTGCTCGCTGTAGCGCGTTGGGCTCCAAGTTGACTCTGGTGCCGTTCTTCCGGGATTGATCTGTCTCCATCATGGTCGCTGTTCCCTCTCTGCAGCCTCGTTGGGCTGATCAGGTTTCCGCGTGTGATGCGTGCTGAAGAAAA
>JAABTX010000360.1 GCA_011389655.1 Thioalkalivibrio sp.
CCAAGATCTCCTTCATGAACGAGGTCGCGAACCTCTGCGACCGCATGAATGTCGACGTGGAGAACGTGCGTGTCGGCATCGGGTCGGACAGCCGCATCGGCTACTCCTTCATCTATCCCGGCTGCGGCTACGGTGGCTCCTGCTTCCCGAAGGACGTGAAGGCGCTGATCCGCATGTCCGCGGACTACGACTTCCATCCGCAGCTTCTGGAGGCGGTGGAAGGGCGCAACGACGCACAGAAGGGCTACCTGTTCGGCAAGATCACCGCACATTATGGCCCGCAGCTCTCCGGGCGCACGCTGGGGATGTGGGGGCTGGCCTTCAAGCCGGGCACGGACGACATGCGCGAGGCGCCATCCAAGGTGCTGCTGCGCCAGTTGATCGACGCCGGCGCCCGGGTTCGTGCCTACGACCCGGTGGCGATGGAGGTGGCGCGCCAGGAGCTGCCGGACGAGTGGTTCGAGGACGGGCGGCTGACATTGGTGAACCACCAGTACGACGCCCTGGAGGACGTCGATGCGCTGGCGCTGGTGACCGAATGGAAGCCCTTCCGTCACCCCGACTTTGATGCAATGCGCCGCCTGATGCGCCCGGATCCGGTGATCTTCGACGGCCGCAACCAGTACCCGCCGGAGAGCATGGCCGCGGGCGGGTTCGTCTATTACGGTGTCGGGCGCTGAGTCCGGCCGCATCCCTCGCAAGCGAGACGGACCGGAACCACGGATGCGCGATCTCTCCTGCTTCATGGCCTACGACATCCGCGGCAAGGTCCCGGAGCAGCTCGACGCGGACCTGGCAGGTGACATCGGTCGTGCCTTCGTCGCTGAAATGGGCGCGCGTCGCGTGGTGGTCGGGCGCGACATGCGGCTGGAGAGCCCGATGCTGGCCGATGCCCTGATCCGCGGCCTGACCGCCAGCGGCGCGGAGGTGGTCGACATCGGCCTGTGCGGTACCGAGGAGGTCTACTTCGGCACGGTCCACCAGGGTGCGGACGGCGGGATCATGGTGACCGCCAGCCACAACCCGAAGGGCTACAACGGCATGAAGCTGGTGCGGGAGGGCGCCCGCCCGATCAGCGGGGACAGCGGCCTGCTCGGAATCCGCGAACGGATCGCGTCGGGCAGCCTGTCGACGCGGACGGGGCCGGCGACTGGCGGCCCCGTCCATGTTGACGCGGACAAGACCGCCTACATCGAGCACCTGCTCGGCTACGTCGACCGCACCGCGCTGCGGCGGCTGAAGATCGTCGCCGACCCGGGCAACGGCGCGGCCGGGCCGGTAATGCAGCGGCTGGCGGAACGGCTGGCGCCGCTCGAGTTCGCGCTGGTCAACGAGCAGCCGGACGGCAACTTCCCGAACGGCGTGCCCAACCCCCTGCTGCGGGAGCGCCGGGCTGCCACCGCGGCGGCGGTGGTCGAGCACGGCGCCGACTTCGGGATCGCCTGGGATGGCGACTTTGACCGCTGTTTCCTCTTCGACGCCGGCGGGCGCTTCATCGAGGGCTACTACCTCGTCGGACTGCTGGCCGAGATGATGCTGGCGAAGCACCCGGGGGCGAAGATCCTGCACGATCCGCGGCTGACCTGGAACACCATCGATCAGGTTCGTTCCGCGGGCGGCGTGCCGGTGCAGTCCAAGACCGGTCACGCCTTCATGAAGGAGCGCCTGCGGCTTGAGGACGCGGTCTACGGCGGCGAGATGAGCGCGCATCACTACTTCCGCGACTTCGCCTACTGCGACAGCGGCATGATCCCGTGGCTGCTGGTCGCCGAGCTGATCAGCCGCACCGGCCGCCCGCTCGCGGACCTGGTGGACGCGCGCATGGCCGCCTATCCCTGCAGCGGGGAGATCAACTACCGGGTGCCGGCGGTGGCCCCGGTGATTGAGCGGGTGCTCGCGTATTATCAGCCGAAGAATCCGGTGGTGGACCGCACCGACGGGATCAGCCTGGAGTTTCCGGAGTGGCGGTTCAACCTGCGCGGCTCGAACACGGAGCCGTTGCTGCGCCTGAACGTCGAGACGCGCGGAGATGCGGCCGAGGTGGAGCGCCGCGTAGCGGAGATCGCCGCGCTGATC
Source organism: Thioalkalivibrio sp. (assembly GCA_011389655.1). Classification (GTDB taxonomy): domain Bacteria; phylum Pseudomonadota; class Gammaproteobacteria; order Ectothiorhodospirales; family Ectothiorhodospiraceae; genus Thioalkalivibrio. The sequence goes on from JAABTX010000360.1 coordinate 2,077, forward strand.
GCCGGGAATCCCCGGCCCCCCAATAGTCTGTAGGGTGGGCCAAGCGCAGCGGGCCCACCACTTTCCGGACGGT
>JAABTX010000361.1 GCA_011389655.1 Thioalkalivibrio sp.
AGATCGTCGCCCAGTCGGGCCCGACCGCCGAGAAAGGAGAGCTCGATCAGGAAGGCGGCTCCGACCAGACGTCCCTCCAGCGCTCTGACCAGGTTCAGCGCGGCGGCGGCCGTCCCTCCGGTGGCGAGCAGATCATCGACCAGCAACACCCGTTCCCCGGGCAGAATCGCGTCCCGGTGAATCTCGATCTTGGCCTCGCCATACTCCAGCTCATAGCTCTCGATGTGCGTTTGCCCCGGCAATTTGCCGATCTTCCGCACGGGCACAAAGCCGGTCCTTCGGCGATCAGCCATGACCGCCGCGAAAATAAAGCCGCGCGCGTCCACGCCGATGATCTTGTCGACCTCCTGATCGCCGAACTTGGCGCACAGGGCGCGCATGGCGAGATCGAACAGGTCCGGATGTGATAGCACGGGCGTGATGTCCTTGAACACAATGCCAGGCTTGGGAAAGTCGTGAACATCCCGGATGGCGCCCACAAGGCGATCGAGTTCCGCGGCATTCAGGTCGGTGACGTGGCAATCTTCCATCACGGTGACCGTAGACCAGAAATGGGGATCGCGCATCCGGAGGAACCGCGGCGTCACGGGCCCGACGACTCAAGACCGCCGCGGCCGCCGGGCGGCCAAGTCCGGGCAGCATCCCGTTCGGGCGGTTGAGGCAACCGACTTTTCTCGATGAGCGTCCCGGAAGCCCGGTTGACCGTTTCTCGAAAAGGGAGGCCGGAATCGGCGGGCTACCCCACCGAGCCGCGGTCAACTTGACGCACCCACCCGTCGAGGGCGATATGGAAAAGATATATCTCGACCCGGAAACCACCGAAAAACCCGGGACGGCTCTGAGAAAAAAAACGCTTTCGCGGCGTTCTGATAGACCGATCACACCATCGAATCCATGCCGACCGACATCGCTTACCTCCTTGCCTCCACCGCCGTCTTCGCTGCGGTGTTCCTCACGGGGCTCGTGAGACTGCGCCATGGGGGCCCCCAGGGTCGGCTCGGACATCTGATCCCGATGGCGGTCGCCTTCGCGCTGCAAACCGGGTTCCTTTACGTTCGCGGCCAGTACCATGGCCGATGCCCCATCACCAGCGTGCTCGAGGTTCTGCTTTTTCTCTGCTGGGCGATGGTCCTTCTGTATTTCCTGGCTGGACCGGCATTCCACCTTTCCCTTCTGGGATGGTTCACATCGCCGGTGGTGGTCCTGATCCAGGGCGGGGCCCTGTTCATGCCGGGCTTGGCCTTGGGCGAAGGAATGCCCGACTTCCCCGCAATTCCGGACAAACCGATCGACGCAGGCAGCGTCAATGCACTCCTGGAGACCCACGCGGGCCTGTCCCTCATCGCCTACGGGGCCTTCGGCTTGGCGGCGGTCGCCGGAGGCATGTTCCTGCTGCAGGACTATCTGCTCAAGCATCACCGCATCCGCCACATGGTTTTCGCGCTGCCACCCGTGGAATTGCTCGGCCGCGCCACCGGCCGCATCCTGGTTGTCGGCTGGCTGCTGCTCACCGCCGGTCTGGCCCTTGCGTTTTTCATGGAACGCAGCCCCACGAGCGCCAAGCTGGGGGTCTCGGTGGCGGTGTGGATCCTCTACGGCCTGATGCTGCTGCTGCTGGTGCTCGGCAAGCTCACCCCGCGACAACTGGCTCGCGCCTCGGTGCTCGGCTTCGTTCTGCCAATCGTTACATTATGGCTGGTGACCGGCCCCTGAACTCTCACGGGAAAGTCAACTCCACGCTACCTATGGACATCTTCGCCCTCGGCCTCAATCACAAGACCACCTCGCTGGCCTTGCGGGAACGTGTGGGCATTGCAGAGCGCGATCTGCCGCAGGCGCTCGATGAGTTGCGCCAGCTTCCGGGCCTGAGTGAGGGACTGCTGTTGTCCACCTGCAATCGGGTCGAGGTCTACGGGGCCACGGAGTCGAACGGGCAGGCACCAGCCGACGAGATCGTCGCGTGGCTGGAACGGCATTTCAATATCGGTCCGGATGAGCGCAGCGCCCTCAAGCTCTACTGCATCGAATCCGGGGATGCGGCGCGCCACCTGTTTCGAGTGGTCAGCGGAATGGATTCCATGGTGCTCGGCGAGACGGAAATCTTCGGCCAGGTCAA
>JAABTX010000362.1 GCA_011389655.1 Thioalkalivibrio sp.
GTTGCGAGTGCTACAAGGTGGTCAAGAGCGAAACGGACCGCCTGCTGCCGTGGAACCCTCGCCGCAAGGCGTGACTCGTTTTCAGCGTTCCCTTATTCGGTTCCGGTTTCATGGGGCTGGAGGGAGGTCCCGCTGGTCGAGCCGCGGAACCAGGACCTGACCAGGGATACAAACACGCCCCCGGTGAGCATGCCCAGGAAATAGACCAGGATGACCAGAACGGACAGCGGCAGGGTCAGACGCAAGGTGACAAAGTGAACTGTCACCGTAGGCAGGTTCTGAATCGTGAAGACCAGAACGACTGCACTGACGAGAATGATCAGAGAAATGTAGACATAACGCATGAAGACCTCCTGATTCGCCCGACGCTCTGCAGGGCTCGCTCGAGCAGGCAGCATGCGTTTGAACGCATGCGCTGGCGCCCGGGAAACCCCTGCATGCGCGATTTCAGATCCATATTTTGGGATTCCGACACCCCTGCCCTGACGCGACCCAGCCGGGGCGCTGCCAGATCGCGTGCACCACGTGATGGTCCCCCGGATCGGTGGCCGCGCTCACGCGATCGGCAGTGGACGCCTGGCTCGGCCCATCGGGGGAGTCGTTGCCGTTTGCGCCGGCACCCAGCGTCAAGACAGTCAGAATGCCAAGCATTGAGCCAACTGTATTCATCACCTTCATGACCGGTCTCCTGCGTGGCTCGCAGAGGGTTGCGTGCCGGCCAACTCACCGCCACGTCGTGCCGATTCTGCACACCGTTCGGCCCGGTCGTGCGCCCTACGCACGGACCGGACCCTGAAAAAGGGAGGGAAGACCCTTTTCAAGGTGCCGCTGGCGGGGCATCCTTGTCCCGCTGTGGCTCACTGATTCCCAACAGCCAACTAGAACGTCAGGCCCGCTGCATCGACGCTCTTCACGCCGCGCAACTCCTCGACCAGTTCGACCGCCAGCTCGCGCTCCGCTTCGCTGTCGACCTTGCCGCTCAGTTCGACGACACCGTCGTCGGTGGTCACCGAGATGTCGCTGCCGGAAACACCGTCCGACCACATGAAGGTGGACTTCGCCTTGGTGGTGATCCAGAGGTCGGTGATGAATTCCCCCGTATCCGCCGCCACCTCGCGGGTCTTGTCCATGGCGGCTTCGCCGGCACCCGGCTCCTTGGCGGTATCCGGCTCCTTGGCGGTATCCGACTCCTTGGCAGTATCCGGCTCCTGGGCGGTACCCGGTTCCTTGACCTGCAGCTGGTTGTCCACCGACACGACGCCCGGGGTGGTCGTCGCCAGGCGCTCCGCGAGGTCCTTGGCCTCCTGAGATTCAGCCGTCCCCTCCAGCGTGACATTGCCGGACTCCGTACTCACCTCCGTGGCCAGCCCCTCCGCGTGCCGCGTCCACATCAGCTTGGACTTGACCGCCGCAGTGATCGTGGCATCGGTGACACGATCGCCAAAGCTGGGGCCTTCAGCCGCCTCGGGTGGCGTATAGTCAGCATCGATCACGAGTTGGTTGTCCACTTCCGTGACCCCCTCAACGCTCAGCGCGAACTGCTCCGCCAGTTCCTTGTTGATGTCCTCCGGCACGACTCCGGTCAGCGAGGCCGTACCGTCCTGCACCGACACCGTGATGTTGCGGGCCTGCAGATGCGGACTCAGTGCATAGGTCGTCGAGATCTGGGCCTCCAGCCGGGCATCGCTTACGTCGGCCGACCCGGTACCCTGGGCAAAGGTACCGCCCGTGGCGCCCAATGCGAGCGCAACGCCTGAAGCGATGATCAGTTTCCGAAATTTCGTGTTCATGATGTTTCTCCATCTTCAAAAGGGCTTGTGACGAGCTTCGATCCGACGCATGGCTACGGTCGAAGAGCACGGATGCGATGGGGATCCCCTACGGCTCAACGACCTTCCATGAGTTGGCCGAACGGTCAGAATGACGAAGTGTCGGGGTGGCGTCGGTACGCTAGGGCACTTAGTGGCAGGGTTGGACAGGAACTCCGCGCCAGCGGGCGCGTGACTACCTGCGCGATGACCGGAGTCCGCAACCCTGGTGAGCCATGACACCACACGGGGAGTGCAGTTGAGCATCGGATGGATGCGAGACTGGGGTGATCATGGAGTCGATT
>JAABTX010000363.1 GCA_011389655.1 Thioalkalivibrio sp.
CAGCCAGATCGTGATGAGCCATGTGGTGGGCCAGATCTACGAGGAGATGGGCAACAACGTCGAGTTCGTCACGACCGATAGTCAGGCGGTCTACGAATCCGTGCGGCTGGGCGATGTGACGCTGGAGCTGGAGGTCTGGGAAGGAGCGTTCGGCGCGTCCTTCCGCGAGGCGCTGTCCAAGGGCGGGCTGCACGACGCGGGCGATCACGATGCCATCACGCGCGAGGACTGGTGGTACCCGATGTGGACCAAGGAGGCCTGCCCGGGTCTGCCGGACTGGAAGGCGCTGAACGACTGCGCCGAGCTGTTCGCCACGGCCGAGACCGGTGACAAGGGGCTCTTTGTCGACGGGCCGGTGGACTGGCTGAAGCACGGCAAGGAACGCGCCGAGGCGCTGGGGCTCAACTACGTGGTGAAGAACGCGGGCTCCGCTGCAGCGCTCTGGGCGCATATCGGTGCGGCCGAGGCGGACAAGGACCCGATCCTCGTGTTCAACTGGACCCCCAACTTCGCCGAAGCCGTCTGGCCCGGTGAATTCGTCGAGTTCCCCGCTTGGGAAGACGGCTGCGACACCGATCCCTCCAAGGGGCCCAACCCCGATGCGCTGCATGACTGCGGCAACCCGGCGGATGGTTACCTGAAGAAAGCCGCCTGGGACGGGATGCCCGACAAGTGGCCGAACGCCTATGCGGTGCTGAAGGAAATCTCGTTCAATAACGCGCAGATCGCCGAGATGGCCAAACTGGTCGACATCGATGATTACGAGCCCGAAGTCGCGGCCGAGATCTGGCTGGAGGACAACGAAGAGGTGTGGAAACCCTGGGTCGAAGCAGTCGGCAGCTAACGCCGCACCTGCGCGCTTGCGCGCCTTGAGGTCGCCGCCCCGCCCCCGTGACGCGGCCGGCGGCCTCGATGTCCCTCTTCGACGACCAGCAAGGTAAGCGCCGACATGAATCACCAGACGCCGGTCATCTCCTGCCGCAACGCGTGGAAACTCTTCGGACCCGACCCCGCAGGCTACCTGAGCCGGATGACGCCCGACCGTACCTATGACGAGATCGCCGCGGACGGCTACATCGCCGGGGTCAAGGATGTCTCGGTAGATGTCGCCAAGGGCGAGATGCTGGTTATCATGGGGCTGTCCGGGTCCGGGAAATCGACACTGGTGCGCTGCTTTTCGCGGCTGCACGAGATCACCGGCGGCACGATCGAGATTGACGGGCAGGACATCATGGCGCTGCCCGAGCGCGACCTGATCGCGCTGCGCCGGTCCAAGATGGGCATGGTGTTCCAGTCCTTCGGGCTGCTGCCGCACCGCACCGTGCTGGAGAACGTCGCCTTCCCGCTGGAGATGCGCGGACAGGACCGGCACGCCCGGCGCGACCGGGCGATGGAGGTGATCAAGCTGGTGGGCCTCGAAGGCCGTGAGACGTATTTCCCGCGCGAGCTTTCGGGCGGGCAGCAACAGCGCGTGGGCATCGCCCGCAGCCTCGCCATCGAGCCGGATATATGGTTCCTCGACGAGCCGTTCTCGGCGCTCGATCCCTTGATCCGGCGCGAGATGCAGGACGAGTTCCTGCGCCTGCAGGAATTGCTGGGCAAGACCATCGTCTTCATCACCCATGATTTCGACGAGGCGCTGCGTCTCGCTGACCGGATCGCCATCATGAAGAACGGTGCGATCGAGCAATGCGATACGCCGGACCGTATCGTTCTCGATCCGCAGACGCCTTATGTGCAGAAGTTCACCGAGGATATCGAGAAGGCGCTGGTCGTCCACGCGGCCGCGCTGAGCACACCGCTCAACGGCAGCATGCCCGAGGGCACCCCCATCGCGGGCCACAAGACCATCCAGCAACTGGCGCGCACCCTCGTCAACGATCCGCGCGAGGCGCTGCCGGTCGCGGACCGCGCCGGCACGGTGACGGGTGTGATGTCACGGCAGGCAGCGCTGGACATGCTGCTGGGGCCGGACTGAGATGGCCGATATCGCCACCCCCCTGCCGCCGCGCGCGGCGCGCGGTGACCGCGATATGCTGCTGCAGATCATCGTGGTGGCAGCGATCCTGCTGACCGCGGCCAAGCCGATCCTGCCCGAGTTCCTCATTCGC
>JAABTX010000039.1 GCA_011389655.1 Thioalkalivibrio sp.
AACCCGCGCTTATCGCGGTGGCCAACGAGGCGGCACTGGTCGCGGCCCAGGACGGCACCATCGCCGATACGGACGCAGGCAGAAATGCCTACGCGCTGCAGCTGCGCATCGTCGTCGCTCTGGCCGTGGGAACCGCCATCACCATCGGTGTGCTCCGCATCCTGAAGGGCTGGCCACTGCATTACATGATCATCGGCGGCTACGTCGCCGCGATGGCGATGACGAGCTTCGCGCCCCCGGAGATCATCGGCATCGCCTACGATTTCGGAGGGGTGACCACGTCGACCATCACGGTCCCACTGGTGACAGCGCTTGGCGTCGGACTCGCTTCCGCCATTCGGGGACGCAATCCCGCCACCGACGGCTTTGGTCTGATCGCCTTCGCCTCACTGACGCCGATGATCTTCGTGCTGGCGTACGGAATGATCTCCTGAGATGGACACGCTCCGTCAGTTACTGGACGTACTGGGCAATACCATGTGGGATGTGGCACCAATCGTGGCGGTGCTCTTCGGTTTCCAGTTCCTGGTGATCCGGCGCCGAATCCCGCATTTCACCCGGTTCATCGCGGGCCTCGCGTTCGTGATCCTCGGGCTGACCTTTTTCCTGGTCGGGCTGGACAAGGCCCTGTTCCCTCTGGGGCATGCGATGGCCGAGCAGCTCACTGACCCGGCATTCGTCCACGGAGCCGACAGGGCGGCCGCAACCATTGCCCATCACTGGGCGGATTACTACTGGGTGTATCTTTTCGCCCTCGCGATCGGGATCAGCGCGGTGCTGGTCGAGCCGGCGGTGATCGCGGTGGCGATCAAGGCGAACGAGGTGTCCGGAGGTGCGATCGGGATCACCGGCCTGCGTCTCGCGATCGCGATCGGAGTCGGATTCGGTATCATGCTTGGCGCATTCCGGATCATCACCGGCGGCAGCCTGCACTTCTTCATCCTCGGCGCCTACATCATCGTGGTGATCCAGACATTCTTCACCCCGCGACAGATGATCCCGATTGCCTACGATTCCGGTGGCGTGTCGACCTCCACCGTCACCGTACCGCTGGTCGCGGCGCTGGGTCTGGGACTGGCCTCGAATATTCCGGGTCGCAGTCCATTGCTCGATGGATTCGGCTTGATTGCGTTTGCGGTCCTGTTTCCGATCATCTCCGTGATGACCTACGCGCAACTGGCGCGCGCCTGGGAAAACCGGCAGGCCCGCAGACCCGGCAGCGACTGACAGGAGGATTACCGAATGCGTTTCAAACTCATCATCGCGCTGGTCGAGGACGACAAGAGTGACCAGGTCTTGAAGGCTGCGCACGATGCCGGCGCGACCGGCGCGACCATTATCAACAATGCGCGTGGCCGCGGGTCGCAGGAACACACCACCTTCTTCGGCCTCGGTCTGGAGATGCAGCGCGACGTGCTGCTCTTGCTGGTGGAAGAGCACCTGGCCCGACATATCCTCGAGACCATCTGCGAGGTGGGGGAGTTCGACACCACCCCCGGTACCGGAATCGCCTTTCAGATCGATACCGAAGACGCCGTCGGGGTAAGCCACCAGGTGCAGTCCATTCTCGATTCGACGAAGGGCGCCCCGAAATGACCGGAAAGAGCGGGACGCGGCGGGTCGCTCCCGTGACCGGCAGGGGCTTCCCTACGGCGCACAAGCGAGCCTGCACATCCCGGAGCAGGACCGGGATCCCGCATTCCATGCGGCAATCCTGAACCCGGCCCGTTGCCGCCAATCCGTTCAACGCCGCCAGAAGGCCGGCGAGAGCAGCACGAGCACCGTGAAGATCTCGAGCCGGCCCAGCAGCATCGACAGCGTCAGCAACCACTTGCTGAAGTCATTGATGCTGGCGAAGTTCGGCCCGACGTCGCCGAGGCCAGGACCGAGGTTGTTCAGCGTGGCCGCCACCGCCGAAAACGCGGTGACCTGATCCAGTCCCGAAGCCATCAGCAGCAGCACCATCACGGCGAAGACAAGGACATACACGGCCATGAATCCCCATACGGCCTCGACCACGCGGTTCGGCATCACCTTGTCGTTGACCTTGACCGGGATATGGGCATGGGGATGGATCAGCCGCTGGATCTCGCGCAGGCCCTGTTTCGCCAGCAGCAGTACGCGGATCACCTTCATGCCACCGCCAGTGGAGGCGGTACAGCCGCCAACGAAGGACAGGAAGACCAGCATGAGCGGCAGGAACCCTGGCCAGAGATAGAATTCGGTGGTGGCATAACCCGTGGTGGTGCCAATGGAGACCGCCTGAAAGATCCCCTGGCGCACCGCGTCCGGTATGCTGCCCGCGACCTCCGAGTACAGCAGGTAGGCGACCGCGATCACCGCCCCCGTCGCCAGCAGGGCCAGATACAGCCGCACCTCCTCGTCGCGCCGGTATGGCTCCAGGCTGACGCGTCGGAAGAACAGGAAGTGCAGTGCGAAGTTCATGCCGCCAAGCAGCATGAACACTACTGCGATGCCTTCGATCAGTGCGCTGTCGAAGTGCCCGATGCTGGCGTCGTAGGTGGAGAACCCGCCGATCGCGACCGTGGTGAAGGAGTGTGCGATCGCGTCGAAGACCTCCATCCCGGCGACCCAGTAGGCCAGTGCGCAGGCCGCGGTCAGACCGAAGTAGACCAACCACAGATTGCGCGCGGTCTCGGCGATGCGCGGCGCCAGCTTGTTGTCCTTCAGCGGGCCCGGCATCTCCGCCCGGAAAAGCTGCATGCCCCCGATGCCGAGCAGCGGCAGGATGGCGACTGCAAGGACGATGATGCCCATCCCCCCAAGCCACTGCAGTTGCTGGCGGTACCAGAGGATCGCGCGCGGCAGATCGTCCAGGCCGACGATGACGGTCGAACCGGTCGTGGTCAGCCCGGACATGGACTCGAATACCGCGTCGGTCACGGAGATGTGCAGGACCGGGTCGAGATAGAGCGGCAGGGCCCCGAACAGACCGAGCACCAGCCAGAACATCACCACCACCACGAATCCGTCGCGCACCTGCAATTCCGCGCGCGCCCGGAAGAACGGCACCCAGATGGCCACCCCGACGACCAGCAGGATCGCGAAGGCCCGCAGAAAGACCCCCATGCTCTCCTCTTCGTAGATCCAGCCAACGAGCGCCGGCGGCAGCATGGTGATGCTGAACAGGGTGACCAGAATCCCCAGCAGGCGCGTCGTGGTGGTGAATTGCAGCATGGAGCGGCGACTCGGGATCCGGGATCAGAAAAAGAGGGCGCTGGGGCGGAACAGGCGCTGCACTGCCGACACCCGGGTTCGGTCCGCGAGAAACAGGATCACGTGGTCACCCGCATGGATCAAGGTGTCGTGATGCGGGATCAGCACCTCCTCGCCACGCACCACCGCACCGATGGTGGTACCTTCCGGGAGCTTGAGTTCGTCAATCCGGCGATCGACAACCTGCGAGGTGCGGGCATCGCCGTGCACCACCGTCTCGATCGCCTCGGCCGCCCCCCGCCTGAGGGTGTGCACGGTGGTGGTGCCCCCTTCGCGCACCCGCGCCAGCAAGGCCGCCACCGTGACCATCTGGGGCGATACCGCAATGTCGATGGTTCCACTCTGAATCAGGTCGACGTAGCCTGGCCGGTTGATCAGGCTGATGACCTTGCGGACCCCACGCCGCTTCGCCAGCATCGCGGCGAAGATGTTGGACTGGTCGTCGTCGGTGACCGCGCAGAGAACGTCGGCGTGATCCACGTCGATCTCCTCGAGGAAGCGATCGTCGGCGCCATCGCCCTCCAGTACCAGCACATCCGTGGGCAGTGCCGCGGCCAGCATTCGGGCGCGGTCGGCGCTGCGCTCGACGAGCTTGATCCGGAAGCGGTCCGAGAGGATCTCCGCAAGCCTGCGGCCGATGTTTCCCCCACCGGCGATGATCACCCGCCGGTATGACCGCTCGAGCTGGCCCAGCTCGGCGGTCACGGAGCGGATGTGTCTCTTCGCGGAGACGAAAAAGACCTCATCGTCCGCCTCGATCACCGTTTCGCCTTCCGGCGGCAGCGGTCGATCCCGTCGGAAGATCGCCGCCACCCGCATCTGCCCACCGGAGCGCAGGCGGCGCAGGCTGCGCAGTTCGCGACCGACAAGGGGGCTGCCCCGATGGGCCCGGACCGCGACCAGCGAGACCCTGCCTTCCGCGAAGTCCAGCACCTGCAGTGCGCCGGGATGTTCGATCAGCCGCCGGATCTGGGTGGTCACGAGTTCTTCCGGCGAGATCAGCATGTCCACCGGCACCGCATCCCGGCGGAAGAGCTCCGGGTGTTCGTGGTAATCGCGGGCACGGGCGCGGGCGATGCGCGTCTCCACGTTGAAGAGCGTAGAGGCCACCTGGCAGGCCAGCATGTTCACCTCGTCCGAATCGGTGACCGCGATCAACATCGCCGCGTCATGTGCGCCGGCGGCCTCGAGGATGGGCGGATGGGCACCGAAACCGACGACCGCCTTGATGTTCAGGTCGGCCGTCAGCGCGTTCAGGCGCGCCCGGTCGCGATCGATCACGGTCACCTCGTGTCCGTCGGCGCTCATGGCCTCGGCAAGAGAATACCCGACCTGGCCGGCGCCCAGGATAATGATCTGCTTCATGAGTTGGGGACACTCCCTTCCACGCCGTCTCCGATCGATGCAGGACACGCCCAGCCGGCGAAGGGCATGGTGCGGCTCCCCCCCGCGGTCCCGTATGCTACTGCGAGCCCGAATGCATCGGCAAAGGTACAGGCCGCACTTCGTGCGGCCGATAACCGGACGCCACTGGAGCCATCCATGACACCGCCGACAGCCCATGCCCCGGGGGGCGATACGGGAGCGACCGCCAGCGCCGACCGCGCGCGGCCGGCCATTGATCTCCAGGGCCTGCGCAAAGTCTACAACGGAACCCCCGCAGTCGATGGCATCGACCTCGCGATCCCGGCTGGGGAGTTCTTCGGCCTGCTGGGTCCCAACGGCGCGGGCAAGACGACGACCCTGCGGATGCTTCTCGGCCTGACGCCGATCGACGCCGGCAGCGCGCGGGTGTTGGGGATGGACATGCCGGAACAGGAGCGCGAGATCAGGGCGCGCCTCGGCGTGGTGCCCCAGTTCGACACCCTGGACCCGGACTTCACGGTCGAGGAGAACCTGCTCACCTACGCATCCTATTTCGGGCTGTCGGGCCCGGCACTGACCCGGCGCATCGAGGAGCTGCTCGAACTGGCCAACCTCGAGCCCCGCCGCCACGCCCGCATCGACACCCTCTCGGGCGGCATGAAGCGGCGGTTGACGCTCGCGCGTTCCCTGATCAACGCGCCGGAGGTCGTGATCCTCGACGAGCCGACGACCGGCCTGGATCCACAGGCCCGGCACCATCTCTGGCGACAGTTGGGCCGGCTGCGCGAGCGGGGCGTCACGCTGGTTCTGACCACCCACTACATGGAGGAGGCCGAGGAACTCTGCGACCGCGTCGCGATCATCGACGCCGGCCGCATCATCGCCTGCGACTCGCCGCGAGCGCTGATCGCGGCCCACGTGGAACCCTGGGTCATCAGCCTGAGCGCAGCCTCCGCACGCCGGTTCATCGCCGATCCGGCGACGCTGCCGGCCCGCATGCTGGAAATCGCAGACAGCTGGCTGATCTACACCGCGGACCCGGCCGCCGTGCATGCGGAGCTGGAATCGGCGGCGCTCCCCCACTCCACCCGGGCAGCCAATCTCGAAGACGTCTTTCTCAGAATCACCGGCCACGACCTGCGCGAGTGAGATGAGCCGCATGCGCCGACCACTGCTGCCCCGTCCCAGCCTGCGCTTCGTTCCGGTCTGGCGGCGCAACCTGCGCGTCTGGCGCAAGCTGATGATGCCCTCGCTGCTCGGCAACTTCGGCGAGCCGGTGCTGTACCTGCTGGCCTTCGGCTACGGTTTCGGGCGGTTGGTCGGCGAACTCGACGGAATGAGCTACATGGTCTTCATCGCCTCCGGGATCATCTGCTCCAGCGCGATGTTCACTGCGAGTTTCGAGGGCATGTACTCGGCCTACACGCGCATGGCGGAACAGAATACCTGGCTGGCGATGCTCGGGACGCCGCTGACGCTGGACGACATCGTCTTCGCCGAAGCGGTCTGGGCCGCTTCCAAGGGGCTGATCAGCGCCGCCGCGATCCTGGTCGTGGCCAGCGCACTGGGACTGGTCGCCGACGGCCGCGCCCTGCTCGCGCTGCCGGTGGTGTTTCTCGCGGCCTTCACCTTCGGTTCGCTGGCGCTGGTCATCACCGCGGTCGCCCGCAGCTATGATTTCTTTCTTTACTATTTCACATTAGCAGTGACTCCCATGCTTTTGCTTTCAGGAGTCTTCTTCCCGCTCCAGGAGATGCCGGAGTGGGTCCAGGGACTGGCCCTCGCGCTGCCGCTGGCGCACGTGGTGGAGATCGTGCGGCCCCTGATGACCGGCAGCTGGCCGACCGGGGTGGGTCTGCACCTGGCCGTGATCGTAAGCTACGGCGCCGTTGCGCTGGTTCTCGCCACGGCCCTGATCCACCGGCGCCTGATCCGCTGATGATCGCGGCTGGAAGCCGCTCCCACCACCCGGAAACCGTAGGAGCGGCTTCCAGCCGCGATCCAGCGCCGGAGGTCTCGCCTCCACGGCATATCGTCGGCGGGGCCTTGATGCTGATCGGCAAACCCGATTCATCCCTTGCAATCCCCCGCCCCGCAGGAATACTGTATAAAAAAACAGATACCCCCGACAGAATGACCTCACCGACGAAACTCACCGCGCGCCAGCAGGAGATCCTCGCCTTCATCCGCGAGCAGGTGGAGGGACAGGGCTCGGCCCCGACCCGCGAGGAGATCCGCCGGACCTTCGGCTTCCGCTCGCCCTACGCGGCCGAATGCCACCTGCGCGCGCTGGCGCGCAAGGGGGCGATCGAGCTGGTCAGCGGCAGTGCGCGCGGGATCCGGCTGCCCGGCGGCACCGGCCCTGCCGGGGAGATTCCGCTGGTCGGACGGGTTGCCGCGGGCGCGCCGATCCTCGCCATCGAACACGTCGAAGAGCACTACCGAATCGATTCGCGCCTGTTCCACCCACGCCCCGATTACCTGCTTCGGGTCCGCGGCGACAGCATGCGCGACGCCGGCATCCTGGACGGCGACCTGCTCGCGGTGCGACAGAGCCCCGAGGCCCGCAACGGCCAGATCGTGGTGGCCCGCATCGAGGACGAGGTCACGGTGAAATACCTCCAGCGCGCCGGAGACCGCGTGCGCCTGCTGCCCGCCAACCCCGATTACACGCCGATCGAGATCGATCCCGGTCGGCAGGAGCTCGTGATCGAGGGCATCGGGGTCGGCGTGGTGCGTACGCTGGAGGCCTAGTGGACCATGCGCGAGGTTCGGTGCCCAGCACGGATGCAGCCACCCGATGCCAGCGGCGCCTGAGTCATGTCGGCACTGGAAGAGCTCCTTGCACACCCCGGACTCTGGCGTGGGCGCGGCACCGGTCTCCCGGCGACGGTCCCGACCCGCCCCACCGGCTTTGCGCATCTCGACCGGACGCTGCGCGGCGGCTGGCCACGAGGGCAGCTGACCGAACTGATCGGCGCCCCCTTCGGCTCCGGCGAGACCCGCATGCTGTTGCCGGTGCTGGCCACATGCAGCCGGGAACGGCGCCGGGTGATGCTGGTCACCCCGCCCGCCACGCCCTGGATCCCCGGCTGGCGGCAGCTGGGCGTGGACCCCGAAGGGGTCTTCGTGATCCGGGCCACCTCGGAGGAGGACATCATCTGGAGCTGCGAACAGATCCTGCGTCATCCGAAGACCGGCGTGCTGCTCGCCTGGCTGCAGGGCAGCCGGAGTGCACCGTTGCGGCGTCTGCGGCTCGCGGCCGGTTCCGGTGATGCCTGTGCCTTCCTGTACCGGCCCCCGGCGGTGGCATCGCAGGCCTCTCCGGCCCACCTGCGCATCCGCTGGCAGGCCGACGGGGACCGGCTGCGCCTGGAGGTCATCAAGTTCACCGGCGGCCCGATCCCGGCCGGCCAGCCCGTGGTCATCCCAAGAGATGCTCGTTGAACCGACCCGTGAAGATCCCGGACGAGCAGCGGGGCCAGACCCCACCCCCTCAATCCTCCGTTCACCCGGAACGGGCCGGCCTGCGCGTCCCGCCGGACACCAGCCTCGCCACGGGCAGCGGAAGAGACGACCCGCAGCTCACCCTGCTGCCACCGGTTTCCCCGGAACGGAATCCGGAACCGGTCCCCGGCCAGCCGCTATGGCTGGCCGTGCACCTGCCGCACCTGGCGCTCGATGCGCTGGTGCAGACCGATTCCGCGCCATCGAGGCCGCTGATCCTCGCCGAGGATCCTGCGCGACCGAGGGTGCACGACGCCAACCGTGCGGCCCGCCAGGCCGGGGTCCGGCCCGGCATGGCGCTGGCGGACGCGCTGGCCGTACTGAATGCCCCGATCGTGCTGGACTACGAACCGGAAGCCACCCGGCGGCACCTGCTGACCCTCGCGGCGGTACTGCTGCAGTTCACCGATCACGTCTGTCCGGAAGCCGGGGATCAGCGCATCCTGCTCGAGGTCGGCCGTAGCCTGCGCCTGTTCCGGGGGGCCGAGGCACTGGAGGCGCAGGTCGGGGACACCCTCCGGCAACTCGGTTACACCCCCCGCATCGGAACCGCGCGGACGCCGGCCGCGGCCCGCCTGCTGGCGCGACTGCGGCACCCGGCCCGGCCACTGGACCGCGATACCCTGCGCCGGACACTGGCGCCCCTGCCACTGACGGTACTGCCCCTGCCCGCGGCTGACATCCAGGCACTGCACGGGATTGGGCTGGAGCGGATTGGTGACCTGCTGCGCCTGCCCCGCCACGACCTCACCCTGCGCTACGGCGCCCGGCTCCCGGAGCTCATCGACCGTCTCCTCGGCGATCTGCCGGAACCCCTGCCCCGTTTCCGTCCCCCGGAGACTCCTGCCTTCCACCTCGAATTCGACCAGGAGGTGAGCGCGACCGGCGCACTGCGCTTCCCGCTGAAGCGCCTGCTGCTGCAGCTGGAACAGACGCTGCGGGTCGGGAATCACCGCACACAGGAACTGGAGCTGCAGCTGCTCCACCGCGACCGGACGGCGACACGCCTGACCCTGGAGCGCAGCCAGCCCGGCAGCCGCGCGGAGGAATGGCTGGAGCTGTGGAGCATCCGACTGTCCCGGCTGGAGCTGCCGGTCCCGGTGCGCGGGCTGCGCCTGGCCGTGCCGCAGCTGCTCCCCGCCGGTGACGACTCGGACGGTCTGTTCAGCAGGGGGGACGGCTCCCGTGACGAGTCCGGTTTCCTGGCCCGGCTGCGCGCCCGGCTCGGCGACGACGCGGTCCTGCGCTTCGCACCGACCCTGCACCCCCTGCCCGAAGGGGCGCAGGAGGCCTGCGGCCCGGATGCCTTCCCGGCCCTGCCCGGCCGCGCTGCCACCCCGGCCCAGCGCGTGGCCGGGGCGGCGCTGTGGCTGCGCCCGCTGCAACCGGCCCCGCCACCGGGCCCGCACGATTGGCTGGGCCGGCTGGAGGGTGGATGGTGGGCCGGCGACGACCAGCGCCGGGATTACGCGGTCATGCCGGACCAGCAGGGTAGGCTCTGCTGGGTCTTCCGCGATCTGCGCACCGGACAGTGGCAGTTGCAGGGCTTCTGGGGGTGATCACCCCGTCAATGGGCCAAAGCTAATGGGCGGTAACGGGGACAAGGTAACGGGGGACAGATTTATAAATCGGTCCCCGGTGGGCACACTTCGTTTTGCCCACCCTACGGATTTATGAATCGGTTTCGGTCCTTTCGCTGTCCGTCGCAGGGCCGGCGGGGCCGAGCAGCACCACCGCCTCGGCGGCGATCCCCTCGCCGCGGCCGGTGAAGCCGAGGCGTTCCGTGGTGGTGGCCTTTACGTTCACGGCTGACAACGGGAGCCGGCAATCCGCGGCGATGTTGGCCCGCATCGCATCGATATGTGGCGCCATCTTCGGTCGCTGGGCAATCACCACGCTGTCGATATTCACCGGTGCCCAGCCTTCTGCACGCACGCGCGCCAGCACCTCGCTGAGCAATGCGCGGCTGTCGGCGCCCCGGAAGCGTGGATCGGTATCGGGGAAATGCCGACCGACGTCGCCCAGCGCGGCAGCCCCCAGCAGCGCATCGCACAGCGCATGCAGCAGGACGTCTCCGTCCGAGTGCGCGACAAAGCCCTGGCCGTGGGGAATCCTGACTCCGCCGAGCACCAGGTGGTCGCCGGGCCCGAAGGCGTGCACGTCGAAGCCCTGGCCGATCCGCAGATCAACCGCCATCATTCGTTTCCTGGGCCTCGCGCAGCCGCACGTGGCGCAGCAGACCATCCACCAGCACGAACAGCGCCCCGGCCGTCAGCAGGTGCCAGAGCCAGTGTGTGCCAACGACCGCCCACTCGCAGAGCACCAGATCCAGCGCCCGCACCACCAGCGCGAAGGCAAAGAGGACCGCTGCCAGCACCAGGTCCCGCGACAGGCGCCGATCGACCCGGCCGGCCAGGCCGACCGCCACGAGCAGGATGATCAGCATCGGGAGGTAACCCAGGCTGGAGCCGGCCATTGCACCGGGCACCAGGAGGTAGAACAGCAGGAACCCGCCAAGGGTCAACAGCCATGCCACGGTCAGACCCAGCAGCCGGAACCGCGGCACCCGAAACAGGAATGCACTCCAGTACGCGGCCGCAAAGGCCGCAACGGCCGCCACGTCCGCCCAGACCAGCCAGGCGACTCCGCTCGCATGCAGGAGCATGCTGCTCACTCCGACCAGCGCAATCAGGCCGGCGAGCAGGTGCAGGTCCCATTGCTCGCGCCACCGCCCCGGCTCCAGCTGTTTCCAGGCCTGCCAGGAGGCGACCAGGTAGGCAAGACCGGCCACCGTATTCAACGGCTCCGCAAACCAGCCCGGCTCGGTTCGCTCGCAATAGCGACTCATCCCGCACTTCCGGTCACGACCGCCTGCTGTCCCGTCTATTCACGGTGTATGCCGTGCATCAGGGCGGACAGAAAGTCGCCCGCATGGACACCCGGGATGTCGAGACCCAGATCCGTCATCTCGTGGGCAATGTGATCCTGCAGTCTCGCGGTATCGGCCTCCGAGCTCATCGGCAGCGTGACGCCGCGCAGTCTTCCCGCGAGGCGCTCGACACCATCTGCCGGGAACACCGTGAAGTCGCCGGAGAACTCGAGGTCCTCCAGGGCATTGTCGCGGGTGAGCATGCGGACACGGATCAGGCCGCCCGGGGCCTTGTGCATGCCCTCCACCAGATACGTGCCGGCGGCGATCTTGACCCCGGTGCTCACCACGCGGCGCCCCTTCTGATAGACCCATTCGGGGTCCTGCAGCAGGCTGTGCACGCGCTCCAGCGCCTCCTCCTCGGCAGAGGTCAGACGCGATTCCTCGGGCCGGTGCCCCAGGTGTTCCTCGATCGCACCAAGGAACAAAGACTTCACGCGCTCGCGTTCCGGCGGCCGTCCGAGCTCGCGAGTCAGGGTGGTCATATAGTCCTCCATGCCCTGACGGAGCTTGTCGCGGAACTTCTCCGAACTCACCTTCAGACAACGCGCCATCGTGTCCATGTCGAAATCGAACATGAAGCTGCCGACCATCACCGTGGCGTCGTTGATCCGTGCCGAACCGGTGCCGCCGATCTTGCGTCCGTTCACGTGGATGTCGTTCACCGGCCGGAAGACCGCCGGCACCCCGAGGGCCTGGTAGGTGGCCAGCACCGGCGCGATGAAATGCGAGTAGATCGCCTCCACCCGGGCCGGCGCCAGGCGATACGGGTAGACGAAGTGGAAGAACATCTGGTCACGGTTGAGATACACCGCTCCGCCGCCGACGTCGCGCCGGACGATCGGGAGACCGTGGGCCTCGCAGTAGGCGGTATCCACCTCCTGGTCGATGTCCTGATGCAGCCCAACGGAAACGAAGGGGTCGGTCGGGTTCACCAGCGTGACCACCGGGTCGTCGCCCTCCTTCATGCTCTCCGCAACCGCATGGAAGGTGGCCATCGACTCCAGTGGAGGGACGTAACCGACATCGATCACTCGAATTCTATTCATCCAGCATTCCTCAGTCGCTGTTGCCTTCTCAGATAGATCTCCGCAACCTCCAGATCCTCCGGCTGCGTGATCTTGATGTTCATCGGACTGCCTTCCACGATGCGGGGGTGGGCGCCCGCGAACTCCATCGCGCTCGCCTCGTCGGTTACCGCGACCCCCGAGGCCGCGGCCGCATCCAGTGCCTCGCGAAGGGCCTGCAGACGGAACATCTGCGGCGTCAGGGCCCGCCAGACACTGCTGCGGTCCAAGGTGCGCTCCACCCGTTCTCCGGTCCCCGCGAGCTTCAGGGTATCGCTGCTCGGGGCCGCCAGCAGGCCACCGACCGGATCATGCTGCAGCAGGCTGATCAGGCGGTCCAGATCTTCAGGGGGAAGGCAGGGCCGTGCGGCATCATGCACCAGCACCCAGTCTTCCGGTCCGGCTCGCCCGGCCAGGAACTCGAGGCCGTTGCGCACCGAGTCGGCGCGTTCGGCACCGCCTGTCACCAGAAACAGGCGGCCTCCCGCGCTCGGCAGTTCCATCGCGTCGGAGTCGACACCGGATCCGACGACCAGCACCACGCCGCGGATCGCCGGATGTTCGAGGAAGATGCCCAGGGTGTGCTCGAGCACGGACCGCGAGCCAAGCCTCAAGAACTGCTTCGGCCGCTCCGCCCCCATACGCCGTCCGACACCCGCCGCCGGGATCAACGCCCAGAGCGCGGGCGCGCGCCCCTCAGTCATTGCGCGGGTCCTCCGGCTCGACTTGCATCTCCACGCCCGGATCGACCGGCAGGAAGAAGATCTCGTCCTCGCGGATCATGCCCAGGTCCCGCCGCGCGCGCTCCTCGACGGCCTCGCTGCCGCTGCGCAGGTCTTCCACCTCCGCCTCCAGCGCCTGATTCCGGCTGCGCAGCTCCTCGTTCTGGATCTGCTGGAGGCGATTCGCCTCGCGCAACTCCAGGACATCGCGCCAGCTTCCCTCGCCGAACCATAGCGACCACTGCAGGCCGACCAGCGCCGCAAGCAGCAGGCCGAGCAGCCAGCGCATCAGGCCCGGTCCACATGAATGGAGTCAGCCACACCTGCACGCGCGAGGTTCGCGGGTGCGGGATTGGGTCCGCGGCGCCGCAACTCAACCGCGCCGCCAGCCCTGGCCATCCCGATCCGGCGTCGGCAAGCGCATCAGCGGGGGCGCGCCGGAAAGGCGTCGAGACCCGGGTAGCGCGCCCCGGAACCCAGCATCTCCTCGATCCGGATCAGCTGATTGTACTTGGCGACACGATCCGAGCGGGACAGCGAGCCGGTCTTGATCTGGCCCACCCCGCTTGCCACGGCCAGATCCGCGATGGTCACGTCCTCGGTCTCGCCCGAACGGTGAGAGATCACCGCACTGTAACCGGCCTCGCGCGCCATCGCGATCGCCTCCAGGGTCTCGGTCAGGGTCCCGATCTGGTTCACCTTGACCAGGATCGAGTTGGCGACCCCGCGGTCGATGCCGTCCCGCAGGATACGGGTGTTGGTAACGAAGAGGTCGTCCCCGACCAGCTGTACCCGGTCGCCGAGCCTGTCGGTCAGCCGCTTCCAGCCGTCCCAGTCATCCTCGGCCAGGCCGTCCTCGATGGTGAGGATCGGGTACTGGTCGACCCAGTCGGCGAGATAGTCGATGAACTCGTCGGCCGAGAAGTCACGCCCCTCGGAGACCAGGCGATAGCGGCCGTCCCGATAGAACTCGGAGCTGGCGCAGTCCAGGCCGATCCAGATGTCATCGCCGGCCCGAAACCCCGTCTGCTCGATCGCCTCGAGAATCACCTCCACCGCGGCCGCATTGGACGGCAGGTCGGGCGCGAAGCCGCCCTCGTCGCCCACCCCCGTGCTCAGCCCCCGCTGCTGGAGCAGTTTCTTCAGCGCATGGAAGACCTCCGCACCGTAGCGCACGGCCTCGGTCAGGCTGCCGGCACCGACCGGCACGATCATGAATTCCTGCATGTCGACGCTGTTGCTCGCGTGGGCGCCGCCGTTGACGATGTTCATCATCGGCACCGGCAGCACCCCGGCATCCGCTCCGCCCAGACTCCGGAACAGCGGTAGTCCGGCCTCCGCAGCGCGCGCATGGGCCAGGGCCAGCGACACGGCCAGCAACGCATTGGCGCCCAGTCGATCCTTGTTCGCCGTACCATCGAGCTCGATCATGCGCCGGTCGGCCGCTTCCTGGTCGGCCTCGGTACCGCGCAGGGCGTCGCGCAACTCGCCGTTGACATGGGCCACCGCGCGGAGCACGCCCTTGCCGCCATAGCGCGCCCCGCCGTCGCGCAACTCGATCGCCTCCCGGGCGCCGGTCGATGCGCCCGACGGCACCGCCGCGCGGCCACGCGCACCGGTATCGAGGACCACGTCGGCCTCGACGGTCGGGTTACCCCGGGAGTCCACGATCTCCCGGCCATGCACATCGGCAATCAAAGCCATGATTCTCTCCTTGAAGGAGGCGTCCCGGATGCCGTCCGGGACGCCGTCGGAATTCAGGAAATGCGGCCTCAGCCCAGGCCGAACGCCGCTTCCGCGAGCGGGCGCGCCTTCACGGTACGGTCCAGTTCCACGAGCGTCTCCAGCAGGTCCCGCAACAGCGACAGCGGCCACGCATTGGGGCCGTCGGACAGCGCGTGCTCCGGGTCGGGATGGGTCTCCATGAAGACCCCGGACACGCCCGCCGCCACGGCGGCGCGCGCCAGCACCGGCACGAATTCGCGCTGCCCTCCGGAGACCGCCCCGAGGCCGCCCGGCTGCTGCACCGAATGCGTGGCGTCGAAGACCACCGGACAACCCGTCCGGCGCATCACCGCGAGACCCCGCATGTCCGAGATCAGCGTGTTGTATCCGAAGGAGACGCCGCGGTCGCAGACCATGATCTGCTCGTTCCCGGCCTCGCGTGCCTTGGCCACCACGTTGTCCATGTCCCAGGGGGCGAGGAACTGACCCTTCTTGATGTTCACCGGAAGCCCCTGGCGGGCGACATTCTGGATGAAGTTCGTCTGCCGGCACAGGAAGGCCGGGGTCTGCAGCACATCCACCACGTCGGCGACCTCACCGAGCGGGGTGTCCTCGTGCACGTCGGTCAGCACCGGGACATTCAGGGTCTTCCTTACCTTCTCAAGGATCTGCAGGCCCTTATTCATGCCCGGTCCGCGGAAGCTCCGGGTCGAGGAGCGGTTCGCCTTGTCGAAGGAGGACTTGTATATGAACGGAATGCCGAGCCCGGCGGAAATCTCCGCAAGCGTCCCGGCGGTATCCAGCGCGAGCTGCTCGGACTCGATCACGCAGGGGCCCGAGATCAGGAACATTGGACGGTCCGGACCGACCTGGAATCCGCAGAGATCCATGGGCAGGGTCATGCGACAGACTGCTTGGTCAGGGTGGCCTTGGCTTCCTGATAGCGCCGCGCGGCGCTGACGAAGCCGGTGAACAGCGGATGCCCGTCCCGCGGTGTCGAGGTGAACTCGGGATGGAACTGGCAGCCGATGAACCAGGGGTGCTCGGGCAGCTCCACCGCCTCGACCAGGTTCTGGTCCTCGGAACGTCCGGAGAAGACCATCCCGGCCTGCTGCAGACGGTCCGCGTAGGCGTTGTTGAACTCATAGCGGTGGCGGTGCCGCTCCTGGATCCGCGGCTTGGCATAGGTGCGCGCCATCAGGGTACCCTCCGCCAGCGCCGCGGTCTGGGCGCCCAGCCGCATGGTGCCACCGAGATCGCTGTCCGCGTCGCGGCGCTCGATACGCCCCTCCCGATCCTGCCACTCGGTGATCAGTGCGATCACCGGATGCGGCGTGTCCGGGGCGAATTCGGTGCTGTGCGCACCCTCCAGTCCGGCCACATGGCGGGCGAACTCGATGACCGCCACCTGCATACCGAGACAGATCCCGAGGTACGGGATGCCCTTTTCACGGGCGCGGCGCACGGCCAGGATCTTGCCCTCGATGCCGCGTTCCCCGAAGCCCCCGGGCACCAGGATCGCGTCCAGTCCCTCCAGCTCCGGCAGCACCCCCGGGTCCGAACCCTCGAGCTTCTCGGAATCGATGTAGCGGATCCGCACCCGTGTGCCGGTGTGGATCCCGGCGTGGGTCAGGGCCTCGTTCACCGACTTGTAGGACTCGGTGAGATCGACGTACTTGCCGATCATGCCGACCGTTACCTCGGACTCGGGAAACTCCATCGCGTTGACCACGTGCTTCCAGTCCGAGAGATCCGCCTGCGGCACCTCGATCCGCAGCTTGCGCAGAACGATCTCGTCCAGTTTCTGCGAGTGCAGCCAGAGTGGAATCTTGTAGATGTTGTCGACGTCGACCGCCGAGATCACGGCCTTTTCCTCGACGTTCGTGAACAGAGCGATCTTCCGCCGCTCGCCCTCGGGCAGCGCCCGGGTGGAGCGGCACAGCAGCACGTCGGGCTGGATCCCGATCGAGCGCAGTTCCTTCACCGAGTGCTGGGTGGGCTTGGTCTTGATCTCCCCGGCGGCGGCGATGAAGGGCACCAGGGTCAGATGGATGAAGAGCACGCTCTCCCGACCCAGCTCCACGCCCATCTGGCGGATCGCCTCCAGGAACGGGAGGGATTCGATGTCGCCGACCGTGCCGCCGATCTCGACCAGCGCGATGTCGGCATCGGCCGCACCCGCGCGAATCGAACGCTTGATCTCGTCGGTGATGTGCGGAATCACCTGGACCGTGCCGCCGAGGTAGTCGCCGCGCCGTTCCTTGCGGATCACGCTCTCGTAGATCTGGCCGGTGGTGAAGTTGTTGGGGCGACCGGTGCGGATCCGCACGAAGCGCTCGTAGTGACCCAGGTCGAGGTCCGTCTCGGCGCCATCCTCGGTGACGAAGACTTCGCCGTGCTGGAACGGGCTCATGGTCCCCGGATCCACGTTGATGTAGGGATCCAGCTTGAGCAAGGTGACCTTGAGCCCCCGGGCCTCGAGGATGGCACCCAGCGACGCCGATGCAATGCCCTTGCCCAGAGACGAAACCACGCCTCCGGTGATGAATACGAAACGCGTCATGCGGGCACCCGTGATGGTACGGCCGGCCAGCCGGCCGGATCGCGTCAGGAGGTTACCAAAAAGCCCCGGGGCGCTCAATCGCGGTCCGCCCGGCGACGGCCGGTTCGGCCGCGTCAACGGGACCAGAGCACCGCGATCAGCTCGCCGTCCCGCTCGATCAGCGGCACCCGTGCCCGCCGCCAGGGGGGAATGCCGTGTTCCTGCATCAGGTTCTTGAGCGTGCGCCGCGTCCCGTCCGGCTGACGCAGCCATTCCCCGCCTTGTCGAAACCCGATCCGGACGCCCTCGGGATCGGCGATCCCGGCGTCCTGCAACTCCCGGCGGGTCAGCACCCGGCCGTCGGGAAGCTGCAGTTCCGCCGCCCCCCGGGGCCAGGCCAACCCCTGGTGCGGTGGCTCCGCCTCCCCGTCCTCCGCGGTGGCCAGCAGGTAGAGCGCGCCGCGATAGGTGCGCAGGCTGCGACCGTCCCAGTGCAGTGCGGGGCTCGCATCCGGCGCCGCCTCTTCGAGCTGCCGCAGGAACTCGAGCAGCCGCCGCCGGCGCGGGGGGTCGGCGCCCGCACGGGTGATGAAGCGGCGCAGCAGCCAGGGTCTTCGCGACGCGGGCTGACTCGAGAGCCCCCGCACATCGAGGCAGTTCGGACCGGGACCCCGGAGGCCGTCGAGCAGCGGGTCCAGCAGCCCGTCCAGGACGTCGGCCACCTCCGCCTGCAACCCGGCGGCGACCCCCAGCCTCCGCTCGACCGGAAAGCGCCCGGCGAGTCGGGGCATCACCTCACGGCGCAGGAAGTTGCGATCGAAGCGCAGGTCGGCGTTGGTCGGATCCTCCAGCCACCGGAGCCCGTGCGCCTGCGCGTAGGCGGCGATCGCGGCCCCGGGCACGCCGAGCAGCGGACGCGCCAGCCAGCACGGCCCGATGCGGCGCATCGACGGCATCGCGGCGAGACCGGCCGGACCGCTGCCCTTCAGGGCCGCGAGCAGGAAGGTCTCGGCCTGGTCGGTCGCGTGGTGCGCGGTCAGGATGCACTCGCCGGCGTTCGCCCCCTGCGCGAGCGCCCGGTAGCGCAGACGGCGCGCGGCCGCCTCGACGCCCTCGCCCGACTGCTCGGGCACCCGGATCTCAAGCACCCGGCACCGATAGCCGAGTTCGCCGGCAATGCGCCGGCAGTGCTCTGCCTGGGCATCCGCCAGCGGGTGCAGGCCATGGTGGACATGCAGCGGCAACGCGCGCCGCTCGGGATCGTGGCGCGCGAGCGCATGCAGCAGTACGGTCGAATCCCTGCCTCCGCTCAGTGCCACCCGCAGTTGATGGCTCCCGGAGTGTTCGCCAAGAAATGACCGCAGGGCCGTGTCGACCGGCTCAGGTCCCGGTTTCCTGGAAGGCGCCATAGTCCATCAGCCGACGGTAGCGCCGCTCCAGACGCTGGCCCGGATCGAGCCCGTCCAGTTCCTCGAGGGTCTCAAGCAGCGCGGACTTGATACGGCTCGCCATGGTCTCCGGCGCACGATGGGCACCGCCCAGGGGCTCTTCGATCACGCGGTCCACCAACCCCAGGTCCCGCAGCCGGCCGGAGGTGATTCCCAGGGCCTCCGCTGCCTCCGGTGCCTTTTCCGCGCTCTTCCACAGGATGGAAGCGCAGCCCTCCGGAGAGATCACCGAGTAGGTCGAGTACTGCAGCATCATCGTGGAATCACCGACCCCGATCGCCAGCGCGCCACCGGAACCGCCCTCTCCGATCACCGTCGCGATGATCGGCGTGTCCAGACGGGACATCACCATCAGGTTCCGCGCAATCGCCTCGCTCTGACCCCGCTCCTCGGCGCCCACGCCCGGATAGGCCCCGGGCGTATCGATGAAGGTCAGGATCGGCAGCCGGAAGCGTTCCGCCAGCTCCATCAGCCGCATGGCCTTGCGGTAGCCCTCGGGTCGCGGCATCCCGAAGTTGCGCTGGATCTTTTCCTTGGTCTGCCGCCCCTTCTGGTGCCCGATCAGCATCACCGGGCGTCCGTCCAGGCGCGCCGGACCGCCGACGATCGCAGCGTCGTCGGCGAAGGCGCGATCGCCACGCAGTTCGACGAATTCGGTGAAGATCTGCGGCACGTAGTCCAGCGTGTAGGGCCGGCGCGGGTGCCTCGACAGCTGGGCGATCTGCCAGGGCTTGAGCTTGCTGAAGATGTTCTCCGTCAACGCCAGACACTTTTCCTCGAGGCGCTGAATCTCTTCCTGGATGTTGACCTCGGCGTCGCCGCCGACGAAGCGAAGATCCTCGATCTTCGCCTCCAGCTCCGCGATCGGCTGTTCGAAATCGAGAAACTCCGGATTCATGCGACCTTCCGTATCTGCGCGTTCGACGCGCAGATTGTAGCGGATACATCCGCCAGCCGCTCCCGGCCGCCGCCTCCTGCGGCAGTGTCAGGAAGGTCCATAGAACAGCCGGATGCTACTCTCGGGACCCAGCGTCTCGTTCAGTCGACGCAGCAGCTGCTCATCGGGACAGAGCTGCCAGTCCTCCGGCAGCTGCAGATCGACCCAGGCATCCTCCCGCCGATAATGCAGACGCAGCCGACAGGATCCGGAGGGGCACTGCGTGATCACCTGATGCAGCGAACGCACCTGCTCCGAGCGCAGCGCCGCCAGGCTGAGGTCCAGCACCCGCGCCCACTCGGCCCGGGCCTCGTCCAGTGTCAGCACCCGCTGGGCACGCATCCGGATACCGCCCGCATAGTCGTCGAGCGCGACGCCGCCCTCGACGACGATCAGCGTGTCCGTGACCAGGTGCTCCTGGTACTGGCGATAGTCCTCGTTGAAGAGCACGACCTCGGCGCGGCCGGTCTGATCATCCAGGGTGACGATCGCCATCCGGCCGTTCTGCGTGTTGCGCAGCCGGATACCCACCACCAGCCCCGCGATGCGCGCCGTGTCCTGCCGCCGGCGCCGGGACGGCCCGTTGTCGGGCCGGCTCTCGAGCTGCGCGGCGAGCGCCTGCAGGGTCGTGCCGGTCAGACAGTGCAGCTCCTCCCGGTAGCGCGCGATCGGGTGGCCGGTCAGGTACAGCCCGAGCGTCTCCTTCTCGCCGCGGAGTCGCTCATCCTCGTCCATTTCGGGCAGGGTCTCGAATTCGGGGAGCACCGCGCTGGCGGGCTCGCCGAACAGGTCGACGACGCCGAGCTCCGCGTTGCGGCCCGCCTGTTCGGCGGCGCCAACCGCCAGGGGTATCGTGGCCAGCAGGGTGGCGCGGTTCGGCCCGATCCGGTCCAGCGCCCCGGCGCGGATCAGGGTCTCGAGGACCCGTTTGTTCAGCTTGCCCAGATCGACCCGCTGGCAGAGATCCACGAGGCTGTGAAACCCGTGTCCGTCATCCCTTGCGCGCAGCAGCGTATCGATCGCCGATTCGCCCACCCCCTTGATCGCGCCGAGGCCATAGACGATGGTCTGCGCATCCATCGCGGCGAAGCGGTAGGCGGACCGGTTGACGTCCGGCGGCACCACCTTCAGCCCGAGGCTGCGGCATTCGTCGATCAGCCCGACCACCTTGTCGGTGTTGTCCATGTCCGCCGACAGGACCGCCGCCATGAACGGTGCCGGGTAGTGGGCCTTCAGCCAGGCGGTCTGGTAGGCCAGCAGGGCATAGGCGGCCGAGTGCGACTTGTTGAAGCCGTAGCCCGCGAATTTCTCCATCAGGTCGAAGATGTAGGTGGCGGTCTTCTCGGGGACGCCCCGGCCGAGCGCTCCCTGGACGAAGATCTCCCGCTGCTTGGCCATCTCCTCTGGCTTCTTCTTGCCCATCGCCCGGCGCAGCAGGTCGGCGCCGCCCAGCGTGTAGTTGGCGAGCACCTGGGCGATCTGCATCACCTGTTCCTGGTACAGGATCACGCCGTAGGTGGGCTTCAGGATCGGCTCCAGATCCGGATGCGGGTACTCCACCCGGGCCCGGCCGTGCTTGCGATCGATGAAGTCGTCGACCATGCCCGACTGCAGCGGGCCGGGTCGGTACAGTGCCACCAGCGCGATCACATCCTCGAAGCTGTCCGGCTGGAGACGCCGGATCAGGTCCTTCATGCCGCCGGATTCGAGCTGGAACACGGCCGTGGTCTGGTGCGCCTGCAACAGCCGGAAGGCCGCCGGATCGTCCAGCGGGATGCGGTCGAGATCCACCACCCCGCCTCCCGGGAGTTCCCGGATCGCCTCCAGGGCCCAGTCGATGATGGTCAGCGTGCGCAGGCCGAGAAAGTCGAACTTGACCAGGCCGACCGCCTCCACGTCGTCCTTGTCGAAGTGGGTCACCAGGCTCCCGCCGCCCGGTTCACAGTACAGCGGCGAGAAGTCGGTCAGGGCCGAGGGCGCAATCACCACGCCCCCCGCGTGCTTGCCCGCGTTGCGGGTGAGCCCCTCGAGCTTCAGCGCCAGTTCGAGGATGCCGCGCACCTCCTCGTCCTCCTCGTGGAGCGCCTTGAGTTCCTCGCTCTCCTCCAGCGCGCGGGTCAGCGTCATGCCGAGTTCGAAGGGGATCAGCTTCGCGATGCGGTCGACGAAGCCGTACCCGTGGCCCAGCACACGACCGCAATCGCGCACCACCGCCTTCGCCGCCATGGTCCCGTGGGTGATGATCTGCGACACCCGGTCGCGGCCGTAGCGTTCCGCCACGTATTCGATCACCCGGTCCCGCCGGTCCATGCAGAAATCGATGTCGAAATCCGGCATCGACACCCGCTCAGGGTTAAGAAATCGCTCGAAGAGAAGATCATAACGCAATGGATCCAGATCGGTTATACCCAAGGCGTAGGCGACCAGCGAGCCGGCGCCGGAACCGCGCCCGGGACCCACGGGTATCTGATTGTCGCGGGCCCAGCGGATGAAGTCCGCGACGATCAGGAAATAGCCCGGAAAACCCATCTGGCAGATCACCTCGAGCTCGCGATCGAGCCGCGCGGTATATTCCGAATCCTCGGCGAAGCGATGCCGTTCGAGGCGTGCATCCAATCCTTCCCGCGCGCTGACCCGCAGGTGTTCCTCCACGGAGCGGCCATCCGGAATCGGAAAGTCCGGCAGCACCGACTGTCCCAGAGAGAGCTGCACGCTGCAGCGACGCGCGATCGCCACGCTGTTGGCAAGCGCCTCGGGTATATCCGCAAAGAGCTGGGCCATCTCTTCGGGGCTACGCAGGTATTGCTGGTCGCTGTACCGGCGCGGCCGCCGCGGGTCGGCCAGGACCACCCCGTCGTGGATGCACACGCGCGCCTCGTGCGCCTCGAAGTCCGACGCCTCCAGGAACCGCACGTCGTTCGTGGCCACCACCGGCAGGCCGAAGGCCTCGGCCGCCGCCAGCGCGGACGCGATCCATGCCTCCTCCCCCGGTCGCCCGGTCCGGGTGAGTTCAAGATAGAAGCGCTCCGGGAACAGGGCCAGCCAGGGGTCGAGCAGTTCCGGAGTCAGCGTGACGGGGCTGCCGGACCCCTTCGCGAAGATCCCGTCGGTGGTACCCGACAGGGCGATCAGCCCGTCCGTGCAACCATCGAGCCACTCGAGGTCCAGCCTTGGCACCCCTTTGTCCTGCCCCTCCTGCCAGGCCCGGCTGATCAGGCGGGTCAGGTGCCGGTAGCCCACACCGTTCTGAGCGAGCAGGGTCAGGCGCGCGAGCGAACCGTCCGGCCGGGTGTCACGCAGCAGCACGTCCGCCCCGACGATGGGCTGCACGCCCGCGCCGAGCGCCGCCTTGTAGAACTTCACCAGCCCGAAGAGGTTGCAGTGGTCGGTCAGCGCAATGGCCGGCATGCCGGCCTCGGCGGCCCGGCTGACCAGTGGCTTGAGCCGTACCAGGCCGTCTACCAGCGAGTACTCGGAATGGACCCTCAGGTGCACGAACCCGGTCATTGCCAAAACTCCACCACACTCGACGATGACGACCCCCTCCCCCGCCTGCGGGGGAGGGTCGGGGTGGGGGGTGCGGCGTCGGGCCCGACCCTCACCCCCGGCCCCCTTTACTCCGGGCATCCTGCCCTCCCCCCTTCGGGCCCGCCTGCGGCGGTTCGAAATGCGCTCCCGGCGGATTTGTCCGCAAGCGGGGGAGGAGGGAGATGCCCGACTTTCATACTAACGCCGAAGCACCTGCCACCGAATGGCACGCCGCGCCCAGCCGACCGCTCCGGCGCGGTACACTAACACAGCATCCGATCAAAACCCGTCGGGGTTCGTCATGTCCACTCCTCCACTCCGCTGTGCAGTCGTCGGCGTCGGCCACCTGGGAAAATGGCACGCCGCCAAGTACGCGCAACTCCCGGACACCGAGCTGGTCGCGGTGGTCGACAGCAACGCGGCCACCGCCCGCGAGATCGCCACGAGGCATCACTGCGAGCCGGTGCTCGACCATCGCGCCCTGCTCGGAAGGGTCGATGCGGTGAGCATCGCCGCACCGACGACGCTGCACTACGCGATTGCCCGGGATTTCCTCGACGTCGGCTGCCACGTGCTGGTGGAAAAGCCGATCACCACCACCATCGAGGAGGCGGAGGCGCTGAACCAGCTTGCGCAGGACCGGGGCGTGGTCCTGCAGGTCGGACACCTCGAACGCTTCAACACGGCCCTTCGGCGGCTGCTGGAGGAACCGCTCGAGCCACGCTTCATCGAATCGCACCGACTGGCCCCGTTCACGCCAAGGGCCACGGACGTCTCAGTGGTGCTGGACCTGATGATCCACGACATCGACATCATCCTCACGCTGGTGAACGCGCCCCTGACCGATGTCCGCGCCTCGGGTGCGCAGATACTGACCGGTGACATCGACATCGCAAATGCGCGCCTCGAGTTTGCCGGTGGCTGCGTCGCCAACGTCACCTCCAGCCGGGTCAGCACCCGCTCGGAGCGGCGCATGCGCATCTTCCAGCCGCACGGCTATGCCTCCATCGACTTCCAGAACCGGACGCTGGCGCTGCATCACATGGGAGACGACGACCCGGATACCGGCGTACCCGAGATTCAGAGCGAGGAACTGATCTTCGGTGATGCCGATGCCCTGCTCGCCGAGATCCAGGCCTTTGTCGCCGCCGCGAGAGGCGAACAGCCGGTGATCGTCGACGGTCGGGCGGGACAACGCGCCCTGGAGACCGCGGCCAGGATCACCGACCTGGTGCACTCCAACCTGAACGTGGTCACCAGGACCGAAGGCCCACAGCCGGGGAGAGCCGAAGCATGATTCCAATGGTCGACCTGAAGCGGCAGTATCAGGACCTGCGTGGCGAGATCGATGCGGCCGTCACCGAGGTTCTCGAGAGCACGCGGTTCATTCTGGGCCCCAACGTCCACGCCCTGGAGTCCGAGCTCGCGGAATACCTAGGAGTCACCCACGCGATCAGCTGCGCGTCGGGCACCGATGCATTGCATCTGGCGCTGCGCGCGGCCGACCTGGGGCCCGGGGACGAGGTGATCACCACGCCGTTCACCTTCATTGCCACCGCGGAGGCGATCCGGTACGTGGGAGCGGAGCCGGTCTTCGTCGACATCGATCCGCGCACATTCAATATCGACCCCGAGGCGGTGGCGCGGGCCATCACGCCGCGCACGCGCGCGATCCTTCCCGTGCACCTGTTCGGGCAGCCGGCGGACATGCCGGCACTGACCCGGCTCGCGGAGGATCACCTGCTGCTGCTGATCGAGGACTGCGCGCAGTCGTTCGGCGCACACATCGACGGAGTCCAGACCGGCAGCGCGACCGCCTTCGGCTGTTTCAGTTTCTTCCCCAGCAAGAACCTCGGCGGTTTCGGTGACGGAGGCCTGATCACCACCAACTGCACCCCGGCCGCGGAGCGGCTGCTGAAGCTGCGCAATCACGGCTCCAGGGTCCGCTACCATCACGACGAGATCGGCTACAACTCCCGGCTCGACGAGATCCAGGCGGCCATCCTGCGGGTGAAGCTGAAGCGCATCGACGCATTCAACCAGGCGCGCCGGCGCGTCGCGGCCCGCTACGCCGAGGCGCTCGCGGACGTGGCGGTGGAGACCCCGTTCGAGGATGGCATCGGACTCCACGTGTACCATCAGTACACCGTGCTCACCGAGCGCCGCGAGGCGGTGATGGCGGCGCTGCAGGAGGCCGACATCGGGCACGCGATCTACTACCCGATACCGCTGCACCGTCAGGCCGCGTTCGACAGCCGCGACGCCCCACCGCCGGACCTGCCCGTGGCCGAGTCGGTCGCAGCGCGCTGTCTCTCGCTGCCGGTCTTTCCGGAGCTGGAGGATGCCCAGGTCGACTTCATTGCCGAACGCATCCGCGGCGCCCTTGCCTGAACGGCACGCGACCGCCACGGAGCACCCCGTGCACCCGCGGGGCGAAGGCACCGTCCCGAGGCCCTGATGCCAAACCCGCATGTCGTCGTCTGCGCCGGTGAAAGCTCCGGCGACAACCTGGCCGCCGGCATGGTGCGGTCCCTGAGCGCCCGCCGGCCCGATCTGCATTTCACGGGCATGGGCGGCGAGCGGATGCGGGCTGCCGGGGTGGAGACACTGATCGATGTCTCCGAGGTCGCGGTGATGGGCCTGTGGGACGTGATCACTCAGTACAACCGCCTGCGCGCGCTTCTGCGCCGCATGCAGCGGCATCTCGAGGAGACGCGGCCAGACCTGCTGGTGCTCGTCGACTACGTGGAATTC
>JAABTX010000364.1 GCA_011389655.1 Thioalkalivibrio sp.
GATGAGGTGGTTCATCTCGCTCTGGACGTTCAGCATCCAGTTCACGTCACGCAGGATCGCGCGGATCTCGAAGTCGAGGCTGTCGGCGCCGAAGCCGCGGAACAGGACCGTCGGGGGCGGGTTCAGCAGGACGAGGGGGTGGCTCTCGGCGACGTCCTGCAGGATCCTCGTGACGCCGTCGGGATCGGTCCCGTAGGAGACGCCGACCGGCACGATGACACGGCCCACGGAATTGCCCCGGGTCCAGTTGGTGACCTGCCCGCTGACGAGATCGGCATTGGGGATGATCACGTCGGTGCGGTCGAAGGTCTCGATCCGGGTCGAGCGGACCGAGATATCGCGGACATAGCCCATCTGCCCGCCCACTTCGATCCAGTCGCCCTGGCTGATGGGACGTTCGATCAGCAGGATGATCCCGGAGACGAAGTTGGACACGATGTTCTGCAGCCCGAAGCCGATGCCCACCGACAGGGCCCCGGCGACGATGGCGAGACCGGACAGGTCGATCCCGGCGGTGGTGATGGCGATCAGCGCGGCCAGGAAGATGCCGACATAGCCCAGACCGGCCACGATGGCGTTCTGCCCGCCGATATCGAGCCTGGTCTTGGGCAGCACCGTGGTGCGCAGGGCGCCCTGAATCAGCCGGGTGACGATGTAGCCGACAAAGAAGACCGCGACGAAGGTCATGAAATTGGTGGGTGAGATCTGCGTCGAGCCGATCTGGAACCCTTCGCGGAAGCGGGCTAGGAGTTCGGTCAGGTCGGTGCTGCGCACGCCCCAGATCAGGGCAAGCAACGGGATCGAGCAGAAGGCGAGCAGGAACCCGATCAGAACCGGGACCAGGGCCTCCTGGGCGCCTTCCTCGGTGCGCAGGAGCAGGGAATAGAGATCGAAGACCAGCCCCTGCAGGATCACCAGCGCGCCGGCGAGGTAGAGCGTCGAGGCGGTCGAGTAGATCAGCCGCTCGAACCCGGCGGAATAGCCCAGCACCCCCAGCACGAGCGAGACGATTGCCACGATCCGCAGCACCTGCCCGATGAGCGCGGCAAGCACGAAACGATAGGGCCGGGCTTCGGTCTCGGGCTCATCGGTCTCGTCCCCCTCGGCGCTCTCGTGCCGGCGCAGGATCAGGCCGATCCGCAGCAGGAACAGGGCCACGATGATGCCGAGGGGGAAGAGTATCAGCCCACGGAAGGCGGCGTCGATGTCGGTGGCATCGGCGAAGGCCTGCAGCAGGGTGCTGAAAAGCAGCGCCCAGGCCATGCCGACCAGCAGCTGCCGCATCCGGTGGGCGGCCTCCGCGTCGAGGTTGAGAGGGTTGTTGCGCCCCTTCCCATCCACGAAGAGCTGCGAGGCCAGCCAGCGCGCCACGATCACCTGCAGCGCGGCGGCCGGCAGGCTGTCCACGATCTCGGTGCCGCGCAGGCCCAGCAGCCCCGAGGCCTTGGCGGCGGAGGTGACCGCGAACACGCCCAGCAGGGGCAGCACGATCTGGCCCAGCGAAACGACGAAGGTGATGACGCCGCGGCCCCGCCGGGAGTCGCGCCCGAGCCGGGTCTCGAGCGCCGAGACCCAGCGCCGCCCCCGCAGCAGCAGCACCAGCGCCGCCGCCAGGAACAACGACACGACCGGCAGCGCATCGCCGAAGCTGGTGCGCCGTACGTCATTGGACCAGGCCGCGCGGCTTTCGTTCATCACGGCGCGCGCACCCGTGGCCAGCCGCGTCCACGCGGTGGGCCAGATCGTGAGATTGAGCGGCGTCGCCACCCGTTCGGACAGGGTCGCGGTCCAGCGATCGCGCAGGATGTGGTCGATCTCGTTGATCAGGCCGTCCGCTTCGCTGTGGGCCTCGCCGGCCAGGCGGACCGGCACCTGCATTTCCTCAAGCCGCAGCTGCAGCGCGTTCCGGCGCGACGTGATCCGGCCCGGCTCCCCGTCCTCGGCGGGGCCGAGCGCGTCGACCTGGGAGCGGAGTGTTTCGATGCGGCGCGCGTTCTCGGATTGCAGACCGAGGAAAACGTCGCGCCAGAGAACAAGCTCCACGCGCAGGTTCTCGAGCGTGAAGTCCGACACCCGACCCGAGGCGACGGCATCGGCGGTCCG
>JAABTX010000365.1 GCA_011389655.1 Thioalkalivibrio sp.
TTGCTACTTCATCCGCGATGAGAAGGATATCCTTGTCCGCCAGGTAGGCGGCCAGTCGGGCGAACCACTCGACAGGCGGGTCCTGGCCGACCGACCCCTGAACGGGTTCGATGATCACGGCTGCGACGCGCTCGGGTCCTATCCGCTCGATCTGGTCGACCGCATGATCGATACACTCGACCTTGCAGGTACTCCGGTCGCGACCGACCGGGCACCGGTAGCAATAACAGTTCTGTATCCGCCCATAACCCAGGTCTTCGGGCGCTGGCGCGGAGGGGTTTGTGATGCCGGCCAGTGGCAACGTCCCGATCGATTGGCCATGATATCCCCGGTCGAGGCTCAGGATGAGCGCCCGGCCCGGAGACCCCTTGGCAGCGGCATAGGCCCGCGCCATCGCAATGGCGACTTCGTTGGCAGAGCTGCCGGACAGCGACAGATAAACGCGGGGCAGCCCCGTGAGTTCGGCCAGCCGCACCGCAAGTCGCTCGGCCGTATCCGAGGCTTGGCCATCGATGGTCGGCACCCCGGTCAACCGCCCCATCTGGCTGGCCACAGCCTCTGCAATGGCACTTTGGCTATGTCCGAACGACACATTCCAGACCGTGCTGCGGGCATCGATGAACTCCGTGCCCGTGCTGTCTGTCAGGATGTGTGCAGCGCCCTTGACGAAGTCTTCGAAAGCGCGCTCCGAGCCGGTACCACGATCGAGTTTGGTCCAACCATAAATGAGGGAGGTAGTCCTAGGCTTGCCCGGCACGTCCACCCCTCTCGCCTCCAAGATATGAGTCTTCACAAATTGGCATTTCAATCTATAGTGGTGTGCGGGCAGCAGGTCAACGCCGGCACCAGCAAGCCGATTCTTGGCCCTCCGGCGCGATAGCCCAAAGGACATGACAAATCCTGAGGAATTCAGATGGCCAGTGATCAGGACCTGCAAACGAACGGACCGGTACTCACTCACGAGGAGTATGGCCCGGGATACCGCCGGGAGTTGATCGAACACCACAATACCCGGACCGCCGTCAAGGATGCCGGCTTTTTGATGCCGTTCCTCAAGGATGGGCAGGACATTCTCGACTGCGGCTGCGGCAAGGGCAGCATCACCTTGGGTATCGCAGCCAATCGTCCGGGCGCCCGGGTGGTCGGATGCGACATCGGCGCCAAGGTCCTCGAAGAGGCAGGACAGGATGCGATTGGCGCAGGATTGACCAATGCCAGCTTTCAGGTCGGCTCGATCTATGACCTGCCATTTCCGGATCAAAGCTTCGATGCGATCATTGCACATGCGGTCTTCCAGCACCTCGCCCGGCCCGAAGCAGCGTTGAGCGAGCTTGATCGGGTCCTTCGGCCCGGCGGCGTGATCGGCCTGCGGGATGACGATCGCGGCAGCATGGTTCTCGCCCCCGAGATCGACGGTATGGACCGCGCCTTTGAAGTGATGGACTGGTTCATGCTGGACAGCAGCGGCGACCCCTTTGCCGGCCGCAAGCATCGCGATCGCCTTCATCGACTCGGCTACATCGACATCATCGGCAGTGCGACATGCGAAGCCGATGGAACGCCCCAATCCACGCGGCATCGCGGGGATATGGCCGCCGCGGCGTTCCGCGGCAAACTCGGACGCCGCGCGGTCGAGGCCGGAATATGCAGCGAGGAGGAATGCGAGCGCCTTGCCGTCGCGTGTGAAACCTGGGGCAACCACCCTGCTGCGTTCGACTGCATCACCTGGTGCGAAGCCGTCGGGACAAAGCCGCTTGTGGCCGGCGATACGGAAGGCTGAGCCGTGAATCGGGTCGGCCACAGCGATCTCGACGGCGCCGGGCCTCTCGAGCGGGACTATCAAAGAGGGCTCGACCGCGGCGCCCGAACCGCCCGTGACGATACGGCCCTCGTCGCCGCCGATGGGCCCCGGTCGCGCGACGCCCTGCGCGCCCTGACCATCGCCAAACTCCACGCCCTGCTCGACGCAGGGGTCCCGGGCTCACGGGTCGCGCTTTTTGGGGCACCGACGGCCGACATGATCGCCACCTATCTGGCCTGCATTATCGGCGGGTACGTGGCGATACCCGTCGACCCCGCCTTTCCCGATGCG
>JAABTX010000366.1 GCA_011389655.1 Thioalkalivibrio sp.
AGCTTCGATTCGGTCCTGTCGGCCATCGCCATCACCGAGGTGTTCCCGGTTCTGGCCTTTGCGATCATCCTGTCGGGGGCGGCGATGCTGCTGCTGGCCGACGGCGTGACCAAGTTCCTTCAGAAGAACCGCATGTACGAGGTTCTGGGCCTGTTCATCCTGCTGATCGTCGGCGTCGTCCTGCTGGGCGAGGCCGGACAGGCCGCGGTGCACGGGCTGGAGGCGACCGGCGTGCCCCATGACGAGGCCAAGGACGCCGCGCTCAAGGTGTTCGGGCGCGAGATCATTCCGATGTCGAAATCGACGTTCTACTTCTCCGTGATCGTTCTCGTGGCGGTGGAGATCATCCAGTCCGGCTACAGCCGCAAGCTCAATGCAGAGCGCCGCGCGCTGCAGCAACACTCGTAATCGCGGGCGGTGTAACTTATGTTGACCCCAAGCCAGAGAAACGCGGTGGACCATGGCCCGAGTGCTGTTCATCTTCATAATCACGGTGGCCGTCGTGATGACGGCCCTGGCGGGCCTGGCTCTTGTCCGGGCCGGGGCGGATGCCGCGCGCGGATCGCTGTCGGAGGACCGGATGCCTGAGACCTTTCGCAACATCGCCTTCGCGCTGCTGATCCTGCTGATGTTCGGGGTCGTGACCGGCTGGCTGGGGGCGCCCTGATGGCCAAGAAGTTCGGAGGCAAATACTCCCCCTCGGGCGACCGGTCGGAAATGACCCCGGTGGAAGAGGCCGCGCTGGACGAACGGCGCGTGGATGCGGCGGGGGCCAAGGCGGGTATCCTGTTCGTCCCTCCGCTGGTGCTGGCCTTTACCTCGCTCGGGGGCGGGCCGGTGGTTCTGGTGACGGGGCTGGTTTCGGCCGGGGTGCTCGTGCTGGCGGCGTGGCTGCTGCGCGAAGGGCTGCGGGCCGAGGCGGCGTACAACGCGCGCAAGGTGGCCCGGCGACCCGCCCTGCCCCGCAAGATCCTGGCCACGGTGCTGACCGGGCTGGGGATCGGCGGCGCGGCGATGACCGGCGACGCGGGGCTTGTGGGATCGGTTCTTTACGGTCTTGCCGCAGCGGGGCTGCACCTGGCGGCCTTCGGGATCGACCCGCTGGCGGACAAGCGGATCGAGGGGATCGACACGTTCCAGCAGGACCGGGTGGCCCGCGTCGTGGACGAGGCCGAGGATCATCTGGAGGTGATCCGCGGCCAGATCGCCACGACAGATGCCGGCGCCCTGCAGGACAAGGTCGACGGTTTCATCGCCACGGCCCGCAAGATGATCCGCACGGTCGAGGAAGATCCGCGCGATCTGACCGGGGCGCGCAAGTTCCTCGGCGTCTACCTGCTGGGCGCACGGGATGCGACGGTCAAGTTCGTGGATCTGTGGAAGCGCAAGAAGGACACCGATGCGCGCGCCGCCTACGAGGACCTGCTGGACGACCTGCAGGAGAATTTCGCCGCGCGCACCGAAAAGATGCTGCTGGATGATCGCAGCGACATGGATATTGAAATCAAGGTGCTGCGGGACCGGCTGCAGCGAGAAGGCGTCTGATCGCCAGTATAACAG
The DNA here is from genome assembly GCA_011389655.1 of Thioalkalivibrio sp. Taxonomy (GTDB): domain Bacteria; phylum Pseudomonadota; class Gammaproteobacteria; order Ectothiorhodospirales; family Ectothiorhodospiraceae; genus Thioalkalivibrio. The sequence goes on from JAABTX010000366.1 coordinate 1,561, forward strand.
AGGGAACGATTATGTCCGAAGCCACCGCTGCCAACAGGGAAAAGGCGCAAGCCGCGCTTGCCGATATCGAGAAGGTGACCGCCGTGGTCCTACCCGAACCCAAAGCCGAAATCGCCACGGCCGAGGAGGCCGATGCCCCCACCACCGAAGAGATCAAGAAGCGGATCGCCGAGCTGGACATGAGCGATACCAACTCGATCATCTCGTTCGGCTCGGCCGCGCAGTCGGAATTGCAGGTGATTTCCCAGTCGATGCTGCAGGGCGTGCGCAACAAGGATGTGGGCCCGGCAGGCGACAGCCTGCGCGACATCGTCACCACGATCCGCGGCTTTTCGGTGTCCGAGCTGGACGTGCGCCGCGAGCGGACGTTCTGGGAAAAGCTGCTGGGCCGGGCCGCCCCCGCCGCCAAGTTCGCCGCCCGCTTCGAGACGGTGCAGAGCCAGATCGACAAGGTGACCGACGATCT
>JAABTX010000367.1 GCA_011389655.1 Thioalkalivibrio sp.
CGATGGTGGCAGGGAAGTCCGGGCAGCGGGGCGAGCGATCGGCCGGACCGGCGGCGGTGAAGAAACGCATCGCACCGTCGGTGTCACAGAACCAGACCTCCTCGGCACCGGCATCAAAGTAGAGCGCCCTTTTCTCGTCCATCTCGGCGGGGGTGTTGGATGGGGAAAGGACCTCGACGCAGATCTCCGGTGCCTGGGTGAAAACCGGGGCATCCGGCAGCCCGCCTTCCCGGGCGGGTGAAATCCAGATCACGTCCGCGGCACGCACGCCGTCGGTGGTGGAGATGGGGGCTTCGGTCTGGGCGTGCGGTCCGAGGCGATTCTCGATTTCGCGGGCGATGCGGTACTGACGGCTGCCGTGGTGGCGGAAGGGAGGGGGCGTCATGATGATCTGTCCGTGGCGGTCGGTCTCGATGCGGCCCTCGATCTTCGCCAGTTCGGGATCGGCCAGCAGGCGCTCCCAGACCTCGAGGTTGAACTCGGTCTGGTTGTCGCGCACGGGCAGATGGACCACGAGGCTCATGGAGCGATCCTAGTCGCAGGCGGGAGGCGGGGCAAGGACGGGGAACCTCAGGGAAACATCCCCCGCTGGGTTTTCACCTCGGCGACCGTCTGGACGGCCAGGGCCTGGGAGGCGACGCGCAGGCTGAGGTCGTGGCGCTTGGCGAACTGGAGCACGCGGGTGAAGGCGGCTTCAAGCATGGTTTCCAGCCGGGTGAGCACCTCGCGCTCGGTCCAGCGGTAGCGCTGCAGGTTCTGCACCCACTCGAAATAGGAGACGGTCACGCCACCGGCGTTGCCGAGGATGTCGGGGATGACGAAGACGTCGCCCCGCTCCACCAGAATCGCGTCGGCCTCCGGTGTGGTCGGCCCGTTGGCGCCCTCGGCGAGGACCTTGCATTGGAGCTTCGGGGCGTTCTCACGGGTGATGACCATGCTGCAGGCGGCCGGCGCGAGCACGTCGCAAGGTTGGCAAAGCATCTCGCCGGGGTCGATTTCGTCGGCGCCGTCGAAGCCCGCCACGCCGCCGGTCTTCCTGACGTGCTTCGAGAGTTTCCGGACATCGATGCCGTGGCCGTTCCACAGCGCGCCGGTGATGTCGGAGATCCCCCGTACTTCGACGCCGTAGGAGGCGAGGGTGAGGGCGGTGTGGAGGCCGACGTTGCCGAAGCCCTGGACCACGGCGGTGGCGTCGCGGATCGGGACGCCGAGCTTGTTCAGGGCGCGCGAGGCGAGGAAGGCGACGCCGTGGCCGGTGGCGCGCTCGCGGCCCTCGGAGCCCTGGAGGTTGATCGGCTTGCCGGTGATGATGCCGGGCACCATCTTGCCGGCGTGGGTCGAGTAGGTGTCGAGGAACCACGCCATGGTCTGCGCGTCGGTGCCCATGTCCGGCGCCATCACGTCGATGTCCTCGCCGATGAAGGGGATCATCTCCATGGTGAAGCGGCGGGTGATGCGCTCCTTTTCGCCGACCGACAAAGTGCGGGGGTCGCAGTTGATGCCGCCCTTGCCGCCGCCGAAGGGGAGATCCATCAGCGCGCACTTCCAGTTCATCCACATCGCCAGCGCCGCGACCTCGCCGAGTTCGACATCGGGGTGGTAGCGCAGGCCGCCCTTCACCGGTCCGCGGGCGAGGTGGTGCTGGACGCGGTGGCCGAAATAGACGCGGGTCGAGCCGTCGTCGTGGCGGACCGGCACGGTCACGGTGATGAGACGCTTCGGCCACTTGCAGCGTTCGCGGATGTCGTCGTTGAGGTCGAGGAAATCGGCGACCTGGTCGAATTGCTCCGCCGCCATGGCGAAGACGGGGTTTTGCAGCAGCTCGGCTTTCACGGGACAGGAATAGCGGAGGCCAACCGGACCGGCCAGCGAAAGCGGCCCGGAAGAAGTCTCGCGGACTCCGGGCGGGCCCGTCTAGGCTGGCGGCGATGGAACGTCTCCGGGTGGATGGCAGGTTTTTCCGGCTCGGTGGCGAGCGGGTGTTCCTGCGGCTGGTGACCTACGGACCGTTTCCCGAGGGCTGG
>JAABTX010000040.1 GCA_011389655.1 Thioalkalivibrio sp.
TGTGGGAGCGGCCTCTGGCCGCGATGGCCCGGGGCAATCAGCCCAACGCCGCATCGCGGCTGGAAGCCGCTCCTACGACCACCGCGAGCCCCCAAGCCATTGTGGGAGCGGCCTCTGGCCGCGATGGCCCGGGGCACTCAGCCCAACGCCGCATCGCGGCTGGAAGCCGCTCCTACGACCACCGCGAGCCCCCAAGCCATTGTGGGAGCGGCCTCTGGCCGCGATGGCCCGGGGCACTCAGCCCAACGCCGCATCGCGGCTGGAAGCCGCTCCTACGACCACCGCGAGCCCCCAAGCCATTGTGGGAGCGGCCTCTGGCCGCGATGGCCCGGGGCAATCAGCCCAACGCCGCATCGCGGCTGGAAGCCGCTCCTACGGGGGCGGTGCCGATGTTTTGTGGGAGCGGCCTCCTGGCCGCGATGGTGCGCCGGGTGGGCAATCGCGGCTGGAAGCCGTTCCCACGGCCACTCGCGTCACGCGAGGGGCTGGCCTACGGCAGGTCTGGGCCCTCACCCTGAGGCGAAGCGGGACTCGAGGAGGCCGAGGACCGCGCGCAGGCCCATGGCCTCGCCGCCCTTGGGGCGGCCGGGGCGGTTCCGGTTGTTCCAGGCCATCACGTCGAAATGCAGCCACGGCACGTCCTGCGGCGCGAAGTCCTTCAGGAACAGGGCCGCGGTGATCGCCCCTGCGAAGCCGCCCGAGCTGCTGTTGACCGTGTCCGCGATGTCGCTCTTCAGCATGTGCCGATAGCCCTCGTGCAGCGGCAGTTCCCATACCGGGTCATCCCAGGCCTCCGCCGGGCCGATCAACCCCCGGGCCAGGTCGGGATCCGTGCTGAAGAACGCCGAGATCTCCGTCCCTACCGCCACCCGCGCGGCGCCGGTCAGGGTCGCGAAATCGATCACCAGGTCAGGATCGAACTCCCCGGCCCGCACCAGCAGATCAGCCAGCAGCAGGCGTCCCTCGGCATCCGTGTTGTCGATCTCCACGGTCTTGCCGTTGCGCGCGGTCAATACGTCTCCCGGACGGAAGGAACGCGAGCCCACCGCGTTCTCCGCCGCACCCAGCAGCAGCGTCAACCGGAGCGGCAGACCGAGCTCCATGATCAGCCGGCCCAGCCCCAGGGCGATCGCCGCGCCGCCCATGTCCTTCTTCATCAGGCGCATGCCGTTGCCCGGCTTCAGGTTCAGCCCCCCCGAGTCGAAACACACCCCCTTGCCGACCAGCACCACGCGGGGCTGCCCGGCCTCGCCCCAATTGACTTCGATCACCCGCGGCGGGTGCGCGCTGGCGGACCCCACCGCGTGGATACAGGGATAGGCGTCGGCGATCGCACCGGGCCCGTCCAAGGCCTCGATTTCCGCCCCGAACTCGGCGGCAATCTCCGTTGCAGCTCCCGCCAGGTCCTCCGGCATCAGGTCCCGCGCCGGCGTATTGATGAGGTCGCGTACCAGCGCATGGGCCGCGACCATCGCCTCGACCCGCCGGGCATCCACTCCGTCGGGCCAGGCCAGGCGCGGAAGCGCCCTTTCGGTGTTGCGGTAACGTTGGAAGCGGTAGCATCCCAGGCCCCAGCCCACCGCCGCCGAGAGCCTTGCCTCGGCGCCGAGCCGTTCCTCGTCCAGGCGGTAGACCCCGGCCTCGAGCCGCTGCGCGGCGTGGGCCAGCATCCAGACCGGCTGCGCGGCATCGTAGCCCACGAGCACGCCCTCGGTTCGTCCCTCGACCGACGGAACGCGCAGCAGGGTGCCGGGCCGGCCCTCGAAGTCGCGATGCTCCGCCCAGTTGCGCCATCGTTCCGGTCGGGCAGACAGGATGTCCGGCAGCGACTCGGTGGTCACCGGTACCAGGGATATGGCGGCATCGGTCGAAGCGACAAAATGGGATTCCACGGGAGCTCCTGAACGGTCGGGATTGGAAAGAGTCACTTGTGCGTCATCTTCACGCCTGGACGCCACGGTCATGATACCGTCACGACCCCTGCGCCAACCAAGCCACGCAACAGGATCAAGGACCCCTATGAGCAATGCCGCCCTGGAGATCCGCGCCCTGCGCAAGAGCTACCGCAACGGGTTCGAGGCCCTGAAGGGTATCGACCTGACGGTGGCCGAGGGCAGCTTCTTCGCACTGCTCGGGCCGAACGGGGCGGGAAAGTCCACCACCATCGGGATCGTGACCTCGCTGATCAGCAAGACCTCGGGCAAGGTACAGGTATTCGGCCACGACCTGGACCGGGAGGTGCAGGAGGTGAAGCGGAATATCGGACTGGTCCCGCAGGAATTCAACTTCAACAACTTCGAACCCGTGGCCGAGGTAGTGGTGAACCAGGCCGGTTACTACGGGATCCCGCGCCGGGAGGCCTGGAAACGCGCACGGCACTACCTCGGGGAACTCGGATTGTGGGACAAGCGCCAGGACATGGCGCGCACCCTGTCCGGTGGCATGAAGCGGCGCCTGATGATTGCCCGGGCACTCGTGCACGAACCACGGCTGCTGATTCTCGACGAACCCACCGCCGGGGTCGACATCGAATTACGGCGTTCCATGTGGGAGTTCCTGCAGGACATCAACTGTGACGGGCGCAGCATCATCCTCACCACGCACTACCTGGAAGAGGCCGAGCGCCTGTGCCGAAACATCGCGATCATCGATCACGGCCACATCGTCGCGAACACGACGATGCGGGGACTGCTGGCGAAGCTCGACACCGAGACCGTCGTGCTGGAGTTGCGGGCGGCCGCGCAGCGGCTTCCCGACCACGACAGCATTCGGCTGCGGCGCATCGATGAACTGACGCTGGAGGCGGACATCAACCGCGGCGAAGACCTGAACACCCTCTTCCAGCTCCTGGACGGGGCCGGCATACACGTCCAGAGCATGCGCAACAAGACCAACCGCCTCGAAGAACTCTTCGTCCGCATGACCCGGGCCGTGGAATCCGCGGATCGCGGCATCCGGAGCGCGCCATGAAGCCGCTGCACCTGCACGAGAACTGGACCGCCCTGCGCACCATCGTCACCAAGGAGGTGCTGCGCTTCGCCCGGATCTGGGTACAGACCGTGCTGCCACCGATGGTCACCATGGCCCTTTATTTCATCATCTTCGGTGGCCTGATCGGTTCCCGCATCGGCGAGATGGAGGGCATCCGGTACATGGACTTCATCGTGCCCGGTCTGATCATGCTGGCCGTGATCACCAACAGCTACTCCAACGTGGTGTCTTCGTTCTTCAGTTCGAAGTTTCAGCGCCATATCGAGGAACTGCTGGTGTCGCCGGTTCCCAACAGCCTCATCATTCTCGGCTTCGTTGGCGGCGGCGTTGCCCGGGGGCTCGCCGTAGGGGTCGCCGTGACACTGGTGTCGCTCTTTTTCAGTCCCTTCAGCCTGCACAGCCTCACCGTCACCGTATCCGTGGTGGTGATGACCTCCGTCGTATTCGCACTGGCCGGCCTGATCAACGGCGTGTTTGCGCGCAACTTCGACGACATCTCCATCGTCCCCACCTTCGTGCTGACACCGCTGACCTATCTCGGAGGCGTCTTCTACTCCGTGTCCCTGCTACCGGACTTCTGGCAGGCCGTGTCGCAACTGAATCCGATCCTGTACATGGTGAATGCCTTCCGCTACGGGCTGCTCGGCACCTCCGACCTGTCACTGACGGTGTCCTATGCCATCATCATCGGCTTCATCCTGGGCCTCTATCTGTTTGCGCTGACCCTGCTCAATCGCGGGGTCGGCGTGCGCAACTGAACGCCCGATTGCCACGGATCGGCGCATGCCGGTTTTTATTCCGCCGTGTTTGGTGGTATACAAGGCCGGCCCCCAGACGACGAAGAACCATGCCGGTATTCCGTGTACCGTTCTCGCTGCTTGTCCTTGGCAGCCTGGGCCTCACCGCCATTTCCGTCTCGAGCCTCCTGCCGGCGGGACCCGCGCCGGCCGCCGAGTCGCCCCCGGGCGCGCCCGCAACGCTGGCCCGGCCGGTCCACGATCGCCTGCTGCACTTCAGAAGCTGCCTGCAGAAAACGCCGTTTTGTTCGGATTTTACCATGGTTTCCGCGGAACGATCGGCCCATCAGAAAGAGATCGTCGAGGCCGCTCCACAGGTGCTGCTGCAGAATCCGGCGGCCAACCGGTCGACCCCGGCCCGCCAGGACACCGGATTGCCGATACCGAGCGCAGGTGCGGCCTTCGACCCGGATCCCGCTCGGGACGGGGACCGGAGCATCTGGCCGGCTGCAGAGTGGTCCCGGCACACCCTGCGTGAGGGCGAACACCTTACCGCCCTCTGGAACAGCCACTGGGGCTTGCGCCTGCGCACGCTGTTTCAGCTCGGTAGCGACCCGGAGAACGCCCGGCTGCTCGACGTCGTTCATCCGGGGCAGAAGATCGAGTGGCAGACGGACGCAGCAGGAGGACTGAAGCGTCTGCGGCTCTGGACGGATCGGGCCCGGGGCCACGAGTGGGTTCGCCTCGAGGGAACCGAGGCCTTCACGCGGGTGGAGATCTCGACCGAGCGCGAGGTCGGCCACCGCGTGCTGCAGGGCAAGGTCCGCGGCAGCGTCGTCGATTCGCTCCGGGAGGAGCCCGGCCTGGTTCCGGCGACCGCGCGCGCGATCGGCGTGCTTCTTGGAAACCATCTCCCGCCGGGAGAGGAGATGGGGTCGGGCGACCGCTACACCCTGCTGCTGGAGATCGAGCGACTGGCTGGCGATGACACGCCCTACGACATCCGCGTGCTGGCCTTTGAATTGAGCCGGAAGAACGGGATTCTGACCGCCGTTCGCCACGCGGACGGACGTTTCTACACCCCGGAGGGTCAGCCGCTGCTGCCACCCTTTGACCGCCACCCCTTCGAAGGCGAATACCGGATGACCTCCGGTTTCAGCGACGGGCGGCGGCATCCGGTGACCGGGCGCGTCGCACCGCACAACGGCACCGATTTCGCGATGCCGGTGGGTGCGCCGATCCTTGCACCCGCGGACGGGCGTGTCACCAGGGTGGAGCACCATCCCCTCGCCGGACGACTCCTGATGATCGAGCACGGCCAGGGCTTCAGCACCCGCTATCTGCACCTGCAGAAGGCCCTGGTGCAACCCGGTCAGCGGGTCAGGCGCGGTCAGCGCATCGCGCTCTCCGGCAACAGCGGGCGGACCACCAGCGCCCACCTGCACTACGAGCTGCACATCGACGGTCGCGCTGTGGATCCGATGCGCGTGCAGTTGCCTCGCGGCGCGCCCCTTTCGGGCGCCGAACTGGCACGGTTTCAGCGCACCGCACAGCCTCTCCTGCTGGGACTCGCGGAGGCCGCCGCACCGGGGCAACTGGCCATGCAACCGCTGCCCGGCACCGGGCTCTGAGCACCGACCGGTCCGACCCGGGAACCTGGAGTCCGAGCGTGCAGGAGTCCTTGCTCAGATCCCTGACCCCGATTCATCTGCGCTGGGACGGCGACCTGCCGAGGGCGCTCGAGTACGACGACATCTACTTCAGCGCGGAGGACCCGCGCGGGGAGGTGCAGACGGTCTTCATCGACGCCAACGACCTGCCCTCGCGATTCCGCCACGCCCGTCGGTTCGCAATCGGGGAGACAGGCTTCGGTACGGGCCTGAACTTCTTTCTGACGCTGGGCGCCTGGCGTCGGAATGCCCCCGCCGGCGCCTTTCTCAGCTACCTGAGTGCAGAGGCACACCCGCTGGCACCGGAGGACCTGCAGCGGGCACTGGCAGCGCGGGGTATTCCGGGGGCGGATGTGAACCGTCTGCTGGCCCAGTACCCGCCACCGGTGACCGGCCTGCACCGGCTTCACTTCCCGGAGGACCGCGTGGTGCTGACCCTGGTCTACGGGGACGCCGCGCCGGGATTCGCGAATGTTCGAGGGACCGTGGACGCATGGTTCCTCGATGGGTTCACCCCGAGCCGGAACCCGGCCCTGTGGAACATCGCGGTGTTCCGGCAGGTGGCGCGCCTCTCTCGCGCCGGCACCACGCTTGGCACCTTCACCGCCGCCGGGCAGGTGCGTCGCGATCTCACCGCTTCCGGATTCGCGGTGCAGCGGCACTCCGGTTTTCGCGGGAAGCGGGAACGACTGGTCGGCCGGTTCCGCGCCGCGGTGGAGTCCGACAGTGCCCCTGCGGAGCGCGTTGCCGTGATCGGTGCCGGCATCGCCGGGCTGTCAACGGCCCTGGCACTGCACGACCGTGGCGCCCGTGTGACCGTCCTCGACTCCCACGGCGTGGCGGCGCAGGCCTCCGGCAACCCGGCCGCGCTGCTCTCCCCGCACCTGAGCGCCGGCGACACCGTACGCAATGCGCTGGCACTCGCCGGCATGCAGGCCACGCGGGCCCTGCTGAGCGCCGCCGGAACCGAACGCGACGACGGCATCCTGCGCGCCGAGGGCATCGAGCATCGCGGCATCACCCGTCATGCCGCACGGCGCCTCGCCCGGCTGGCCGCCGCGGATCCCCGGCATGCGGGAGGCCTCTACGAAGTGTTGCGAATCGATCCCGACTGTCCGGTTCTGCGCTATCCCCAGGGCGTCGGTGTGGATCTCGGCGCGTTCTGCCGGCGCCTTGCGCAGGGGCTGGAGATCCGTCAGCGCCGGGTGGTCACCGTCGCCGGGGCGCAGATGCATGCCGTCCTCGGCTACGCCGACGGGGGGCAGGAGGCCTTCGACGCGATCGTGATCGCCACGGGTGCGGGGCCTGCCCTGTGCCCGGACCAACCCCGGCCCCTGCGTGTCGGCGGGCAGCTCACCCGGGTACGCACCCGGCTGCGCGCGATCGGACGCATGGCCCTCACCGGCAGGGGTTACTGCCTGCCGGAGCACGAGGGGCAGCACTGGCTCGGGGCGACCTACCGGCACGACAGCGCCGACAGCGGCGTGCATGATGCCGACAACACCCGGAACCTCCACCAGCTGAACTGGGCCGACCCGGCACTCGAGTCGGTGACCACCGTGGCGGTGAGCGGCGCCTGGTACGGCACTCGCGCCGTGTTCCGGGATCGGTTGCCGGCGGTCGGCGGGTTGGATCCCGGCCCGGCCACAGGCGAACCGGGCACGGCGCACGGCGCCGCGATCGGCCGGGTCTTCGTCAACCTCGGGCACGGATCACGCGGAGTGCTCTACGCCCCGCTTGCCGCGCAGTTGCTCGCCGACCGCATCTTTGGTCTGCCCGAGGTGCTGCCTGCGTCCCTCAGCGCGTGCCTCTCGCCGCTGCGTTTCCGGAAGAAGGACGCGCCACGCGAACCGCCCACCTGAGTCAGGCGCCCCGGCGCGTTCTGCCGGTCCTGCGCGGCGCTGCCGCGTCCTTCAAGCCGGTGTGCTGGGTCTTGAACCCCCTGCCCTTCGCGGAGCCGGCTCCGGGCCTCCCCGCACGCCGCCCGGTCCCGGCCGGCTGATAGCTCGGCACCAGGTGCCGCTTGCCATTGCCAATCAGGTCGGCCCGGCCCATCCGCTGCAGCGCGCCGCGCAGCAGCGGCCAGTTCTCCGGGTCGTGGTAGCGGAGGAAGGCCTTGTGCAGTCGGCGCGCCCGCAGGCCCTTCGCCGAATGCACTCGTCCACCGTCCTCGCGGCGGACCCCGCGCAACGGATTGCGGCCCGTGTGCCACATCGCGGTGGCAAGGGCCATCGGTCCGGGCAGGAAGGCCTGCACCTGGTCCGCACGAAAGCCGTTCCGTTTCAGCCAGAGCGCAAGGTTCAGCATGTCCTCGTCGGTCGTGCCGGGGTGCGCGGCTATGAAATAGGGAATCAGGTACTGTTCCTTGCCCGCCTCCCGCGAGAAGCGGTCGAACATCAGCTTGAACCGGTCATAGGTCCCCATCCCCGGCTTCATCATCTTCGAAAGAGGTCCATTTTCCGTATGTTCCGGTGCAATCTTCAGGTACCCGCCGACATGGTGCGTCACCAGTTCGCGCACGTATTCGGGCGATTCCACCGCGAGGTCGTAGCGCAGACCCGACGCGATCAGCACCTTCTTGATCCCCGGAAGCGCCCGCGCCCTGCGATACAGACCCACCAGTGCCGAATGGTCCGTGTTCAGGTTCCTGCAGATGCCCGGATACACGCAGGAAAGCCGGCGGCAGCTGCGCTCGATCTCCGGGTCCTTGCAGGCGAGGCGATACATGTTCGCTGTCGGCCCGCCAAGGTCCGAGATCACGCCGGTGAATCCCTCGACCCGGTCGCGGATCTCCTCCACCTCGCGCAGGATCGATGACTCGGAACGGCTCTGGATGATCCGTCCCTCGTGCTCGGTGATCGAGCAGAAGGTGCAGCCACCGAAGCAGCCGCGCATGATGTTCACCGAGAAGCGGATCATCTCCCAGGCCGGGATACGCGCACCCCCGTAGGACGGGTGCGGGGCGCGGGCGAAGGGGAGATCGTAGACCGCGTCCATCTCCGCCGTGCTGAGCGGGATCGGTGGTGGATTCAGCCATACCTCCTTGTCTCCGTGGCGCTGCACCAGCGCACGGGCGTTTCCGGGGTTCGTCTCGAGGTGCAGCACCCGCGAGGCATGGGCATAGAGCACGGGGTCGGCGCGCACCTGTTCGAAGGCCGGCAGCCGGACCGCGGTCCGCTCCCGGGGATGGCCGCGCGGGATCGCCCGCTGCAGCCGCACCACCTTCGGCTGGTCCGGACGACCGCCGCCCCTCGCGTCGCATTCGGCGGCGCTGGTGTCGGCGTAGGGGTCGGGCTTCGGATCCACCGCTCCGGGCAGATCCACTTCCGTGGAGTCGACCACGACCCAGTCAGCGGGTACCGAATCGCGCAGAAACACGCTGCCGCGAACATCCCGGATCTCCCGGGGATGCTGGCCGCTGGCGACCCGGTGGGTGACCTCCACCAGCGCGCGCTCTGCGTTGCCGAACAACAGCAGGTCGGCGCGGGAGTCCAGCAGGACCGAACGTCGCACCTTGTCCGACCAGTAGTCGTAGTGCGCGATCCGCCGCAGGCTGGCCTCGATGCCGCCAATCACGATCGGCGCGCCCGGCCAGGCCTCACGCACCCGCTGTGAATAGACGATTACCGCACGGTCAGGCCGTCTTCCGCCCTCGTCATTCGGTGTATAGGCGTCGTTGCGCCGGATCCGCCGGTCGGCGGTGTAGCGGTTCACCATCGAATCCATGTTGCCGGCGGTGACGCCGAAGAAGAGATTCGGCCTTCCCAGCTCGCGAAAGGGCTCGGCGGAACACCAGTCCGGCTGGCTGATAATGCCCACCCGGAACCCCTGGGCCTCCAGCAGTCGCCCGATGATCGCCATGCCGAAACTCGGGTGGTCCACATAGGCGTCCCCGGTGACGATGATCACGTCGCAGGAGTCCCAGCCGAGGGCCTCCATCTCCGGACGTGACATCGGCAGGAATGGTGCGATGCCGAAGCGCTCCGCCCAATACTTTCGATGGGAAAACAGTGGCCTTCCTGGTTCCATTGAAGTTATTTCCTAAAGACGCTGCCGCCGATGTCAGTCGCGGCGGCTGTGCACGCCGGCGTAGGGCACATTGGCCATTTCCACCAGGTCACGGTTGAAGGTGATCAGGTCCTCGTGCCCGAGGTCGGCCAGACGCGCCCGACCGGCCGCACGGGCCAGTACCTGCATCAGCTGCAGGGAGGCGCCGAGGAAGCGGGCGAGTCTCGCCGCACCCTTCTCCGGATCCAGACGCTTGCGCAGCTCCGGATCATGGGTTGTCACACCCGTTGGGCAACGGTTGGTGTGGCAGATGCGCGCCCCGACACACCCCACTGCCTGAATCGCACTGTTGCCCAGTGCGATCCCGTCGGCACCCAGCGCCAGGGCCTTGACGAAATCCGCCGGCGTGCGCAGCCCGCCGGTCACCATCAGGGTGACCCGGCCGCTGGCACCACGGAGGTTCAGGTAGTGCCGCGCACGCGCCAGTGCCGGGATGGTCGGGACGCTGATGTGGTCCCTAAGCAGGGCCGGCGCCGCCCCGGTGCCGCCACCGCGCCCATCGAGAATCACGTAGTCGGCGCCGGCCTCGAGGGCGAAGGCCAGGTCCTGCTCGATGTGGTTCGCGGAGAGCTTAAAGCCGATCGGAACGCCGCCGGTCCGTTCGCGGACCGAATCCGCGAAGCGGCGGAAATCGGCGGGCGTCTCCAGGTCCGGAATCACCGGCGGGGATACCGCATCCCGGTCGGGCTCGATACCGCGCACTTCGGCGATCTCTTTCGAGACCTTCGCAGCGGGAAGCACCCCGCCGACACCGGTCTTCGCACTCTGGCCGCCCTTGAAGTGGAAGGCCTGCACCTTCTCGAGCAATCCCTCCGAATAGCCGTAGCGTGCCGGACCCAGTTCGAAGAGATAGCGCGAGTTCTCGGCCTGCTCTTCCGGGAGCATCCCACCCTCTCCGGAACAGATGCCGGTGCCGGCTCGTTCCGCGCCGCGCGCCAGCGCGATCTTGGCCTCGCGGGACAATGACCCGAAGCTCATGTCGGTGACCAGCAGCGGCATCTCGAGTCGCAGCGGTCGCCGGGCCTCCGGTCCGATCACCAGTGCGCTGTCAACTTCGGCGTCGCCGGCGACCGGCCGGCGCGCCAACTGAGCGGCAAGGATCTGGATGTCATCCCAGGATGGCGTGCGCTCGCGCGGCACGCCCATCGCCACCGTGGGCCCCATCGCCCCCACCGCCTCCAGGCCGCCGTCCGCTAGGGCGTGAATGAACTCCACGTGGGGCTCGGTTCCAGTGTTGCGCGGCCCGGGCGGGGCGTCATCTCCGGCGTCTTCCGTGTCATCGCGCACACCGTCGAATTCCTGTCCGACCGCGCCCTCCGGCACCTGCGCGTGGGTGCCGTCGCAATAGGGAAGATCGTTCGACTGCTTGCACCGGCACAGCCAGTTCTCACCGTCTTCGCGAGGCGTGAACGCGATCGGCTCCATGCCGGTGCCCTCGTGCGAGCCATCACAGAAGGGTTGATCGCTGGAGCGCCCGCATCGGCAAAAGTAATATTCCCGGCCCTTTTCGAGCCGGACACCCGCGGGTTCCACTGCGGCCACTATCGGCTTTGCCATCTCGACTCCTCAAAATGAACTTCGCGCGCCGTGCACGCGTCTTGTAACTCGCCCGGTCAGCGCCTGCCAATTCGCCGGAAAGCGCGTCCACCGGCCCGGAAAAGTGAAATAATCTCCCTCAGGACTCCACATCGCGAGGTAACCCCCGATGGCGCGCATCGACCACCGACACACACGCCGCGATTACTGCCTTGGCCAGCTGCGCCGGGCCGATCTTGCGGCCGACCCGCTGGATCAGCTCGCGGTCTGGCTGGTCGATGCGCAGGGCATCGAGAGTCCCGAACCGACCGCGATGATCCTCGCCACCGCCGGCGGTGACGGCCAACCCACCGCCCGTACCGTGTTGCTGAAACACCTCGACGACGAAGGTCCCTGCTGGTACACCGATTCCCGCAGCCTCAAGGGACAGCAGCTCGCCGTCAACCCGAAGGCCTCCATCCTGTTCTACTGGCCCGAACTCGAACGCCAGGTCCGCCTCGACGGGGAGGTCCGCATGCTCGAACCGGAGCTCGCGGACGAATACTTCGCCAGCCGCCCGCTTGGAAGCCGGTACGCGGCCGCCGCCTCGCACCAGAGCCAGCCCATAGCCAGCCGCGAAGACCTGGAACGTCGCCTCGACGCGCTGCGGGCGCGTTATCCGGACGGCAAGGTTCCGCGGCCCCCGGCGTGGATCGGGTACCGGCTCGAGCCGCAGCTCGTCCAGTTCTGGCAGGGGCGCGAAAGCCGCCTGCACGACCGCTTCCAATATACGCGGGAGGCAGGGGGCTGGACGATTACCCGGCTGATGCCCTGACATTTGATGGCCCACACCGCGTGCCCTGCCCGCCAGCGATCTGCTATCATCCGCGCGCGATGACGGGAATCCCGGGTCCCCGCGGTCCACGGAACCGTCACCGCAACGACCCCGCGGAGAGGTGCCGGAGCGGTCGAACGGGGCGGTCTCGAAAACCGTTGTACGCGCGAGCGTACCGTGGGTTCGAATCCCACCCTCTCCGCCACTATCAGCTGTTTGCGCGCCTGCTCAGCAAAGGAGTCGGGTCTCGCCTACGGTGACCCGGGCGGACACTGCACAACGCCGGTCGCAGACCTGCCGCGCCCGGATCGCGGTGCCATCGGGTGCCACCTTCCGGGCCCCGGACACCGAAATGGCAAGATGGCGATGAGCATGCGCAGGGAGCGGTTCTCCGGTGCCGGGAGACGCTCGATTCAAGGCGCTCGCCGCAGGTCTCGGCAGCATCCGCAGCAGTGATCGGCTACCGTAATGGGAAGGACGATTCAGCGGAGGAGACGCCATAAGCACTGACATCGCAGACTTCCTGGGTCTGGGCATCGCGCTCGCGCTGGGTCTGCTGATCGGCCTCGAGCGTGGCTGGCAACGCCGGGAGCAGGCGGAGGGCACGCGTGTCGCGGGCATCCGGACCTTCGCCCTGATCGGACTGCTCGGCGGCGTGTGGGGGCTGTTGGCCGAACAACTGGGGCCGGCGGTTCTCGCCGCTGCGTTTGCAGTGCTGGCCATCGTCCTTGCGACAGCCCATGCGCTCAGCCAGATCCAGGACCACGATGTCGGCGTCACCGGCGTAATCGCCAGCCTGCTGACATTCGCCCTCGGCGCGATGGCAACCCTGGGCTACGGCGAAATCGCCGCCGCCGGCGCGGTGGTCACCACCATTCTGCTCGGAGTGAAACCCACGCTGCACCGCTGGGTCCGTCGACTGGAAGAGAAGGAGCTCCACGCCGTTCTGAAGCTGCTGCTGATCTCCGTGGTGATCCTCCCGCTGCTTCCGAACCAGGGCTACGGTCCCTGGGAGGCCCTGAACCCCTACCGGATCTGGTGGATGGTGGTCCTGATTGCCGGAATCTCCTTCGTCGGCTATTTCGCGACGAAGCTGATCGGCGAGCGAAGGGGCATCATGGCAACCGGACTCTTTGGGGGACTCGCGTCCTCCACCGCGCTCACGGTGAACTTCTCCCGCCTTGCGCGTGGGCGGCCGGGTTCCGAGAATATCCTCGCAGCCGGGATACTCGCGGCCTGCGCGACCATGTTCCCCCGGATCCTGGTCGTCAGCAGCATATTCAGCTGGACCCTTGCAAGCACTCTGCTCTGGCCGGTGATCGCAATGACCATCGTGAACTATTCCGGGGCGGCCCTTTTCTGGTACTGGAGCGGAAAAAGCAGCTCACAGGGGGGCGGGGCACGCCTGAAGAATCCCTTCGAGCTCAAGCCGGCCCTGATCTTCGCCGCACTGCTCGCCGCGATCATGCTGCTTTCCCGCGCGCTCTCCGAATACTTCGGGGATGCGGGGGTCTACCTGCTTGCCGCCGCATCCGGCATCGCGGACGTGGATGCCATCACCCTCTCGCTCGCCAACATGACGGGCGAGGATCTCGCGGTGACCGTGGCCACGCTTGCAGTGCTGATCGCAGCCTTCGTCAATGCGACGGTGAAGGCGGGTCTGTCGCTGGGGATCGGCGGATTCGCCCTTGGCGCCCGGGTCGGCGGGGTGACGATGGCGGTCGTCGGTGTCGGGCTACTGACCTGGTGGTTCAGCGCCTGAGCGGCGCGTATCGCCATGACCGTCCGGCCGGCATTATGGGGCAGCGGCGGCTGCCTTTTGCGCAGTGCGGGGCATCTCAGCGACCGGGCGTCCGGGAGCACCCGGAAGCCGCGCGGAGAGCGCCCACCCGCAGCCATTCACGTATCGGCCTGCGAGCCGAGCAGAAAAGGAGAGTCAGATGCGCTTCGTTTACATTGGCCTGATCGTGCTCATCACGGCAATCGTGCTGGTCTTCGCCCTGCAGAACGTCGAGGCCGTGACCGTGCGGTTTCTCAACGTGAGCCTCACCATGCCCCGGGCCGTGCTGCTCATTGGCGTTTACATTCTCGGCATGCTGACCGGCGGACTCGTCGTCGGCTTCTTCAAGAGCCTGGTGCGGGGAGCCAAACGGAAACAGCACGGTGCGCCCTCGGGCGGTTGACATGCCTCGGCCCCTTTGGGAGCCGTCTGTGGCCGCGATGGCCCGAAGTACTCAGCGCAACGCCGCATCGCGGCTGGAGGCCGCTCCCACGTCCTGGTCGCCCAGGGGGCTGGCCTCCTAGGGCGCTGGCTGCGCCTCACTGGCGCTGGCGCCTTCGGAACGGTCCCGAGCGAGATAGAGATAGACCGCGGGCACCACAAAGAGGGTGAACAGCGTCCCGATCGTCATGCCACTGGCAATGACGAGGCCCATCGCGAAACGCGAGCCCGCCCCGGCTCCGGTGGCAAGCAGGAGCGGTACCATCGCGATCACGGTAGCCGCGGTGGTCATCAGGATGGGCCGCAGGCGCAGGCTTGCGGCCTCTTCGATCGCCTCGCGCATCGAGCGCCCCTGCGACTGCAGCTGGTTCGCGAATTCGACGATCAGGATGCCGTGTTTGGCGATCAGGCCGATCAGCGTGACCAGTCCCACCTGCGTGTAGATGTTCACGGAGGTGAAGCCAAGGCTGATGAACACCAGGGCCCCGGCGATCGACATCGGCACGGTCATCAGCATGATCAACGGATCGCGGAGGGATTCGAACTGCGCGGCCAGCACCAGATAGATCACCACCAGCGAAAAGAAGAAGGTGACCACGAACTGCGCGCCCTCGGCCTTCAGCTGGCGCGACTGTCCCGAATAGTCCACCGTGTAGCCGGCGGGCAGCACCTCCGCGGCGATCCCGTCGAGCAGGTCGAGCGCCTCGCCGAGAGTGACCCCCGGCCGCGGCACCCCGGACAGCGTCACCGCGTTCAGTTGCTGGAAGCGCTGCAGGCGCCGGGGCACGACCGTCTCTTCCAGGGTCACGATGTTCGACAGCGGCACCGGCTCGCCATCCCGGGTCCGGGTGTAGAGTTCCGCCAGCTGTTCCGGATTCAGCCGCTCGGAACGCTGGACCAGCGGAATCACCCGGTAGCTGCGGCTGTCCATCGCGAAGCGGCCGGTGAAGGCGCCCGCCAGCAGCGGAGCGAGATCGGCGTTCAGCGTGGCCATGTCGATGCCCATCACCGCCGCCTTGTCGCGATCGATCTTCAGGTCGACGCGTGGCTTGTCGAAGTTCAGGTCGGAATCCATGAAGATGAAGCGCCCGCTGGCCATTGCCCGGCCGATGATCTCGTCGGCCAGTTCACCCAGGTTCTCGATCGGCCCGGTGGATCCGATCACCATGCTGACAGGCGCGCCGTCACCGGGGCTGGGAAGCGATGGCGGTTCCACCGCGAATATGCTGAGCGCCGGGATACGGTCGAGGCGCGGCTGCAGGTCCTGCTCCAGGATCTCGCTGGTGCTGCGCGCGCGTTCATCCCACGGTGCCATCACGAAGCCGCCGATCGCCTCGTTGGTGGCGGGCGTGGCACCGCCACCGAAGCCGTTCACAATGAAGGTGTTGCGCAGTTCGGGGATTCCATCGACGAAGGCGTCGGTGAGCCGCGTATTGCGCTCCAGCTGATCCAGCGAGAGGTAGGCATCCCCCTCCATGATCGAGAAGACGAAGCCCTGGTCCTCCGGCGGCTCCAGCTCGGTGTTGCTGGTGACGAACAGGAAATAGCAGGAGACCAGCACGATCAGCCCGAAGAACAGCGTGGTGAAGCGTTGATCCAGCGCTCCGTGCAGGCGTCGGCGGTAGCGGGCCTGCAGTCCCGAGAAACGGGCGTCCAGCCAGGCCTCGAGTCGCCCCCCGGGCCGTCCGTCCTCGTGTCCGCGCAGGGTCCTCGAGCACATCATCGGTGACAGGGTCAGCGCGACCACGCCGGAGATCACGACCGCGCCGGCCAGCGTGAAGGCGAATTCCACGAACAGCGTCCCGGTCAGCCCACCGAGGAAGCCGATCGGCAGGAAGACCGCGATCAGGGTGGTGGACATCGCCACGATCGGCCAGGCCAGCTCCCGCGCCCCCTGGATCGCGGCATCGAAGGGCCGCAGCCCGTCCTCGATATGCCGGTGTACGTTCTCGACCATGATGATCGCGTCATCGACCACGATCCCGATCGCCAGCACCATCGCCAGCAGGGTCAGCAGGTTGATCGAGAAGCCCATCAGCAGCATCAGCATGAAGGTGCCGACCAGCGCGAGGGGGATCGCGACCGCCGGGATCATCACGCTGCGCAGAGATCCCAGGAACAGATAGATCACGACCAGCACGATCCCCAATGCCAGCCCGATGGTGACGATCACCTCCTCGATCGCGCTCTCGATGTAGTCCGTCGAATCGTAGACGATCTCCGCCTCGAGGCCCTCCGGCAGTTGCGGACGCACACGCTCGCGGAACGCGTCGCGCACCTCGGCGATCACTTCGAGGGCATTGGCGTCGGGGGCCAGCTCGATGCCGATGAACGTGGCGGTCTGCGCATTGAAGCGCACCGAGGTGTCATAGCTCTGCGAACCCAGCTCGACGGTGGCGATGTCCCCGATGCGGACCAGGGCGCCGTCGTCGTCGCGCACGATCAGCTGCTCGAATTCCTCGGGTCGGGACAGATCCGTCTCCGCAGTGAGATCAACGGTGACCAGCTGTCCCCGCGTGCGGCCCACCGCCGCCAGCACGTTATTCGCCTCCAGTGCCGCACGCACGTCGCGACCGCTGACCCCGTATGCCGCCATGCGATCGACGTCCAGCCAGATGCGCATCGCGAAGGTCTGGCCGCCCAGAATCTCCGCACGCTGCACCCCGCCGATGGTCGAGAGCTCCGGTTCCACCACGCGGGTCAGGTAATCGGTGATCTGGTTGTTCGCCAGCCGATCGGAGAAGAAGGAGAGGTACATCGCCGCGATGTTCTCGCCCACCGCGAGCTCGAGCACCGGTTCCTCGGCCTCCACCGGCAGATCGCCCCGGACCTTGTTGACCTGGGCCGCGATCTGGGTCAGCGCCTCGTTCGGGTCGTGGTCAAGACGCAGATAGGCCTGAATCACGCTGAGGCCCGGGACGCTGGTCGAGACCAGATAATCGATCCCCTCGGCTGCCGCGACCTCGCGTTCCAGCGGGGTGGTCACGAATCCCTGGATCAGGTCCGCGTCCGCGCCAACATAGGGCGTGCTGACCGTCACCACCGCGTTCTGGATCTCCGGGAACTGCCGCACATTGAGATCGAAGATGGCGCGCATGCCCAGCAACAGGATGAACAGGCTGACGACGATGGCCAGCACGGGTTTGTGGATGAAGATGTCGGTGAAGCGCATCGCAGGTTCCGGGTGGCCGGCGGGGTCAGGCGTTGTCCGGACGCGGGTCCGGTTCCTCGCTTGGCTGTGCCTCCTCCGTTATCGCGACCGGCGTCTCGTTCTGCAGCTTCAGCAGACCGCTGCTGGCCACGCGCTCACCCGCCGCCAGTCCGTCGATGATCTGGATCAGGTCACCCCGACGCTCGCCGGTCTGCACGAAGCGCTCGCGCACCCGGAGCTGGCCCTCTTCATCCTCGTAGAGCACGAACACGGAGTTGCCAAAGGGGTTGAAGCGGATCGCGGTCTGCGGAAGAACGATCCGTTCCTCCGGTTCCCCGGTCGCCAGCGTCACGCGCGCGAACTGCCCGGCGCGAAGTCTTCGCTCCGGGTTCTGCACCAGGGCCTGCACCTCGTAGCTGCGCGACTCGGCGCGCACCCGTGGTTCAATCGCCGAGATCCGGCCTTCAAAGGTCTCGTCAAAGGCGTCGACGCGCACCTGAACCACCTGTCCTGCGCTGGCCTGGCCCAGTCGACCCTCGGCGAGCGTGAAGTTCACGTAGATCGGATCCAACGATTCAAGAGTCACGATCGGGTCACCCGGTGAGACATACTGGCCGAGGTTCACGCGCCGGATGCCGAGCACGCCGTCAAAGGGGGCGCGCAGGCTCCGCTGGTTGATGCGCGCCCGCTGCGTCGCCACCGCGGCGCGCGCCTGTTCCAGTTCGCTCCGGCGGCGCTGCACCTCCGCTTCGGATATGTTGCGTTCCTCGACCAGCCGACGCGCCCTCTGCCACTCCTGCTCGGCGAGCCGCGCGGCCGCCTCCAGGCTGACCAGTTCCGCCCGGTCCGTCTCGGTGTCGAGCCGAAGCAGGGGCGTCCCCTCCACCGCTTCGCTGCCAGACTGGAACAGGATCTCGCGCACGATCCCTCCGACCTCGGTGCTGAGCGTCGCGCCCTGAACGGCCTCGAGGCTGCCGATTGCCCGGATTTCGGGGGTCCAGCGATCGACGCGTGCCGTCGTCGCCGTGATGGTCGCCGTCGGTACGGGCGCCTCATCGAAGAAGGTCTCGATCTGGGCGTCGATGAAGGCCTTGAACCCGAAGATCCCGCCGAAGACCATGGCCACGACAAGCAGCATCAGGAAGAAGCGTCGGTTCATCGGAATTGATCGGATCTGGCTGGATTCAGCCACTCGGTTAACGAGCGGGAGGGGACGTAGCTCGCGATGACAATGGGGACAGATTTATGTCCCCATTGTCATCCTTTGTCTGCATTGCTTGATCACTCACATCATGCACCAGTCGGCACGTAAACGCAGATTCCCGCGCCCCCACCGGGATTCGGGCCGCCTTGGTGTCGAAGACGACGGCGTTCGCCGGGGAGCGCAGGCAATCGAACTCGGCCCGAAGTTCGGCGGCCGGAACCGATGGCACGGAACCGGTAGCCGCCTTTCCGTTTCCGCACGCCGAAACCCGGGAGACAGGTCCCGAAGCGCCGACGCCCTTGCATGGGACATCAAGCACAGGGGAATGATAGGCTTTTCGCCACTCCGCGTCTTTTGGTGGGCCGCGCTCGCGATTACAGACAGACAAAGCCACGAGCGTTTCGCGCAGAGCGGAGTATTCATCCTTAAAAGGATACCCCAAGGAGGAAGTCATGACGCATCGATCCACGCTGTCCATTGCCGCCGTGCTGCTGTTTGCCCCGGCCCTCGCGTTTTCCCTGGAGCGCGTGGCCGCGCCGGACGACGCCGACGTATACTTCATTACCCCGTTTGCCGATGAAGCCTTCGAAGGGCCGGTTACGGTGCGCATGGGTCTGCGCGGAATGGGGATTGCGCCCGCGGGCGTCGAGGTCGAGGGGACCGGCCACCACCACCTGCTGGTGAACATGCCGCTTGAAGAGGTCGATCTCGACACGTCGCTGCACTTCTCCGACCAGACCCGCCATTTCGGCGGCGGCCAGACCGAGGGGACCCTCGACCTCCCCGCCGGCACACACACGCTGCAGTTGCTGTTCATGGACTACCGCCACGTCAGCTTCGATCCGCCGGTGGTCTCAGAGCAGATCACGATCACGGTCCGCTGACGATCAGGAAGATACGCGCCATCCCCGAAGAGAAGGCGCGAGCGCCGCACGGAGTGCGGCCGCTTGCCGCCGCGTTGCCTCGCAGGAGCAGGCGCCCGCACTCCATGGCGCCGATGGTCATGGCGCGCGCTCACCCGGCGTCACCACCTTGCCCAAGGCCACGGAGAGGCGCTTCCTCCACTACACTCGGTTACACACGGACAACATGCGAGGAGACGGCCATGGGATTTGCGCTGTCGGACATGCAGGTCACAAGCCCGGCCATTGTCCCGGGGATGTCCATCCCTGTTCGGTACACCGGTGACGGCGAGGACGTATCACCGCCGCTGGCATGGACCGGCGTACCGGAGGGGACCCGCAGCTTCGCGGTCATCTGCCACGACCCGGACGCGCCCCTGGTCTCGCCCCGGGGGACCTACGGTTTCGTGCACTGGGTGCTCTACAGCATCCCCGGATCAGTGACCGAACTCCCGGAGGGCGTGCGTGACTTCACCGAGGGGAAAAACGACTTCGGTCGCGCCGGATACGGAGGACCGATGCCGCCGGCCGGGCACGGCCCGCACAACTATTACTTCTGGGTGCTGGCGCTCCGGCATGCCCCACAGCTGCCCCCGGGGCTCGCCCTGTGGGATCTGCTGAAGCGGATCGAACCGTCACTGCTCGGCATGAACCGGCTGGTGGGGTCCTTCCAGCGGGACTGAGAAGGAGCCGAGGGACACCCGCGGTTTCCGCGGCCGCTGGAACGGGGCGGCGTCGGGATCCCTGTGCGCGGGCATGGATCGCCGCCCTCTGGTCAAACGCGTGTGATGCGTTCAGACTGGCGCCGGCGCCGCGGAGGGCGGTCCCGTTTTGCTCAACCAGGGGGATACCGAATGAATTCGGAGATACTTGATGACGCAGGCAAACTCATCCTAAGGGTGGGTTTCGGCGTATTGTTCCTGATGCACGGCATCAACAAGGTCATGAATTATCCCGGCTCGCTGGAATGGATCAGCACCCGGCTGGTCGAAATCGGACTGCCGGCGGAAGTGGCCTACGGGGTCTTTATTGGCGAGGTGCTCGCGCCGATCCTGATCATCATCGGCTGGCATGCCCGCATCGGGGCGCTCCTGACGGCCATCACCATGGCCTTTGCGTTCCACCTTGCCCACTCTCACGAGTTTCTCGAACTGACTCAGCACGGTGGGTGGCAGCTCGAACTGCAGGGCATGTTCCTGCTCGCCAGCATCGCGATCGCCCTGAGCGGGCCGGGCCGGATCAGCCTCAACGGCCGGTGACGGACCCCGCCGGACCGTGGCGCGCACGCGGCGCGGCGGTCATCGCCTTCAGCCGGCGTCCGGGTCGCCACCGGGCGCCGGTTTTTTTCGCGCCCGCAGGGCCAGTACAATCCAGGGTCATCCCCGCTCCGCCCGACCCCGGGGGCACCCTGTCCCGAGACACGACCAATGCCTGAGACCCTGATCCTGAGCGCGCGGTGGGTGCTCCCGATGGCGCCGCGCGGCGTCGCCCTGGCTGACCACGCAGTGGTCCTGCAGGGGGACCGGATCGTCGCGGTGCTTCCCCGGGACGCAGCCCTTGCGCGTTACCCCGGCACCGAGCAGCGACACCTGCCATCCCATGCGCTGCTGCCCGGATTCGTGAACGCCCACACCCACGCGGCAATGACCCTGCTGCGGGGAGTCGGCAGCGATCTGCCCCTGATGGACTGGCTGCACAATCACGTCTGGCCCGCCGAGGCCCGCCTGCTCTCGCCCGAGTTCGTGCAAGCCGGGAGCCTGCTCGCGGTCGCCGAAATGATCCGCGGGGGCACCACCTGCTTCAGCGACATGTACCTCTTCCCCGAGGACACCGCCCGCGTGGTCGAGGAGACCGGCATGCGCGGCGTGCTCGGCCTGACAGTGATCGATTTTCCGACGCCCTGGGCAGCCACGACCCGCGAATATTTCAGCAAGGGGGCCGATCTCGTTGCCGCGTGGCAGGGTCACGAACGCATCGGCTTCACGGTCGCCCCGCACGCCCCCTACACGGTGGGCGACGAGAGCCTGGTGGAGATCCGCGGCCGGGCAGAGGCGCTGGCCGTCCCGGTGCACATGCACGTGCACGAGACCGCCCACGAGGTCGCCACCGCCCTCGCCGAGCAGGGCGAACGTCCGCTGGAGCGACTGGGGCGGCTGGGCCTGCTCGAACGGCCTCTTGCCGCCGTGCACATGACCCAGCTCGACGAGCGGGAACTCGAACGGCTCCCGGCGACCCCGGTGTCCGTGGTTCACTGCCCGGAGTCCAACCTGAAGCTGGCCTCGGGCTTCTGCCCTGTACAGCAGCTGCTCTCGAGCGGCGTGAACGTGGCACTGGGCACCGACGGCGTTGCATCGAACAACGATCTCGACATGC
The DNA here is from genome assembly GCA_011389655.1 of Thioalkalivibrio sp. Taxonomy (GTDB): domain Bacteria; phylum Pseudomonadota; class Gammaproteobacteria; order Ectothiorhodospirales; family Ectothiorhodospiraceae; genus Thioalkalivibrio. The sequence goes on from JAABTX010000040.1 coordinate 21,668, forward strand.
TCGGCGAGATGCGCACCGCCGCGCTGCTGGCCAAGGGAGTCTCCGGTGACGCTGCAGCCGTCGCTGCGCCGCAGGCACTGGAGATGGCCACCCTGAACGGGGCGCGGGCGCTGGGGCTCGAGGAGCGGATCGGCTCGCTCGAGCCGGGCAAGCTGGCCGATCTGATCGCGATCGACCTGGGAGATCTCGAGTACCAGCCTGCGCACGATCCCCACACCCAGATCGTCTACGCCGCGACCCGGCACGCGGTCACCGATGTCTATGTCGGCGGTCGGGCGTTGCTCCGAGACCGGGAACTGCTTACGCTCGACCTCGACGAACTCAAGCGCCTGGTGGAAACCTGGCGGGAACGCGTCCACGGGGCGCACTGAACGGAGCCGAAACGCGATGACCACAACGGATCCCGCGTCCCGTCCGGCCAACGTCGATGCCGCCGAGGTCGCGAAGTTCACCTCACGCGCCGAGGACTGGTGGGATGCAACCGGACCCTTTGCGACCCTGCACGCGATCAACCCGTTGCGCCTGAACTGGATTGACGGACACGCCCGCCTGCGCGGCAAGCGGGTGCTCGACGTCGGCTGCGGTGCGGGCATCCTGGCCGAGGCGATGGCGCTGCGCGGCGCCGAGGTGACCGGTATCGATGCCGGCGCGGAGCACCTCCAGGCCGCCCGCGGCCACGCCGAAGAGAGCGGCGTTGCGGTGACCTACCACCAGTCCACCGCGGAGGAATACGCCAAACAGCACGCCGGCACCTTTGATGTGGTCACCTGCATGGAGATGCTCGAACACGTCCCGGATCCGGGGCTGACGGTCGAGGCACTGTGCCGGCTGGTCGCGCCCGGCGGCCACCTGTTCCTGTCCACGATCAACCGCACGCCAAGGGCCTTCGCCGAGGCCATCATCGGGGCCGAGTACCTGTTGCGCCTGCTGCCCGCCGGCACCCACGAATACGCGCGGTTCCTCCGGCCGTCGGAGCTGGGCGAGGCCCTGCGCGCCGAGGGCGTCGACGTGGGCGAGCTGCGCGGCCTGACCTATTCGCCCCTGACCCGGCGTTACCGCCTGACCCGCTCCGTGGCCGTGAACTACCTCCTCCACGCACGGCGTCCGGAGGCCGGGACGGAAACCGGAGCATGAAACGCCCGCTGACCGGGGTGCTGTTCGACCTGGACGGCACGCTGCTCGACACCGCACCGGACATGCACGGGGCACTCGAGCGCCTGATGGGCGAACACGGGCTTCCGCCCCTGGCCTACGAAGCGGTGCGCGGGCACGTGTCGCACGGCTCGCGCGCACTGGTGCAGCTGGGGTTCCCTGACCTCGACGAGTTCGCGCGGGAACCGCTGAAGCAGCGCTTTCTCGACATCTACGCAGAGCGCCTGTGCCTCGCGACGCGGCTCTTTCCCGGCATGCAGGAGGCGCTGGTCGAAATGGAGGCCCGCGGGCTTTGTCTGGGCGTCGTCACCAACAAGCCCGGCTGGCTCACCATGCCTCTGCTCGACGCGCTGGGCCTGACATCCCGGTTCGCGACGATCGTCAGCGGCGATACCCTGCCCCAGCGCAAGCCGTCGCCGGAACCGATGCGCCACGCCGCGCGCCAGGCCCGGGGCGAGCCCGACGGATTCGTCTACATCGGTGACGCCGAGCGCGACATTGCCGCCGGACGCGCGGCGGGCATGCACACGCTGGTCGCCGGCTGGGGCTACATCGAAGCCGGCGAGGATACGCAATCGTGGGCGGCGGACGCGCACCTGGCGGAGCCGGGAGACTTCTGGACCTGGCTCGAGGGTCTGCCCGGCGGGTCGCGATGCCTGGCGAGCTGAACGGGATCCCCGCGATCGTCTGGGCCTTTGCCGCCGCACTGTTCGTTCTCGGTGTCGGCATCGGCCATGCATGGGCCAGCAGCCGCCTGAACGCCCGCCTGCAGGTGCTGATGACCGACAATGCCCGCCTCGAGGCCGAGCGCGACTACGCGGAGCTGCGCCGCGAGGACCTGCAGGCGAGCTTCGAGGAGGCGCGCGAGCAGCTGGGCAATGCCTTCTCGGCGCTGGCCAACAATGCCCTGCGCGCCAACAACGCGCAGTTCCTCCGGCTCGCCCAGTCGGTGCTGAACCAGCAGCTCTTGCGTGGCCAGCACGAGCTCAACCGCAGCGAGAGCCGGTTCGAGGATCTGGTGCAGCCGATCCGGGAGAGCCTGGCCCGGACCGAGGCCGAGATCCGGTCCATGGAGAACTCGCGCGAGACCGCCTTTGCCTCCCTGAACGAGCGGCTGCGGCGACTGAGCGCCGACCACGGGGAATTGCAGAAGGAGACCCGCAACCTGGTGCAGGCACTGTCGCGACCCGGCGTGCGCGGGCGCTGGGGCGAGCTGACCCTGCGCCGAGCGGTGGAACTCGCCGGCATGAGCGCGCACTGTGACTTCACCGAGC
>JAABTX010000041.1 GCA_011389655.1 Thioalkalivibrio sp.
AGTGCCGCCAGAATCGACCGCCGCAGGTGGTTGATTCTGAAGCAAGCTGCAAATCGCATTTGCAGCGCAGTGTGCGCCGAGAAAGCCAGGATGGCTTTATTCAGCGCTTCTCTGGTGGGCACACTTCGTTTTGCCCACCCTACGACCGGTTGCCATCCAGGCGTCATCCGTAGGGTGGGCCAAGCGCAGCGGGCCCACCGTTTTGGCCTCGAAGGCCCCGGAATGGCTTCAATGCCGGAAGTGGCGCATGCCGGTGAACAGCATCGCGATGCCGTGCTCGTTCGCGGCGGCGATGACCTCCTCGTCGCGCATGGAGCCACCGGGCTGGATCACCGCGGTGATGCCCGCCTCGGCGGCGGCGTCGATGCCGTCGCGGAACGGGAAGAAGGCGTCCGAGGCCAACACGCTGCCCGCTACGCGCAGGCCCTCGTCGGCGGCCTTGATCCCGGCGATCTTCGCCGAGTACACGCGGCTCATCTGCCCGGCGCCGACACCCACCGTCTGCTCGTCGCGCGCGTAGACGATCGCGTTTGATTTGACATACTTGGCTACCCGCCAGGCAAAGTGGAGATCGCGTTCCTCCTGCTCCGTCGGCATGCGCCTTGTCACGCAGCGCAGTTCCACCTGTGCGAGGCTGCCGGTGTCCGCATCCTGTACCAGCAGGCCGCCCCCGACACGCTTGAAGTCAAGGCCTGGCGGAACCTCTGCCGCCGGGATCTCCAGCATCCGGACGTTGCCCTTCGCGCCGGTCGCGTGCAGCGCCCCGGGTCGGATCTCGGGGGCCAGGATCACCTCCACGAACTGGCGGCTGACGATGGCCTGCGCGGTATCGCCGTCCAGCGGGCGGTTGAAGGCGATGATGCCGCCAAATGCGGAGGTCGGGTCGGTCTGGAAGGCGCGCTCGTAGGCCATCAACGCGCTCTGTGCCAATGCCACTCCGCAGGGGTTTGCGTGCTTCACGATCACGCAGGCCGGTTCCTCGAACTGGCGCACGCACTCCCAGGCCGCGTCCGCGTCGGCGAGATTGTTGTAGCTCAGCGCCTTGCCCTGCAGCTGCCGGAAGCTCGCGAGCGTGCCGGGGGCGGGCCGGATCTCGCGGTAGAAGGCGGCGGCCTGATGCGGGTTCTCGCCGTAGCGGAGGTCGTCCATCTTCGTGTAGCCGAGGTTCAGTTGCCCGGGGAAACCGGCGGTCTTGCCGGCGTCGTCGAGCGCCGACAGGTGATTGCTGATTGCCGCGTCGTAACGCGCGACGTGATCGAAGGCAGCGACCGCGAGGCGGAAGCGCTGCTCCGCGGATATGCCGCCGGCCTGCAGGGCCTGCACGATCTCCGAATACTGGACCGGCTCCGTGGCGGTGGTCACGTCGCGAAAGTTCTTCGCCGCCGCCCGCAGCATCGCGGGTCCGCCGATGTCGATATTCTCGATCGCCTCCTCGAGCGTGCACCCCGGCCGGGCTACCGTGGCCTCGAAGGGGTAGAGGTTCACCACCAGCAGGTCGATCGGCGCAATGCCCTGCTCGGCCATCACCGCGTCGTCGACGCCGCGCCGACCGAGCAGCCCGCCGTGGATCTTCGGGTGCAGCGTCTTCACCCGTCCGTCCATGATCTCTGGAAAACCGGTGTGCCCGGATACCTCGGTGACCGGCAGGCCGTTTTCCGTCAGCAGCTTCGCTGTGCCGCCGGTGGAAAGTAGTTCGGCGCCCTGAGCCTGCAACGCGCGTGCGAGTTCGACCAAACCGGTCTTATCGGAGACCGAGAGCAGCGCGCGGCGGATGGGTCTGGAATCAGACATTCGTGGTCCTCTCTGCGTAAAAGACCGAAAATATCACGACCGGCGACGATTGCGGAGCCGCGGTGCCATCCGCCGCAACGCCGCGGATCGGGGTCCCGGGCAGCATCGCAGGCGGGGGCTGGGAGGATTGTGCGCGGGCCGGATTTCCCACCTTCGGGTCTCGAATCCCAGGCGCATCGGCGCCCCTTTCCCACCAACTCGCGGAAAACGGCCTTGAAATTGTCGCGAGAAAGCTTCAGGGTAAATGAGGCATTTCGGTTCCCGGAGGTTCCAGGGAATGAAATGCCTCTCCGGTGTCGGCCGCATTCCAATCCATTGAACTTGCCCGGCATCGACGTTCCCCGTACCGGGGGGCTCAGAGAGGGCGTGGTCGCAGCGGCCGCGCGCCAAGCGGGATGCCGCGAGTGCACCCGGGGCGACCTCCGCGAAGCCGGGGGCGATCAGGTCGGGTTCAGCGTTTTGTCGAGCCTGCGGGGGATTCCCCAGCCCACGGCGCGGCGTATCTGGTCATTTCGCCATTCGTCACCGCCGGACCGCGGTCCGGCCCGAAGCATGGCGCACAGCGCCCCATTGCCAGAGAGGAGCAGCATGTCAGCGACAATAAAACAGGATTTCGGCGACACTCCCATCGAGCGCCGCGACACGGACAACTACCGTGCCGAATATGTGACGTCCTTCGTGGACAAATGGGACGAGTTGATCGACTGGGACAGCCGGGCAAGCAGCGAAGGCGACTTCTTCATCCAGGTCCTGAAGGATCGCGGCGCGAAGCGGGTGCTGGACGTAGCCGCCGGAACCGGTTTCCACTCCGTGCAGCTCATGGAGGCCGGATTCGACGTGGTCACCGCCGACGGCAGCCCGGAGATGCTGGCAAAGGCCTTCGAAAACGGCCGCAGGCGTGGGCACATCCTGCGGACCACCCAGGCCGACTGGCGCTGGCTGAACCGGGATATCTACGGCCGCTATGACGCAGTGGTATGCCTCGGCAATTCCTTCACCCACCTGTTCCGGGAAAACGACCGCCGCAAGGCGCTGGCCGAGTTCTACTCCGCGCTGAACCATGACGGAGTGCTGATTCTCGACCAGCGGAATTACGACGCGATTCTCGACCACGGCTATTCCAGCAGCCACACCTACTACTACTGCGGCGACAACGTGTCGGTGGCGCCGGAGCACGTCGACGAGGGACTGGCCCGCTTCCAGTACGCCTTCCCGGACAAATCCGTGTACCACCTCAACATGTTCCCGCTACGCAGGGCCTACGTGCGGCGGCTGATGCGCGAGGTGGGGTTCCAGACCATCAACACCTATGGCGACTTCAAGGAGACCTACCACGAGACGGAGCCGGACTTCTTCATTCACGTCGCCGACAAGCGCTATGCAGAGGAGATCGAATGATGCAGAACTATTCCAGCCCCGTCGCGACTGCGCGCGACTACTACAACAGCCCGGATGCGGATCACTTCTACCACAGCATCTGGGGCGGCGAGGACATCCACATCGGTCTCTACGAGCACGATCGCGAGCCCATCGTGGACGCGAGCCGCCGTACCGTGGCGCACATGGCCGACCTGCTCGGTGAGCCGGAGTCGGAGTGGCGGGTGCTGGACCTGGGCGCCGGTTACGGCGGCTCCGCGCGCTATCTCGCCGACAACCACGGGTGCCGGGTCACCGCGCTGAATCTCAGCGAGGTGGAGAACGAGCGCAACCGGTCGATCAACAAGGCGCGGGGCCTCGATTCCCTGATCGACGTGATCGACGGCAGCTTCGAGAGCGTGCCCGCTCCGGATGCGGAGTTCGACGTCGTCTGGTCCCAGGACGCCTTCCTGCACAGCGGTGAACGGGAGCAGGTGATGCGCGAGGCCGTGCGGGTCCTGAAGCCCGGCGGGGTCCTGATCTTCACCGATCCGATGGCCGACGACACCTGCCCCGAGGGGGTGCTGGACCCGATCCTCGAGCGGATCCACCTTGACAGCCTCGGATCGCCCGGCTTCTACCAGCAGACGGCAGCCGACCTCGGCCTCAAGCCGATCGGCTTCGAGGACCACACCCACCAGCTGCCGCGACACTACGGCCGCGTGCGCGAGGAGCTGGAGTCCCGCGAGGCGGATCTCGCCAGCCAGATCTCGCCGGACTACATCGAGCGCATGAAGAAGGGCCTCGGGCACTGGGTGGACGGCGGTCAGGCCGGTCACCTCGCCTGGGGCATCTTCCGCTTCCGCAAGGCGGCCTGACCGGGCCTCTCTGTCGCGCGGATGCCGCTCCGGGGCCCCGATCAGGGGTGCCGGGCGGCGCCGCTGCGCTACGCCCCCGCTCTGCCGGTCATCGAGACGCGAACCGCTTCTGCTTCACGTAAACGAACCCTCAACAAGGAGTCCCACTTCCCATGAGCAAACGCTACCTCTTTACCTCCGAATCCGTGTCCGAGGGCCACCCGGACAAGATGTGCGACCAGATCTCCGACGCGATCCTGGACGCCTACCTCGCCGAGGATCCCAAGGCCCGCGTGGCCGCCGAGACCTTCACCACGACCGGCCTGGTGCTGGTGGGTGGCGAGGTCAAGTCCAGCGCCCGGGTCGAGATCGAGGATATCGTCCGTGAGGTGGTCAAGGACATCGGTTACGACAGCTCCGACAAGGGCTTCGATCACGAGACCTGTTCCGTCGCGGTCACCCTGGGCAAGCAGTCGGCCGACATCAATCAGGGCGTCGACCGCCAGCGCCCGGAAGAGCAGGGCGCCGGCGATCAGGGCCTGATGTTCGGGTACGCCTGCAACGAGACCGAGGTGCTGATGCCGGCTCCGATTCACTTTGCCCACCGCCTGGTTCGCCGTCAGGCAGAGGTGCGCAAGAACGGAACGCTGCCCTGGCTGCGTCCCGATGCGAAGAGCCAGATCAGCTTCCGTTACGAGAACAACCGTGCGGTGGCCGCCGACGCGGTGGTGCTGTCGACCCAGCACGCGCCGGAGATCGAGCAGGAGACGCTGGTCGAGGCGGTGATGGAGGAGATCATCAAGCCGGTGCTGGGCCAGGAATGGCTGCATGAGGACACCCGCTTCCATATCAACCCGACCGGCCGCTTCGTCACCGGCGGACCGATGGGCGACTGCGGCCTGACCGGGCGCAAGATCATCGTGGACACCTATGGCGGCATGGCGCGCCACGGCGGTGGAGCCTTTTCCGGCAAGGACCCGTCCAAGGTGGACCGTTCCGCGGCCTATGCCTGCCGCTACGTGGCCAAGAACATCGTGGCTGCGGGTCTCGCCGAGCGCTGCGAGGTGCAGGTGTCCTACGCGATCGGCGTGGCCGAGCCGACCTCGATCGCGGTCGAGACCTTCGGGACCGGCAAGGTGGACGAAAGCCGCCTGACCGCCCTGGTGCGCAAGCACTTCGACCTGCGCCCCTACGGCATTCTGAAGATGCTGGACCTGGAACGCCCGATCTACCGCCCCACCGCGGCGTACGGCCACCTCGGCCGCGAAGACCTCGATCTGTCCTGGGAGCGCACCGACAAGGCGCAGGCCCTGGCCGACGATGCCGGCATGAGTGCCCGGAAGGCCTCGGCCTGACGATCGCGGCGCTGCACGCCACGCCTCGGGATGGAGTTCACCGTCGCGCGTCGCCGTGATGGCCGCCTGTACAGCGGGCGCCGGGGTGGCCGGATCCTGGAGTGCGGGGGTTTGCTCCTGCGCTCCAGGCAGGAGGCGGCGCCAGGGTGGACCCGGTTCAACCGTTTGCACCCGCGCCGAGTCGCTGCCAGCGCTCTCCGATCAGGCCCTCCACCGGCTGGAAACGGGTCTTGTAGCCCATCTTGCCGGACCCCGGGATCCAGTAGCCGAGGTACAGGTGTGGCAGATCCCGGTGCCGCGCCTCCTCGAGCTGTTGGAGGATCGCGAATGTCCCGAGGCTCCGTTCAGGGAGATCGTGGTCGAAGAAGGTGTACATCGCCGACAGGCCCTGGGGTGTGTGATCGGTGACCGCGACGGCCAGCAGTACGGGTCCGCGCCGGAACTCGATCAGGAGCACGCCGCAGTTGCGGTCGCTGAGCATTCCGGCGTAGTCGGTGCGGGTGGTGTGTTCCATCCCCCCGCCGGGGTGCCGGCTGGCGAGATAGCGACGCAACAGCTGCACATGCTCGTCGAGGTCCGGTTGCGTCACGATGCCGGCATCGAGGTCAGCATTGCGCCGGAGACAGCGGCGCTGCGCCCGGTTCGGCCGGAACTCGTGCACCGGGATGCGCACGGGAACGCAGGCATTGCAGCGGGGGCACTGGTGGCGGTAGACGAAGTGGCCGCTGCGCCGGAAGCCGCGCGCCAGCAGCTCGCCGTAATGGCGGTCCTCCAGATTGAGGGCCGGGTCGACCAGCACCGTCTGCATCTCCCGGTCCTCGAGGTAGGGACAGGTCTGCGGCGCGGTCAGGTACCAGTTGATGGGGCTGTTTTGCATCAGCCTATCGTGACAGCTCCGGACGCCGGTGGAAAAGTGGACCGCTGGCACTCTCCGTAGACAGGACCCCGGGCCGCCGCGCCCGACCGAAATCCGGAAGCATCTGCGCCAGCGGGCTTGTGGTATTTTTTCACGAACTTTGAAAAGGTTTTGGTTGCAATGACAACGAGCAAAGAGCAGATCGAACAGGCCCTCGCCAGCCGCATCCTGATCCTGGACGGCGCGATGGGGACGATGATCCAAGAATATCGCCTGGAGGAGGCCGACTATCGCGGGGAACGCTTCGCCGACTGGGCCAGCGACCTGAAGGGCAACAATGACCTGCTGACGCTGACTCGCCCAGACGTGATCACGGCGATTCACGGCGACTACCTGGCTGCCGGTGCCGATATCATCGAGACCAACACCTTCAACGGTACCCGGATCGCGATGGCGGACTACGCGATGGAGGATCTGGTGCCAGAGCTGAACCGGGAGGCCGCGCGCCTCGCGCGCTCCGTCGCCGATGAGTGGAGCGCGAAGACGCCGGAGCGTCCGCGCTTCGTCGCCGGCGTGCTTGGACCGACCAACCGGACCGCCAGCATCTCCCCGGACGTGAACGACCCGGGCTACCGCAACGTCGACTTCGATACCCTGGTCGCCAACTACCGCGAGTCCGCCACGGCGCTGATCGAGGGCGGGGCGGACCTGCTGTTGATCGAGACCGTCTTCGACACGCTGAACGCGAAGGCCGCGGTCTTCGCGCTGGAGACGCTGTTCGAGGAGACGGGGCAGCGGGTGCCGGTGATGATCTCCGGCACAATCACCGATGCCTCCGGGCGAACGCTGTCCGGACAGACAACCGAGGCCTTCTGGAATAGCCTGCGCCACGCGCGGCCGGTGTCCTTCGGCCTGAACTGTGCCCTGGGTGCGAAGGAACTGCGCCAGTACGTGGAGGAACTCTCGAAGCTGGCCGACGTGCCGGTGTCCGCGCATCCGAATGCGGGCCTGCCGAACGAGTTCGGAGAATACGACGAGAGCCCGGAGCAGATGGCCTCCGAGATCGGCGAATGGGCCGCATCCGGCTTTCTGAACATCGTGGGCGGCTGCTGCGGCACCACCCCGAAGCACATCAAGGCGATCGCCGCGGCCGTTGCACCCCATGCACCGCGTGCGATCCCCGAAAACGCGCCCGCCTGCAGGCTCTCCGGCCTGGAGCCGCTAAACATCGGTGCGGACTCGCTGTTCGTGAATGTGGGCGAGCGGACAAACGTGACTGGCAGCCGTCGCTTCGCCCGGCTGATCCGCGATGAGGATTACGAGACCGCGCTGGAGGTGGCTGCGGAACAGGTCGAGAACGGCGCCCAGATGATCGACGTGAACATGGACGAGGGCATGCTGGACTCGCTGGCGGCGATGGAGCGCTTCCTGAAGCTCGCCGCCGCGGAGCCGGACATCTCCCGGGTGCCGGTGATGGTCGACTCCTCGAAGTGGGAGATCATCGAGGCGGGCCTGAAGTGCATCCAGGGCAAGGGCGTGGTGAACTCGATTTCCATGAAGGAGGGCGAGGAGAAATTCATAGAGCAGGCCCGGCTGGTGCGCCGCTACGGGGCCGCGGTGATCGTGATGGCCTTCGACGAGAAGGGCCAGGCGGATACCCGGCAGCGCAAGGTGGAGATCTGTGAGCGCGCCTACCGCATCCTGACGGAGCAAATCGGGTTTCCGGCCGAGGATATCATCTTCGATCCGAACATCTTCGCGATCGGTACGGGTATCGAGGAACATGACAACTACGGGGTGGACTTCATCGAGGCGACTCGCGGGATCAAGGAAGGGCTGCCGCATGCGCTGGTGTCCGGCGGCGTATCCAACGTGTCCTTCTCCTTCCGCGGCAACGATGGGGTACGGGAGGCGATCCACGCGGCATTCCTGTATCACGCGATCCACGCGGGCATGGACATGGGCATCGTGAACGCCGGCCAGCTGGCGGTCTACGATGACATTGACCCGGAATTGAAGGAGGCGGTGGAGGACGTGGTCCTGAACCGCCGTCAGGATGCCACCGAACGCCTGCTGGACCTCGCGGAGCGCTACCGGGGCGGCGGCGGTGCCGCGAAGAAGGAGGACCTCGCGTGGCGGGATTTGCCGGTGGCCAGTCGATTGGAACACGCGCTGGTGAAGGGCATTGATGCCTACGTGGTCGAGGATACCGAGGAGGCCCGGTTGGAGGCGAAGCGCCCGATCGAGGTGATCGAAGGGCCGCTGATGGATGGCATGAATGTGGTCGGGGATCTCTTCGGTGAGGGCAAGATGTTCCTGCCCCAGGTGGTGAAATCCGCGCGCGTGATGAAGAAGGCGGTCGCCCACCTGATCCCCTACATCGAGGCCGAGAAGAGCGGCGACGGTGACAGCAACGGTCGCATCCTGATGGCCACGGTGAAGGGTGACGTGCACGACATCGGCAAGAACATCGTCGGCGTGGTGCTCCAGTGCAACAACTTCGACGTGATCGACATGGGCGTGATGGTCCCGGCCCAGAAGATCCTCGACACCGCGCGCGAAGAGAAGGTGGACATCATCGGCCTGTCCGGTCTGATCACCCCCTCGCTGGAGGAGATGTCCCACGTGGCCGCCGAGATGCAGCGCCAGGGCTTCGAGGTTCCGCTGCTGATCGGCGGCGCGACCACCTCGCGGGCGCACACGGCGGTGAAGATCGAGCCGCAGTACGCCGCTGGCCCGGTGGTCTGGGTGAAGGACGCCTCGCGTGCGGTCGGCGTCGCGCAGAAACTGATCAGCCCGGGACTGAAGGAGAAGTACGCGGCAGAGATCCGCGACGAGTACACTGAGCTCCGCAAGAGCCTGGCCGGGCGCAAGAAGCGCGTCGAGTGGCTGACGCTGGAAGAGGCGCGGGACAACCGTCCGGTGATCGAGTGGAGCGCCTACGAGCCGGTGCGCCCGCGCGCGCTGGATCCCGAGTGGCAGCCGCCTGCGGGGGTCGAACGTCTCCAGCCCTACGGTCCGGACTCGGTGCTGTTGCGGCTCGACGACTACGACCTGCGAGAGGTCAGCCGGTACATCGACTGGACGCCCTTCTTCCACGCCTGGCAGCTCCACGCGGCCTACCCGCGCATCCTCGACGACGAGGTGGTGGGCGCGGAGGCGCGCAAGCTCTTCGAGGACGGTCAACGGATGCTCGAGCGCATGATCGAGGAGCAATGGGTGCGCCTGCGCGGCGTGGTCGGTCTGTTCCCGGCGAACTCGGTGCACGATGACGACATCGAGATCTATAGCGACGCGTCGCGCCGCACGGTGCTGAAGCGCCTGCACCACCTGCGCCAGCAGGTGCAGCGGCGCCGGGGCGCTCCCAGCCACTCACTCGCGGACTTCCTGGCGCCGAAGGAAAGCGGGGTGGCCGACTGGATGGGCGCCTTCGCGGTCAGCGCCGGCGGCGAGGTGGATGCCCGCGCCAAGGCCTACGAGGCGGCACACGACGATTACCACTCGATCCTGCTGAAGAGCCTGGCCGATCGTCTCGCCGAGGCCTTTGCGGAGGCCCTGCACCGGCGCGTGCGGCGCGATTTCTGGGGCTATGTGCCGGACGAGGAACTCGACAACGAGGCGCTGATCCGCGAGCGCTACCGCGGCATCCGCCCGGCCCCCGGCTACCCGGCCTGCCCGGAACACACCGAGAAGGGCCTGCTCTGGGAGCTGATCGACCCGGTCCTGAACGCCGATATGACGCTGACCGAGAGCTACGCGATGCTGCCGGTCTCGGCGGTGTCCGGGTGGTACTTCGCCCACCCGGAGTCGCGCTACTTCGGGCTCGGGCAAATCAACCGCGACCAGGTCGAGGACTACGCGCGGCGCAAGGGCTGGAGCATCGAAGAGGCCGAGCGCTGGCTCGCGCCCAATCTTGGGTACGACCCGGTCGAGGTGGAGGAGGTGCCACCGGCGGCCAGGACGGCCTGACCCCGGCCTCGACCCTCCCTCGCAGGCGTGGAAGGGTGTTACCCCCTCTCCCGGTTGCGGGAGAGGGACCGGGGTGAGGGCGGAGGGCCCGTGGGTACGACCCCGGCATTCGGTTTCCGGGTCTGCCTGGGATGCCCCTCCCAGGCCTCCGCCGCTCATGGGCGGGCATTGCCGCTTTTTCCTCCTGCCGGAGTGTCCGCTCACGCTTGGCCGTGGCTTCTGGCAAACTTGGCGCTGACGGATTGCCAAGGGGAGGACCATGTCAAACGATAATCAGCCGTCCTACGATTCCCACCCGGCCATGTTCCGGAACCATCCGCTGGGATATCTTTTCATCCTGATATTGATCATTCTGCCGTTCGTGCTCCTCGTGCTGTTCCGGGAACAGATCGCCGCGATGGGCGACTTCCCGCCGGCGCTGCTGCTCGGTGCCACCGGTCTCGGGATTCTGATCCTGCTCTACTGGTTCCTGAAGACCCGGGCCACGCGGCTGCGCATCACGGGGGATGAGGTGCACCTGGAGGAGGGCCTGCTGAGCAAGCACCACGTCGACCTGCATGTGGGTCAGATCCGCGCGGTGCGGGTCTATCAGGACTTGCTGGACCGGGTCTTTCGGGTGGGGCGGATCGAGGTCTTCACCACCGGCGATGACCCCGAGTTCATGGTCGGGGGCATGCCGAACCCGCATCAGGTACGCGACCACGTACGCAACCGCCGGGGGAGCCTCGAGTGAGCGACACCGGTCTGCGCGACAGCCGCTTCGCGCTGCGCATCCTGCTCGGTTTTTCCGCGATCGTCGCCTTTCTGATTGCGCTGCTGGTGCTGGCCGCGGCGACATCGCTGCCGGGGCTCTCGGAGTGGGTCGCGGTCACCTTCGACGACGGCATCGGCCTCCAGAACGCAGCGATCGCGTCGGCGGTGATCAGCGTGACCGTTCTGATCGTGTTCGCGCTGGCGGCGGGGGACGGCGTGATCGGGGAGATCCAGTTCATGATTCCGGGCTTCTTCCTGTTCTTCGTCTTCTTCTGGCTGATGATCGCCTGGGTGTTCTGAGGCGGACTCGGGAGGGTGGGCCTGCTGCGAGAGGGTGAAAATATCCAGTCTGCCTCGGTTGCGGAATGCTGGTGGGTAAAATGGCGGTGCAAGGAAGTCGATGCTTACGTCTACCGGGCATGTGGGGTTCGAAGGTTACCGGCTCTGAGTTGGCTCCCCCGTAGACGTTGACCCTGTGGTCGACCGAGGCCTCGAGAGAATCCGCGGCAGAGCCCGGTACAAAGCCCCGGATGTCGATCTGCCAGTCCGGCCCCGTGAGGGCCGCGGTGCTTGTCACCAACCGGCGAACGCCGGGAACTCGAGCATTCCGAACATGCTGAGGCGATCAAGCGGCCTCGGGTGCGGTTGGCGGTAACCCGGGGCATGACCGGCACAAACTTGGAGTATGGTTGTGTAGGGGGGATTGGGACAGTCTGTCACGGCAGCGGGCCAATCGGCGGCGGCAAGGGGGGGCGAACCCGCCCATGTTCCGGCACCCCACACGCGTGGCGTGGTGCTTGCTAGGATCGTTGTGTGAGCACCGTTATGTCGACAAATCGTCTTCCTGTCTGCTACGTAGACTTCGCTGCGTTCGCCTCGTCGCGCATGCGCTTACTGGATCTCAGAGGCGGGCTTCGCCGTGGTTGCCGCAACTTTTGCGTCGAGCTCGAGTCAGCCCCTGGCCGGATTCGTCTCGCCGCGGCCTACTGTCTTGAAATCTGCCGCGCCGCGCATTTCTTGAGGAGCTCACCATGACATCCGCGGCCGGTAACCCGCCGTCGGCGCGCACGGCTATTACGGCCGTCATCCTTGCCGGAGGACGGGGGCAGCGCCTCGGCGGCGCGGACAAGGGACTGGTACCCATCGCGGGGCGTCCCATGATCGAACATGTCCTGGACGCGCTGGCGGATCAGGTTGCGCAGGTGATGATCAGCGCCAACCGCAACCGGGAGCGCTATGCTCAATACGGCCTTCAGGTGATCGCCGACGGAGTGCCCGGGTTCGCGGGGCCGCTCGCCGGCCTGCATGCCGCATGGTCCCATGTACACAGCCCATACTTGATGATGGTGGCCTGCGATACCCCGCGCATTCCCCGGGACATGGCGCAACGGCTCCTCGATGCACTGCTCCGCGAGCAGTCCGACGTCGCGCTGGTTCATGACGGTCAGCGCAGCCACCCCACATTGCTACTTGCCGATGCCCGGCTGCACAGCAGTCTCGATGCATTCCTTGGCTCTGGAAGGCGCAAGATCGATGCATGGACCGCCGGCCACCGAGAGGTACTCGTGGACTTTTCTGACTGCCCCGAAGCATTCACAAACATCAACACACCGGAGGAGCTCGAGGAAATGGCGTACCGGGGCGACGCCAGTCCTGGCGCGTAACTCGGACATGCCCGGGCCAGACGAATACAACCCAGGAAGCACCGATGCTCCCGACGTGCGCATGCGTGGCTTCTCGGCGCGCGTGTCTGTCGCGGACGCGCAGACCTGGGTCGACCGGGTCACGGATCGCCTAGAGGCGGAGGTCATTCTCACCGAACAAGCCACCGGGCGAGTTCTTTCCGAAGATGTGCACGCTACCCTCGACGTGCCTGCCTTCGACCGCGCCGCGGTGGACGGATATGCGCTGCGCGGCGCAGAGACACTTGGGGCGGGTCAGTTCGCTCCCCTGCAGCTTTCAGTGGCGGGGGAGGTGTTTGCCGGCCACGCCCATCCGGCGCCGCTGCCCGAGGCGTGCGCACTGCGCATCATGACCGGCGCACCCGTGCCCGAGGGGGCGGACACCGTGGTGCCGGCGGAATACTGCGAGGAACGCGACGGCGTGGTGGAGATCAGCGCTGCCTGTCCGGTAGGTCGAAACGTAGGTCAGCGCGGAGAGGACGTGCGAAAGGGCGATGTGCTGCTCGCGCGGGGCCGACGCCTTCGTCCCCAGGACACCGGACTGCTCGCCTCCCTCGGACTGGCAAGCGTCGCGGTGGTGCGGTCTCCCAGGGTCCGCATCATCGTGACTGGCGACGAACTGGCGGCACCCGGCGCACAACGCGCTCCTCACCAGATCTTCGATGCCAACTCCTTCCTCATGCGGGGCCTTGCGGAGCGGGATGGGGGGGTCATCGAACGTGTCCTACGGCTCACTGACGACCGCGAATCGTTGCGCGCAGCGCTGGAGCCCTCTGGGGCGGATGTCATCTTGGTCGCTGGGGGATCGAGCGTGGGTGCCGAAGACCATGCGCCGGCACTCCTGGCGGAACTCGGTGACATCGCCATCCACGGGATCGCCATGCGGCCGTCCTGTCCAACGGGCATGGGCAGCATCGGCGACACCGTCGTGTTTTTGCTGCCCGGCAATCCCGTTTCCTGTCTGTGCGCCTATGATTTCTTTGCCGGACGCGCGCTGCGACGATTAGGTGGCCGCTCCATCGACTGGCCTTACCGGATTCGTCGCCTTCCCCTGGCGCGCAAGTTGGTGTCCGCCATCGGACGGGTCGACTACTGCCGCGTGCGGGTGACACCGGAAGGCGTAGTACCGCTGGCGCTGAGCGGTGCTTCCATTCTCTCGTCCACCACCATAGCCGAAGGTTTCGTTATCGTCCCGCCCGAACCGGAAGGATACGGTGAAGGTATGCAGGTGGAGGTCTATTTTTATGACCAGTGACGTTTTCCGCGGGATTTCTGCGCCGGATCGGTCCGCCCTTCGGCAGCAGCAGTTCCTCGAAGTAGTTACCCGCGATGAGGCCCGCCGGCGATTCGAAGCTCATATCCGCCTGACTCCACTGGGAACCGAGGAGGTATCCCTGGAGCATGCCCTAGGGCGTATACTGGCCCGCACCGTGCACAGCCCGGGAGATGTTCCGGGGTTCGATCGCGCTAATGTGGACGGCTTCGCTGTGCAGGCAACCGATACGCATGGCGCCATGGAACACGCGCCGCTCCGCCTCCGGCTAAATGGGGAAATCCTCGTGCCGGGACAGGTGCCCCGGTGCGAGGTTCGTTCTGGCACAGCCACGGCGGTGGCCACTGGGGCCATGCTGCCGCGGGGCGCCGACGCGGTCCTGATGGTGGAACACACGGAACTGGGACCCGAAGGCGATGCCCCGTTGGAGGTGCGGCATCCCGTGGCTGCAGGACAGTTCATCGGTTTCGCGGGCAGTGACATCTCCATGGGCGAGGTGGTCCTCAGAACCGGGCAGTTGTTGGGTTCGCGCGAGGTGGGTGTTTTGGCTGCCATCGGCTGCGCGCGGGTTAGCGTCTTCCGCAGGCCCCGGGTGGCTATCATCTCGACAGGTGACGAACTGATCACGTCGGGTTCGCTCTCAAGGCCCGGCGCTGTGTACGATTCTAACGGCCCTATTCTTGCCGCGGCCGTGGCTGAGCAGGGTGGGGATCCGGTTATGCTGGGGGTCGTGCCCGATGAAGTGAGCCACCTCGAGGCAGCGGTTCGGAGGGCGCTCTCCGAGTGCGATCTCGTGCTTCTTTCGGGCGGGACATCGAAGGGGGCCGGAGATCTCTCTTACCGCGTGCTGGAGGGACTTGGGCGGCCCGGTATTCTTGCCCACGGGGTCGCCCTGAAACCCGGTAAACCGATCTGTCTTGCGGTAATGGACGATAAGCCGCTGGCCGTACTTCCTGGCTTCCCCACTTCAGCCATCTTCACGTTCCATGAGTTCGTGGCGCCGGTTCTGAGGGCCTTTGCAGGGTTGCCCGCCGAGCGCCGCGAAGAAATCGATGCGCGGATCCCCGTCAGGATTAATGCCGAACGGGGCCGCACGGAGTATTTGCTGGTCAGTCTCGTCCGAGGCCCGTCAGGGCTTTCCGCCTATCCCATGGACGGCGGTTCAGGATCCGTCACCGCATTCAGCTACGCGGATGGTTTTGTCACAATCCCCCAGCAGAAAGAGATGCTGCATCCAGGTGAGCCGGTACGCGTTCGTTTGCTCGGCCGTTCGGTGGAACCCGCCGACCTCGTTCTCATCGGCAGCCACTGCCTTGGTCTGGACCTTCTGCTCGACGAGCTTCAACGCCGTGGGCTGCGGGTAAAGGCATTGCACATGGGCAGCCAGGGGGGGCTCGCCGCGGCGCGGCGCGGTGAGTGCGACATCGCAGCCATCCACCTGATGGACGAGGCGACCGGCGCGTACAACTGGCCGTTCCTGGAGCCGGGAATGCACCTCATTAGGGGCTATCAGCGCATGCAGGGTTTCGTCTTCCAGCCCGCCGACCCACGTTTTCATGACGCCGATATCGATATTGCGCTTGAACGTATCCTGCCTGACCCCGAGTGCCGGCTAGTGAACCGCAATCCCGGGAGCGGTACACGCATCCTCCTTGACCGGCTTCTGAATGGGGCCCGTCCTCCCGGTTACGATTTGCAGGTCAAATCGCACCACGCGGTGGCCACCACAGTAATCCAGGGACGGGCCGACTGGGGGATGGCGATCGAGACGGTGGCGCGCCAGTACGGCCTCGGCTTTATCCCCTATCGCGAGGAGTCTTACGACCTGGTGGTCCCTGAGGACCGACTGGAGGGATCGGGGGTGAAAGCCCTGACGGAGCTACTCTGGGATCCCGTTATGCGGGAACGCCTTGCCGCCCTGGGCTTTCGCCAGGATCACGACGAGTAAAAACGGGACAAAGGACATACCGCATGACCGCGACCCACCATGTGGACAGGACTCGTGCCGGCTTGGCACCTTGCCACTCGATGGAAGTCAGCGACGAGTTCGGTGAACTGCGCCAGGTGCAGGTTGCCGGCGAGCGTCCCCTGACCCTTTATTTGAACAAGCGCGAGATCGTGACGCTCATGACCCTCGGAGGTCATCCCGAACTGCTGGCGCTGGGCTATCTGCGAAACCAGCGCTTGATACCCGACCTCGCGGATGTTAAGGCGGTTCAGGCCGACTGGGAGACGGAATCGGTGGTGGTGACGACCCGGAATCAGGTCCGCTCGCTTGAGGAAAAGCTAGGGCGCCGTACCATCACTACCGGGTGCGGCCAGGGTACAGTTTTCGGAGATCTCATGGAGGATCTGGAGCGGATCCGCCTGCCCGAGGTTAACGTCCGCCAGTCGACACTCTACGCATTGCTGAAGAACCTGGCAGCTCGCAACGAGGTATATCGTTCCGCTGGTGCGGTTCATGGCTGCGCCCTGTGCCTCGATACCAAGGTTGAGTTCTTCGTCGAGGACGTGGGCCGCCACAACGCGGTCGATGCCATTGCCGGCCATATGTGGTTGGAAGACATGCAAGGAGGCGATCGTATCTTCTACACGACCGGGCGCCTGACTTCAGAGATGGTGATCAAGGTGGCACAAATCGGTGTCCCCACCCTGGTGTCGCGTTCTGGTGTTACGCATATGGGATTCGACCTCGCCCGCCGTCTCGGCGTCACCATGATCGCTCGCGCCAAGGGACGACATTTTCTTGTGTTCAACGGACGCGAGCGCGTGATCCTCGATGCGCCTGCCGCTCTCACGACCTGATGACCGTAGCCTGCTGCAATTAGTGCTTTCAGCCTCTGCGTATCTATAACGCTTTCCGATTGGCGGGGTGACAAGCCTCTCCTGCATGACCGCATGAATCCCTTCTCCAGGGCGCATAGGCAGGCGCGAAACAAACACTTTTTCTGTGGAATATTTTTGGGGCTTGCTTGGGCTGATTGTGGCCCGGAATATCCATTCGCGGCTGGCGACCCGCTGACGGCGCGATATGTGCCAAGGGCGACGGTCGAGACAGGCATCCTACGCATCGGGATGGCCATCGTGCCAGGGATCCACTATGGGTCACCTCGCCCAAAGGGCGGAGGACCGCTGGCACTGCGCGCCGACCGGCGCCAGGCAGCCGTGAGGTATAAGAGTCAGGGCTGGCAGCCTGCTTGTTGAACATGATGCGTTTACCGCAATCTTGGGTGCGTTTTGTGTAACGTGTGTGGCACAAGTCCGCGGCATCTGCGCTCCATTGATGCCACACCTGTCCTGGGGTGAGGTGCGGAAGATATCTCATGCTCGGCGTTGTCCGGAACGCCATTCTGACGTTTCCTTATCGAACCCCAGCTAAAGCCGTCCCTGTGCCTGCGGCATGCCGGGGAATCGCGGGATTTACCGTGGTTTCGCCATCAAGCGGAGAAAGCGCCTATCCGCGTTCCTGGCATAAGCCTTGCTTCATTCCCGCTATGAGCGACCAGACATTTGCTGAACAGCGCGCGGAGACCCAGGTACTGCACATGACGAACGTCCCTGAAATAAAGAGCAAACCCTCGAAAGGGGGCAGGAAACGGCGCGGGCATCTGAAGGGCCGGCAGCTGCAGGAACAAGCCCTGGTCGAGGTGCAAGCCTTGCTGAGGGACGACCCCCGCCGCCCTGACCTTCTTATCGAATATTTGCACCGCATCCAGGACGGCTACAAGCACATCTCCGCCGATCACATGGTGGCCTTGGCCCATGAGCTCGGGTTGTCCATGACCGAGGTCTATGAGGTGGCCACCTTCTATCACCATTTCGATGTCACCAAGGCGGGGGAAACCCCACCGCCGCCCCTGACCGTTCGCGTGTGCGAATCGGTCACCTGCGAGATGCATGGCTGCGGTGAGCTTACCGATGCCCTCGGGGCGAATCTGGGACCAGGCGTGCGCATCCAGCCCGTGCCCTGCGTGGGCCGCTGCCACGAGGCGCCCGTGGCCGTGGTGGGACGGAATCCCGTCGGTCATGCCACGCCAGAGACGGTGGCAGCGGCCGTGGACAACGGCGCGGTGGATCCGCCGGAACCTACGGGGGTCATCGCCTACACAGCTTATCGTGACGCAGGTGGATACAGCCTGCTCGCCGACTGTGTGGCCGGCCGGCGCGACGTGGAGGCTATCGTCAGTACCCTGGAGAACGCCAAGCTGCGAGGCCTCGGAGGGGCCGGCTTCCCCGCAGGGCGCAAGTGGCGGGCCCTTCGCAACGAGCCCGAACCCCGCTATGTAGCCATCAATATCGACGAGGGTGAGCCCGGTACCTTCAAGGATGGCCATTACCTGGAACGGGATCCCCACCGTTTCCTGGAAGGCACCCTCATTGGGGCCTGGGCGGTCAATGCCCCCGACGTTTACCTTTACCTGCGGGACGAATATGCCGCAGCCGAAGGCGTCCTGCACCGGGCTGTGGCGGAACTGGAGGCCGCTCCCCCCTGCCCCCTGCCACGGCTCCATATCCGGCGGGGCGCCGGCGCCTACATCTGCGGAGAGGAGTCGGCCATGGTGGAATCCATCGAGGGCAAGCGCGGCATGCCCCGCCTGCGCCCACCCCTGGTCGCCCAGGTGGGCATCTTTGGCCGCCCCACCCTAGAGCAGAACCTGGAGACCATGTATTGGGTGCGGGACATCCTAGAGAAGGGTCCAGAGTGGTTCGCCGGTCAGGGCCGCCATGGCCGCCACGGCCTGCGCTCCTTTTCCGTTAGCGGTCGGGTGAAGCGGCCAGGGGTGCATCTGGCCCCTGCCGGCATCACGCTGCGGGAGCTCATCGATGAGTACTGCGGCGGCATGTTGGAAGGCCATACCCTTTATGGCTATTTCCCCGGAGGGGCCTCGGGCGGCATCTTGCCTGCCGCCAAGGCCGACGTTCCCCTGGATTTCGACACCCTCCAGGAAGTAGACCCACACTGCTTCATAGGATCGGCGGCGATCATCGTGCTTTCCGACCACGACAGTGCCCGGCAGGCCGCCCTCAACGCCATGCGCTTCTTCGCACACGAGTCCTGCGGTCAGTGCACACCGTGCCGCGTCGGTACGGTGAAGGCCGTGACCCTGATGGAGCAGGAGACTTGGGATGAGGCAGTGCTGGATGACCTCTGTACTGTGATGGCCGACGCCTCCATCTGCGGCTTGGGCCAGGCGGCTCCGAACCCCCTGCGCTGTGCTCTCAAATATTTCCCCCAGGAGTTTGAAGACTAATGGCTGTGAATCTCCAATCCGTCGCTGCGAACACGATCCGGTTTGAACTTAACGGCCAACCCGTGGAGGCCCTGGAGGGCGAGACCATCCTCCAGGCCGCCCGGCGCATTGGCGTTGAGATCCCCCACCTGTGTTACAAGGAGGGCTACCGCGAGGTGGGCAATTGCCGCTCCTGCATGGTCGAGATAGATGGCGAGCGGGTACTTGCTCCCTCTTGTTGCCGAGCTCCCCGGGACGGCATGTCGGTGCGCAGCGACAGCGCCCGCGCCTTGTTGTCCCAGCGAATGGTGCTTGAGCTGCTGCTGGCGGACATGCCGGAACAGTCGGTATCGCCCCACACTCCGCAATCCGAGCTCGACCAGTGGGTCGATAAACTGGGGGTGGGCGCGCCCCGCTTTGGCGAGCGCCCCCAACCTCAGCCTGACCTCAGCAATGCCGCCATCTCGGTCAATCTCGACACCTGCATCCAGTGCACCCGCTGTGTGCGGGCCTGCCGCGAGGAACAGGTCAACGACGTTATCGGGTATGCCTTTCGGGGCGAGCATTCCAAGATTGTCTTCGATCTCGATGACCCCATGGGCGAGAGTACCTGCGTCACCTGCGGTGAATGCGTCCAGGCCTGTCCCACTGGTGCATTGATGCCGGCACAGGAGGTGGGCAAGGTGGTACCGGACAAAAAGGTGGAATCCGTTTGTCCCTACTGCGGCGTAGGTTGCCTCCTCACCTACCACGTGAAGGACAACACGATTCTCTATGCTGATGGCCGTGATGGCCCTTCCAACCACAGTCGCCTTTGCGTCAAGGGGCGCTATGGCTTCGACTACGTGCATCACCCCCATCGCCTCACCACACCTCTCATTCGCCGGGAGGGCAAGGCGAAGACCCCGGCGGTGCTGGGTCGCGAGCAGATGCACGAGTATTTTCGCGAAGCGAGCTGGGAGGAGGCCCTGAAAGCGGCAGCCGGTGGCCTTGGCCGCATCCGCGACACAGAAGGCGGCCAGGCGTTGGCTGGCTTCGGCTCCGCCAAGGGCAGCAACGAAGAGGCCTACCTGTTCCAGAAGCTGGTGCGCACCGGCTTCCAGACCAACAACGTGGATCACTGCACCCGCTTGTGCCACGCTTCCTCTGTAGCCGCCATGTTGGAGACCATCGGCTCGGGCTCCGTCTCCAACCAGGTGGAGGATGTGGCAGAGGCCGAGGTCATCATCATCATCGGCGCCCGGCCTACGGTGAATCACCCGGTGGCCGCCACCTTCATGAAGAATGCGGCCAAGAGCGGCAAGAAGCTGATCCTCATGGACCCCTACCGCTCGGAGTTGGCTCGTCATGCCACGCACTCGCTGCAGTTCAACGCCGACACCGACGTGCCGCTGCTGAACGCCATGATGTGCACCATCATTGAAGAGGGGCTGCAGAACGACGCCTACATCCGTGAGCACACCGAGGGCTACGAGGCCCTGAAGCAGAACGTCATGGACTACCCCCCGGAGCAGGTCGCAGCTATTACCGGCGTCCCGGCCCCAACCATCCGCGAGGTGGCCCGACTCTACGCCACTGCCAAGGGGGCCATGATCTTTTGGGGCATGGGCATCTCTCAACACATCCATGGGACCGACAATGCGCGCTGTCTCATCGCGCTGGCCCTGCTTACCGGACAGATCGGCCGTCCCGGCACCGGCTTGCACCCCTTGCGAGGCCAGAACAACGTCCAGGGAGCTTCGGACGTCGGCCTCATCCCCATGGTCTACCCCGACTACCAGCGGGTGGACGACCCGGCCGTCCAGAAGCGTTTCGAGACACTCTGGGACACCTCCCTGGACTCCCGGCCCGGTCTCACGGTAGTGGAGATCATGAACGCCATCCACGAGGGCAGCCTCCATGGCATGTACATCATGGGGGAGAACCCCGCTATGTCGGACCCGAACCTGAACCACGCCCGGGAGGCCCTGGCCCGGCTCGACCACTTGGTGGTGCAGGACATATTTTTCACCGAGACTGCGGGCTTCGCCGACGTCATCCTGCCCGCTTCGGCCTTCCCGGAGAAGACGGGCACCTTCACCAATACGGATCGGCGCGTCCAGCTCGGCCGTCAGGCCATCGATCCCCCCGGGGCGGCGCGCCAGGATCTGTGGATCATCCAGCAAATGGCCGAGGGGTTAGGGCTCAATTGGTCTTATCGGTCGGTCCAGGACGTGTTCGAAGAGATGCGCCGGGCCACGCCCAGCCTCGGTGGCATGACCTGGGACCGGCTGGCCGCCGAGCACACCCTGACCTATCCGCTGTTACATGAGGGCGACCCCGGGGAACCCATTATCTTTCAGCAAGGCTTCCCCACCGCGAGCGGACGCGCCCGCTTTGTCCCTGCCCGATACGTACATGCCGACGAGTTGCCGGATTCCGACTACCCCTTCGTCTTCACGACAGGACGGCAGCTGGAGCATTGGCATACGGGCAGCATGACCCGCCATGCAGCGGTGCTGGACGCCATCGAGCCCGAGGCAGTGGCCAGTTTGCATCCCAAGGACCTGGAGGAGTTGGGGGTCCGGCCTGGTGAGCAGGTGGTGATCAACTCGCGCCGCGGCGAGATCACGGCGATGGCGCGGGCGGACCGCGGAATGGCACGACACTCGGTGTTCATGCCCTTCGGCTACCATGAGGCAGCCGCGAACCTGCTGACCAACGAGGCCCTCGACCCCTACGGCAAGATCCCCGAGTTCAAGTACTGCGCCGTCCGAGTCAGCCCGGCGGCTGCGGCTGCGTCAACGCCAGAGCGAAAAGCGGTTAAGGTCTAGGTTGCCGTCCTGCGAGAATCATTGCACTCGTGTTAAGCGTGGCCGTGCCACCAGTGTTGTACCTTGGTGCCATTTCATGGTTTGGCCGCTTTGTGTCTTACATGGGCATTGTGCCGGCGCGCGGCACGTTGAACATAGCCCACTGGGCAAGCTTCTCTGCACGATACGCCCGGGTAGCCCCGGCGCTTGCCAGCCTGGCTGAAGTCGCCGGGGTTCAATGCCGCGCGACCTCTGCCAGTGCGGCCATATTCGCGGCGTCGAAAGCGCCACTTGAGTCTAGCAGTGCGACCACTGCACCGTCGGTACCTTGCACCGCTCGGTCCGGTTCTGGAAAGGCTAGGGTTAGAGCGATACCGGCAAGAGAACCAGACTCTCCCGGTGGATAAGGCGGTCTCCCTTTGCCCCGATGGCGGTCCCCTCCCGTATTGCGCAGCTCCCTGGATATTGCCGGGTAAGTAGTGCTTGGACGGGGCGGGCACGGCCCATGACCAAAATTTTAGCATCAACCCACCGATGCACCATTCGATTATCAAGACCATCCGCAACCACGCCGACCTAGTGGAGTAAAATTTGCGGTTTGTCGGAAACCGGGTCCTGCGCTACTGCGAAGTCCGGTTTCGGCTGCTGCATGCGGCGCGTTTCATGGTCAAGCTCGGTGTCACAATCAGATTGGAAACCGGCCGCTCAGTTACAGTGATGGCTCCGCTACTTCAAAATATTTTGCCGACCGGGCTGGTAGCAATGGGGCGCTTCTCTTTCGTAGCAACGGAGATGTGGCGTGAGCAGTCACCCTCCCGCAAACGCTACGGGAAGCGCGCCCTGTGCCCGGTCGACGGGCGGCATTCCCGGGCCTGGACCACCGGCGATTCTCTTGTGCCGCGCCTACTCGAACCGGCTGCGGTTCGAAAGGTAGGCGCGGACTGGGCCTGGATTCAGGAAGTGGGGGAGGACGACCGTGAGACTATGGTAACGGCCTACACGGGTCCGCGTGATCATGGGCACTATTTGTGCGAGCGCAAGGCAGTCTGATGACCCGAGCCTGGATCGGTCTAGGCAGCAACCTGGGAGCTTCGGCAGATACCCTGTGCCGGGCCACCCGAGCAATCGATGCCCTTCCTGACACCCGACTTGTGGCCTGTTCGCCAGTGTACCGAACCCCACCGTGGGGTGTAACGGACCAGCCCGATTTTCTCAATGCCGTGGCCGAACTGGAAACCGCGCTCGATTGTTCGACCTTGCTTGAGCGGCTCCTCGGCATCGAGACCGACTTCGGCCGTCGGCGTGCCGGCCCGCGGTGGGGGCCCAGAGTGCTGGATCTGGACGTTCTGGTCTTCGGCAGCGAGGTCATTCAAACGGCCGGCCTTCAGGTGCCTCATCCGGGATTGGCCGAGCGAGCGTTCGTGCTGGTTCCGCTGAACGATCTTGCACCCGAACTCAACGTGCCGGGGCGGGGCCTGGTCAAACAACTGTTGGCCGCTTTGCCGGCCGAAGAGCGAGACGGTGTCCGGCCCTTGAATCCGCGTCAGTCATGAAGCGATTTTCGAAAGGGCGTTTGGCTGCGATTCTGTGCAGTAATGCTTTGTAAACGACGTCGAGCGACGGGACGGAGCGCGAGCGATGGCAGCAACCGGCAGGTGATGGCTTCCAGCTCGGTGCGCAGCACGGGCCGGAGTCGGTAGGCGATCTGGCTAAGGAACAGCATCGCCAGGCTGCGCGCGAGTTGCGTGCCGGCCGAGGTTACGCCGCGGGAGTTGTACGGCGGCGAGGTGCCGATGACGTTTCCGGGTGATTCACGCGCGCCCCGCCGGAACCTTCATCTGGCGCAGCCGACCGATCTTTTGCCCCGGCCGAAGGTCTCTTCGATCTGCTCAAGCATACGCTGGCTGACGTGGCAACCGGGATGCCGAGTGGCGTGGCGATCAACGAGCGGGCGGGGCCTGTTGCCATGGGCCCGATGTGGGGCGGCATTCAGACCGTGTAGATCGTCGACGAAATCGGCGGCGTCGTGGCGCTGATGTGCGTCCGAGCGTCCGTTCGGAAGGGCCCGTTGCACAGCGGTCGGAAAAGCTCTAGCGTGT
>JAABTX010000042.1 GCA_011389655.1 Thioalkalivibrio sp.
AAAGGAGGCCGTAGGGTGGGCAAAACGAAGTGTGCCCACCACCGACCGCCACGGCCAGAATGGTGGGCCCGCTGCACTTGGCCCACCCTACGGGTACCGCCCTACCGGTTCGCGACGCGCGCGGCCACCCCCGACGATGCAAGGGCGCGCCACGGAAGGCACGGGAACACACTGAAAAGGCCTTGAATATCCTTCATGTCCGTGCCTTCCGTGTCCTTCCGTGGCTACATCTTCACGCCAACGCCGGGAAGATCCCGGCCCCTTCGGTCTCAGGCGCGAAGGTCCACGCTGGGCAGGATCAGGATCTCCGGATCCGGGGCGAGGCGGGCCTCGAGGCGTTCGCGCAGGCGCCGGGTCTCGGCCGCGGAGATGTAGGTCTCCCGGCCGGCGGTGCCCCCTTGCTGCCAGGCGCGGTCCTGTGCCCCCGTGTCCGCGGACTGCCGCGCCTGCTCCCGGGCCACGCCGACGCGCATGCGCGCCGCCCACTCGGCATCGCTGCGCGGGCGGTGCTCGGCCGCGTCGTTGCGCTCGCCCTGGCGCGCGGCCGCGCGCTGCCCGGGGTCGTCCAGCGGGCGGAACGTCTCGGTAATCGCCGCGCCGCCGACGATGCCCGCGCCAGCGCCCGCCGGCCGGCGCGGGGCCGGGGCGTGCAGGGCGACGACGGGCGGATGCTCGATGATCACCGGGGCGGGGTTCCGGAGTGGCTGCGTAGTCCCAAAAGTGTAGCAGAATGATGGGCTTCGTTCGATGTTGGGGGTGTTGCGGGGCCCGCAGGCGGGGAAGGGACACGCTCATCGCCGAGCATGGCACTCGTGCGACATGAAGGTTCGTGTGAAAACAAAGCCACGGAAGACACGGACGGCACGGAAGCGAAAGACACTCAGGCCCTTTTCAGTGTCCTTCCGTGTCTTCCGTGGCCCGCCCTTTCATCCTGGGGGTTGCGGAATGTCGCGACCGCCCGGGTCGGAGACGGGAATCCGGCGCGGGTGGTCGCGGGGGCGGGGGCTTGGGCGTCGGATTTCTGTCGTTTTGGGAGAGAGATATTATACGTATCTGTTTTATTTAACATTTTCAATTTGGCACGAAATTGGCTTCCAATCGGGTGACGTGTTTCAGGAATCCGACGCATGAACCAGACATTCTCCGAATCCATCCGTCGCAGCCTCCCGGCCGGTCTGGCCGGCCAGGACCAGCCGCTTCCGGGTGCCTCAGGTGCGTCGCTCACGCCGGCCGAGCTGGCCTGGGAGCTGCAGACCACGCTGGACCCCACCGCGGTCCTCGGGCGTTTTTCGCGGGTGATCCAGATCGCCTTCCCCCACGACGGCTTCAGCTACGATCTTCCCGGCCTGAGGCTGCACGTCAGCCAGGGGCGGGTGTCGCGGCACAGCTGCACCTACAACCTGTCGCTGAAGGGCGAGGACCTCGGCGAGCTGCGCCTGATGCGCGGCCGGAAGTTCCGCGAACAGGACCTTAAGCAGCTGGAGACGATGCTGCCGGGGCTGGTCTACCCGTTGCGCAACGCCCTGCTCTACCGGCAGGCGGTGGAGGCCTCGCGCACGGACCCGCTGACCGGCGTGCAGAACCGGACCGCGCTGGAGCACCTGCTGACGCGCGAGCTGGCGAGCTTCGAGCGCGGTGGCGAGCCGGTCGCGCTGCTGGCCCTGGACCTGGATCACTTCAAGCACGTGAACGACACGCTCGGCCACTCCGTGGGCGACCGCGTGCTGAAGGCCGTGACCGGCTGCCTGGTGGAGGCGACCCGCGCGAGCGACATGGTCTTTCGCTCCGGCGGCGAGGAGTTCGTGGTCCTGATGCGGGTCGCGAGCCCCGCGGACGCGGTGCGGGCCGCGGAGCGGGTCCGGATGGCGCTGGAGCGCTGCGCGGCCGTGCAGGACGCGGCCCCCGGCCACCAGGTGACCGCGAGCATCGGCCTCGCGATGGCCCGCCGCCGCGACAGCGCGGTGGAACTCTTCGACCGCGCCGACAAGGCGATGTACGCGGCCAAGCGCAGCGGACGCAACCGGGTTGAAACCGAGGCATCGGTGTAATTCTGGGGTGGGTTTGTAGGGGCGGGTTTGTAGGAGCGGCTTCCAGCCGCGATCCCCCGCCGGCCAAGGGCATCGCGGCCGGGAGGCCGCTCCCACAACACCTGCGCGCCCTGGGAGGCCTCGTAGGAGCGGCTTCCAGCCGCGATCCCCCGCCGGACAAGGGCATCCCGGCCGGGAGGCCGCTCCCACAGCGCCTGCTGCTTCGGCGGCGGGGTTTGGGGCTCAATCGCCGGCGGGGCGCTTGCGGATCTGCTCGCGTTCTAGGCTGTAGATCGCGCGGAGCAGGGTGCGCTCCACTGACTTGTCCAGGTCGATGAACCGCGCTCCGGTGCGGATCGACTTGTGGGCGTGCTCCTGCTGCATGTAGCGGATCTCGGCGGTACAGCGGACTGTCTGTCCCTCGGGCAGGTCCAACCTGCGCACCGCGACGACGTCCAGCGGTGACAGCGGGCAGTCCGGGGCGAGCTGCACCCCGAAGCCGCCGAGCGAGACGTCCAGCAGGCGGCCGGTGACCTCGAGGCGCTCCTCCTCCAGCACCAGATGCGCCCGCAGCTCCAGGCTGCGCGGGACGTAGGCCCGGAAGAAGGCGCGGCGCTGCAGGTATTCCACCTCCAGCGGCATCGCAACGCGGTACAAGGCGATGTCGTCCTGCACCGCAACATCCGCCACTTCCGCGGTGAAGCGGGTGGGCACGCCGCCGAGCACCCCCATCACGCGCAGGCGGGTGCCGATGGCCACGCGCCGGTGTCCCCTGTCCGGGGCCAGCTCGTCCAGCACGATGATCCCGGCCGGCCGGTTCACATCGAGGATGGCGGTGGAATACCAGTCCTCGTCGCCCTCCGGCTTCGCGCTCAGCAGCACCCGCCGCTCCCACAGGCTCTGCAGCATCCGGTGCACGCGCGCCGGGTCGGTGATCAGTTCCCGATTGGGCCGGCTCTCGAATCGGCCGAAGTCCGCGGGTTCCGCCGGGCCCATCACCGTTGTCCCGCGCAGGCGGCAGGGGGCATGCGCAGGCGGGAAGGGGGCAGGACGGCCGGCGGCAGCCGGCGCCGGGACGAGGGCCCGGAGGGCAAGCGGTCAGGCCTGTGAGATCGAGCGGGGCGCACTGCTCGCCACGGTTCGGCCGCGGGGATCGTAGAGCTCGGTGCGCGTGTCTTCGCCGCGGAGGATGTGCAACGCCTGCTGGACCTGGTGCTGCTGGGTCTGGACCAGGCCACCGTTGATCTGGTTGTGGCGTCGGCAGCGCTCCATCGAATCCTGGAGCCGTTCCCAGAGGGGCCGGATGCGCCCTTCCAGGTCCCAGGCCCGCAGGCAGGCCTCCATGCCCGGCGTGTCCGCGGCAAAGCCGCCCGAGTGCAGCAGGGCCGCCTGTTCCCGCGAGACTTCTTCGAGGCCCTGCACCGCCTGGTGCTTGGCGTTCACCGCCTGCTGCAGCGCATCCACATCGTGGGTGGACAGGGACCGCGTCTCGCGCTCGAGCGCCGCCTCCAGCAGCACGGACTCGCGCACCGCCCGGTTCAGCAGTTCGTGCAGCCGGTCAGCCGCTGCGCCGGTGTCGGCCATCGGATCAGCGGACCTTTTCCATCGCGATCAGGCGATCGGCGATGCGCTCGGCATTGATCTCGTAGCGACCCTGATCGATCGCCGCCCGGATCTGCTCCACGCGCTGGGTGTTGACCGCCGGCTGCTCGCTCACGCTGCGGGTCAGGTCGCTCAGCCGGCGCGCGGTGTCGGTCAGGGTCACGCGATCACCGCTGCCACCCTCGTCCCTGCCCGGCTCCGCGCCGCCGCTGCGCACCCCGGCGTTCTCCGCGACACTGCGGCCCTCGCCCGTCGTGCGGGGCGGGGTTGGCGTCAGGTTGTTCTTGATATCGATTGTCATCTTTGATTCCTCGGGCCTATGCTCCGACCTCTCCTGGACCCTGTATCGGCCGCGGGCCGCAAATCCTTAGCGTGAAACTCCTCTCTACCCCCGTCGCGGGCCGCGATTGGGCGTAGGGTGGGCCAAGCGCAGCGGGCCCACCATCCCGGCCATCCCGGCCGTGTCGGTCTGTGGTGGGCACACTTCGTTTTGCCCACCCTACGGTCCTCTTTCATGGTCAGGGGTGGTGGCCGCCCGCGATGACCGTTAGCGCGGAGACCCGGCGATGGCGCCGCCCAGCCCGCGCAGGGCGTTCGGCTACATGCTAACACCCACCACCCCATGAGACAGTACCCGCGCCTCGATGATCTTCTCCGACGACAGGTTGCGCACCCGGACCCGCTCGCCCAGCGCCCCGTCGCCCAGTGCCTCCGCCTGGACCCGCACCGCCACCGGGCCCGTCTCGGCCAGCAGCAGCACGCGCTGGCCACGCTCGACCAGGCGCGGCGGTTCCACCATCTGCGGCGTCAGCACCGTCCCGGCCTGCAGCGCGCGGCGCAGCACCATGTCCCGGGCCTCTTCCAGATTACCGAGGTAGCCATTACCGAGCCGGCCGACGTCCCGCCTCTCCAGCCGCAGGTGGGCGGGCTGCAGCACGCTTCCCCGGGGCAGCGGCTGGCCGAGCACGACCACCTCGCCGTGGACCTCGATCTGAACCGGCACGTACAGCGTCCAGGACACCGGGCCATGGCAGCGCACGCCGACCGTGGTGTTGCCCGCGGTGCGGGTGCCCGGTGCGGTGAAGGCCTCGAGCCCCTCCTCGCAGGCGCGCAAGCGCAGCCGGTCGTCGAGCGGACCCGCGGTCACCGAGACCTCGAAGCCCGCGCCATGGGCCTCGGCGGCAGTCGCCTCCATGAAGGCCGTGGCCGCCGCCAGGATGTTCTGCTGCGGCTCCTCGGCCGCGGCCCCACTGCCGGCCAGCAGCAGGAGGGCCGCCAGCAGCCGCCCGGTCCTGAGATTGTGCCTGCGCCGATACCCCATCGGGCCGTCTCCGGTTCATCTCGATGCGTTTGGCCGGTCCCCGCCCGTCGGATTTCTGGCGGGACCGGTCCCTACTGGAGTTTTATGCAACCGACGTGCCATCGGAGCGACCGCGGGGTCCATCTGGCCCGCAGCGAGCAATCCAGCCGGCATGTTCGAAATCCATGCCCTATGGATCGCCACGTCGCCTCGCTCCTCGCGATGACGGGTGCATCAGACTAGTGGGCCATGCGGAAAGTTCGGTACCAGATCGCTTCGCCAGAAGCGCCGGCGCTGCGTTGGGCAAGTTTGAAATAGGCCCACTATTCCTGCACTTGCCCGCCTTGCTCCGGCCCTTCTGGCTGTGCTCCATAGTCACCGAACTTTCCGCATGGCCCACTAGAGGAAGTTGAACAGCGACAGCCGCTGCACCTGCACGAAGGTCTGCTGGGCCGCCTGCAGCGCGGTCTGCTGCAGGTTGAAGCGGCTGATGGCCTCGGCGTAGTCGAGGTCGCGGGTCTCGGACAGCGCGGTCCGGACCTGCAGCAGCTGGTCCTCGTTGATCCGGTTCTGGGTCTCCACGGTCTTCATGCGCCCGCCGAGGTCGGTGCGGACCTCCAGCAGGTGCCCGAGGGCCTGGTCGAGGTCACCGAGGCCGCGTGCCATCGCGTCGTTCAGGCCCTCGCGGCCCTCCTGGTCGCTGACCGGGGCCTCCAGGGCCTCGACGATCCGGGTGTAGGTCTCGAACAGGGGCTGCAGGTCCCCTTCGTCATTCGGAACATCCACGAAGACCCGCTCACCGGAGTCGCCGACCGGCACGGTGCGCGCCGGGCTGATCTGCACCGCGCGCTGACCGTCGTCGCCCTGGTACGCCACGTTCCCGTCTGCGTCGACCTCGAAGGGACGCGTCCACGAACTCAGCCCGGCGAACAGGTATTCGCCATTCGCGTCGCGGGTATTCGCGAGCTGGACGAGTTCGTCCCGCGCCTGGCGGATCTCGCCCGCGATCATCGCGCGGGTCTCGTTGGTCTGGCTGCCGTTGTTGCCCTGCACCACCAGCTCGCGCACGCGCTGCAGTCCGTCCACCACCGAACCCACCACGGTCTCGCTGGTGCGCAGCCGCTGCTCCAGCGACAGGCTGTTGCGCGCGTACTGCTCGAGCTTCTCGACCGCGCTGGTCAGCTGCAGCGACTGCACCGCGCCACCGGGATCGTCGGACGGGCTCAGGATCCGCTGGCCGGACCCGAGCTGCATCTGCGTTCGGGAGAGGTCCTGCTGGCTGCGCTGGATGGAGTCGAGCCCGTTCTGGAAGACCTGGGTTGTGGATACGCGCATCGCCGTTACCGCCTCACCGCACCGAGCAGTGTGTCAAAGAGGGTTCCGCTCACGGCAATCACCTGGGCGGCCGCCTGGTAGGCCTGCTGGTAGCGCAGCATGTTGGCCGCCTCCTCGTCCAGGTTCACGCCGGAGATCGATTCCCGCTGGTTCCGGGCCTCGTCGAGCAGACGCGACTGCGCCTGCGCGGAGACCTCGGCCTGCCGGGTCCGGGTCCCCACCTCGCCGATCATCGCGTTGTAGGAGCCCTCGAGGGTGGCGGTGTCGCCGGACAGGAAGCGGGCGTCCTGCAGACCGGCGAGCCGCAGCGCGTTGGTGTTGTCGCCGACCGGAATCGCGGTGTCATCGTCGCCCGCGTCCGCCGCGGCGATACCGCGGGGATCGTCAATCGCGGTGCCAATCTGCGCCGCGGCGGTGCGCGTGGGCCGGATCAGGAAGCTCTCGCCCTGATCCAGTCCGCTGGTATCGATGCTCAGACCCGCCACCACCAATTCATTACCGGGATCCGACTCGCCCACCACCCGGTTGCTGGAGGTGTTTCGCAGCTCCCACTGGTCCCCGTTGAAGCGCAGCCGGTAGTCGTCGCCGGTGAGTTCACCGACGTCGCCGATCGCCACCGCGGGCAGCGCACCGGAGCCGCTGCCCCGGACCTCCACTGCGGGCTCGAGGAAGAAGGGTCCACCCGGCTCCCCATTCAGGTCCCGGCCCGCTGCGTGCTGCGCATTGAACTCCCGCGCCAGCCCCTGGGCGATCAGCCCGAGATCGTTCTGCGCCCGGTCCAGCAGGGAACCGCGGACCTCCAGCAGCGCGCCGAGACGGCCGCCGGTCATGAACCGGCCGATGTCCGCCACCGCGCCGCCGGATCCCGCGAGGCCGACATCGACCTGCAACGGATCCTCGCCCAGTGGCCGGGCGACGAGCTCGGAGGCGTTGCTGCCGATCACCAGGCTCTGGCCATTGCCCGCGAAGACGTTGAGCGCACCGTCGTCCTGGGCCACGGTGGTCACGTTCACGTGTTCCGCCAGTTCGCGCACCAGCCGGTCGCGCTGGTCGAGCAGGTCGTTCGGGGCGGCACCGCCGGCGCGGCCGGTGGCCGCAACGATGCCGGCATTCACCTCGGCCAGCGACTCCGAGATCCCGTTGATCTCGTCCACGGTGGTCTCGATCTGGCCGTTGACCAGCGCGCGCTGGTCGTCCAGCTGCTGGTGGAGGGAGCCGAAGCGGCCGGACAGGGACTCCGCCTCCGCGATCATCACCTGGCGTGCAGGCACGGAGGTGGGATCGGTCGCCACGTCCTGCGCGGCGGCAAAGAAGCGCTGCAGTCCGGCCGCCAGTCCGGAATCGGGATTCGCGAGCAGGGAGTCGACCCGTTTCGCGTAGTCGTGCAATACCGAGGACTGCTCGTTCGAAGAGGTCGCGGTGCGCAGCTGGTTCTCCACGAACTGATCGAAGACGCGGTTCACCCCGCCGACCTCGACGCCCTTGCCGATATAGGCGTTGCCCGCGAACTGCGGCTCACGCGTGTTCAGGTCCACGCGCTGGCGACTGTAGCCCTCGGTGCCCGCATTGGCGATGTTGTGGCCGGTCGTCGACAGGCCGCGCTGGAATGCGGCGAGACCGGAGGTGCCGATGCTCAGGATATCGCTACCCATTGCGGCGCTCCCGGCAGTCCCGGCTGGAGACCCTCAGGCTGTGCATACCGTGCTCCTCATCATCCACTTGTCGGCCCGGCGGTATCGGGCTTGAGTCCAAGGGCCTGCGGCAGGGTGCCCTGCCCCAGGATGTCCAGGATCTTGTCCGCGTAGGCCGGATCGGTCGCGTAGCCCGCGGACTGCAGGCCCTGCAGGTAGCCCTCCGCATCGCCGGCCCGGGTCAGCGCGGTGCGGTAGCGCGGGTTGCCCTGCAGGAAGTCCACGTAGTCGGCAAAGCTGGCCGCGGGACTGTCGTAGGCGCGGAAGGCCGCGCGCTCCCGTTCCGGCACCCCGTTCACGTATTCGAGCGTGTTCACGTGCACGCGCGGGCCCGTCCAGCGGGCATCGGCCTTGATCCCGAAGAGGTTGTGACTGCTGGACCCGTCGGCATGCGCCATCACGTGCCGACCCCACCCGGTCTCCAGCGCCGACTGCGCCAGCAGCACCTCGGGCGCGACCCCGAGCGCGGCGCCGGCCTGCTCCGCATGCGGCCGCAGTTCCCGCACGAAGGCCTCGGGCGACTCGGGACGCCAGGGGCGGCCCGGTGCCGGCGCCTCTGCGTCTGCCGTCGGGGCGTTGCGGACCACGGCCTCGGCCGGCCACGCCGCCGTTGCCGGCACCCGTCGCTCGGGCATGCGCAGCTCCTGTGCGCCGCCGGCCTCGCCCCGGCCCGGGGCGAGATCCCGCAACAGGGACTCGCGCAGACCGATGCCCTCGCCCTGCGACATCTCCAGCGCGATCTGCTTATCGAACATCTCCCGATAGAACTGCACCCCGTCCCCGTCGATACCGCTGTCCACCGGCATCGCGTCGCGCATGCTCTTCAGCATCATCTGGATGAACAGGGCCTCGAACTGCCGCGCCGCGGCATCGGCCGCCTCCGGGGACTCCTCGCGGGCCATGCGCCGCAGGTCGGCCAGGCCCTGGAAGTCCGTGCTGGTGTAGGCGGCGGAGAGATTGGCATTCATGGAACGGGGTCCTGGTCCGGGATTCCGCGGCCCGCTAGATCACGATCAGCTGGGCCCGCAGCGCGCCCGCCTCGCGCAGGGCCTCGAGAATGGCCACCAGGTCGCCGGGTGCCGCGCCCACCCGGTTCACCGCGCGCACGATCTCGTCGAGGGTCACCCCGGGCCCGAACAGGAACATCGGGTTCGCCTCCTCGACGGCCTCGATCTCGGTACGCGGCGTCACCACGGTCTCGCCACGGCCCAGCGGAGCCGGCTGGCTGACGTCCAGCGACTCGGTGATGGTCACGGTCAGGCTGCCGTGGCTGACCGCCGCGGCGGTGACGGTCACGTTGCTGCCGATCACCACCGTGCCCGTGCGCGAGTTCACGATCACCTTCGCCGGGGCCTCCCCCGGCTGCACCCGGATGTTCTCCAGCACCGACACGAAGCTCACGCGCTGGCCCGGGTCGAGCGGCGCGCGTACCCGCACGCTGGAGCCGTCCAGCGGCCGGGCGGTGCCGCCCCCGAGGGCGTCGTTGATCGCGTCCGAGACCCGGTTGGCGGTCGTGAAGTCGGAACGGTGCAGGTTCAGCGTCACGCTGTCGCCCTGGGCGAAGGGGCTGGCGACCTCGCGCTCCACGGTGGCGCCGTTCGGGACGCGACCCACGCTGGGCACGTTCACTGTGATGCGCGAACCGTCGCGACCCTCGGCGCCCAGCCCGCCGACCACCAGGTTGCCCTGCGCCATCGCGTAGGTCTGGCCGTCCGCGCCCTTCAGCGGGGTCATCAGCAGGCTGCCGCCGCGCAGGCTGCCCGCGTTGCCGATCGAGGACACGGTGATGTCGATGGTCTGCCCGGGCTTCGCGAAGGGCGGCAGGTCCGCGTGGATCATCACCGCGGCGACGTTGCGCAGCTGCGGGTTCACGTCCGGCGGCACCGTCACGCCGAGGCGGCCGAGCATGTTCTTCAGGCTCTGCACGGTGAACGGGGCCTGGGTGGTGCGGTCACCGGTGCCGTCGAGTCCCACCACCAGGCCGTATCCGACCAGCTGGTTGTTGCGCACGCCGCCGATGGAGGCGAGGTCCTTCACGCGCTCGAGGCCCTGGGCCTGCGCCGTAAAGACCGGCGCGAGCAGCAGCACGGTCGCGAGCGAGAACAGCACCATCGGGAGCCTGGCGGTCAAGCGTTGGAAGGGCATCGTTTTCAACTCCTCAGAAGGGCCAGAAGGGGCTGCTGAAGAAACGCGTCAGCCAGCCGGGCTCGTTGCTGTCGGCCAGGGTGCCGCTGCCGCCGTAGGCCACCTGCACGTCGGCGAGCTGGGTGGACAGCACGGTGTTGTCGGCGCGGATGTCGACCGGCCGCACCACCCCGCGCAGGCGGATGTATTCCTGGCCCTGGTTGATCCGGATCCACTTCTCCCCCCGGATCACCAGGTTGTCGTTGGCCAGCACCTCCGCCACCGTCACGGTGATGTTGCCATCGAGCTGGTTGCTCTGCGCGCTGTCGCCCTGGCCGCCGAAACTGCGCGAGTTCTCGATGCGGTTGTCGAGGATCGGGCGGCCGTTCACGGTCACGTCGCCACCGAACAGCGTCGGACCCGGCAGCTCGATGCTGCTGTCCTTGCTGGTGCTGGTGTTCGCGGACTTGCGGGCCTGAGTGCGCTCGACCAGGCGCACGGTCAGGATGTCCCCGACCTGCCGGGCCTTGTCGTCGTCGAAGAGTCCGCTCCGCTGGCTCACCTGGAAGATCGCGCCGTTGTTGTGTTCCGGTGGCACCGGGGCCGCGGGCGCAACCGGCTGGAAGGCCGGGTCGTCGCCGCGCACCGCCCCGTGCGGTCCGGAGGCGCAGGCACCGAGCAGCAACGGCAGCAGCAGCGCCAGCAACAATCGTGTGTTGGTTCCCCATGGGGCGGTCATCGCGGCAACTCCTATCGGCCGAGGTTGTTGTTCACGTACTGCAGCATCTGGTCGGCGCTGGAGATCGCCTTGGAGTTCATCTCGTAGGCCCGCTGGGTCTCGATCATGCTCACCAGCTCCTCGACGGTGTTCACGTTGGAACCCTCGAGGAAGCCCTGCACCAGCCGGCCACGCCCGTCGAAGCCCGGGGTTCCGGTCTGGGGGGCACCGCTCGCGGCGGTCTCGGTGAAGAGGTTCTGGCCGATCGGCTGCAGTCCCGCCGGGTTAATGAAGTCGGCGAGCTGCAGCGCGCCGACCTCGATCGGGGCCGGGTTGCCCGGTACCAGCGCGCTGACGGTCCCGTCCTCCCCCACGGTGACGCTCGATGCGCCCTCCGGGAGCACGATGCCCGGCAGCACCTCGTGGCCGGCGGCCGTGACCATCTGACCCTCGCTGTTCAGCTGGAAGCCGCCGTCGCGGGTGTAGCCGAGATTGCCGTCCGGCAGCAGCACCTCGAAGAAGCCGCGGCCTTCGATGGCGACATCCAGCGAGTTGTCGGTCTGCGTCATGTTGCCCTGGGTGAAGGTCTTCTCGGTGGCCACCGTGCGCACCCCGGTGCCCAGCATCAGGCCGGATGGCAGCTCGGTGTTCTGGGCCGTCTGCGCGCCCGCCTGCCGGACCGTCTGGTAGATCAGGTCCTGGAACACCGCGCGGTCCTTCTTGAAACCGGTGGTGTTCACGTTGGCCAGGTTGTTCGAGATCACGGACATGCGCGTCTGCTGCGCGTCGAGTCCGGTCTTGGCAATCCACAGGGCCTTGTTCATGAGTACGTCCCCTTGTCGGTACTTCGTTGTGCCGGCACCGTCAGCTCAGGCGCAGCAGACCCGCCGAGGCCGCGTCGTTGTCCTCCGCGGTCTTCATCATCTTCACCTGCATCTCGAAATGCCGTGCCAGGTCGATCATCCGGACCATCGCATCGACGGTGTTCACGTTGCTGGCCTCCAGCATGCCGCTGACCAGGTTGACCCCGGCATCCGGTGGCTGCTCCAGCCCCTCGGCATGACGGATCAGCCCGTCCGTACCGCGGACCAGCTCCGCAGGGTCCGGGTTGACCAGCTTGATGCGGTCGACACGGGCCAGGGTGTTCGCC
Organism: Thioalkalivibrio sp.; assembly: GCA_011389655.1. Classification (GTDB taxonomy): domain Bacteria; phylum Pseudomonadota; class Gammaproteobacteria; order Ectothiorhodospirales; family Ectothiorhodospiraceae; genus Thioalkalivibrio. The sequence goes on from JAABTX010000042.1 coordinate 11,948, forward strand.
TCCTGCCCGAGTGGCTGGATGCTGATGGTGCCGTCGGAGCCGATCTCCAGGGTCTGGAAGGGCGGAATCGCGACCGGGCCGCCGTCTCCGAGCACCGGCAGCCCGGTGCCCGTGGTCAGCTGGCCCATCGAGTCCACGCGCAGGTCGCCGGCCCGCGTGTAGGCCTCGCCGCCGTCCGGCGCCTGGACCGCGATCCAGCCGCGGTCCTGGACCGCCACGTCGAGGTCGCGCCCGGTCGCCTGCAGCGGCCCGGGACTCAGGTCCACGCGCATGTCCTCGGCCACCGCGTAGGTGCGGGTCTCGTGCACCGGTCCGCTCACGTGCCGGCTGGAAAACGCGTCCAGCGAGGCCTTGAAGCCGGTGGTGCTGGCGTTGGCCAGGTTGTCCGTATTGCGCGCCTGCGCCAGGGCCGTCTCCCTGGCCCCGGACATCGCGACATACAGCATGCGATCCATGATCGGCTACCCCGCCTAGCGAATGTTGATGATCGTCTGGGTGACGGTATCGGCGGTGGAGATCACCTGGGCATTGGCCTGGAAGTTGCGCTGCGCGGTGATCAGGTTCACCAGCTGTTGCGCGATGTCCACGTTGGAGGCCTCGAGGCCGCCCGACTGGATCATGCCGAGGCCGCCCTCGCCCGCCTCGCCCCGAATCCTCTCGCCCGCCGCGAAGGTCTCGCCCCAGACGTTGTCGCCCATCTGCTGCAGCCCCTGGGGATTGGCGAAGTCGGCCAGCGCGACCTTGCCGAGCGACTGCGCCTGCCCGTTGGTGAAGCGGGCAAACACGACCCCGCCGGCGTCGATGTCGATGCCGCTCAGGCTGCCGGTGCTGAAGCCGTCCTGGCTCAGGCTGGTCACGCTGAAGGAGTCGCCGAACTGCGTGGCCGCGCCGAGATCGAAGCTGATATCGAGGTCTTCCGCCCCGTTGTCCAGCGGGTACGCGCCGAAATTCAGGAGCGCGTCGCTCTCGAGTTCTCCGCGGCTGTTGAAGTTCAGCGGCTGCGCGTCGCCGACCTGTGTCCCGTCAACTCCCAGATAGGCATTCCATTCGCCCTCCGTGGGATTGGCGCTCCGGAAATAGAGCGTGGCCTCCTGGGACTGACCCAGCGAATCGTACGCGGTCACCGTCGTCGAATGGTTGAAGCTCGTCGGGTCGTCGATGGCAAAGGGGCTGGTCGGGGGTTCGGCTCCCGACGGCAGATTGAGCTGGGCCTCGACCCGTTCGGTAGCGCGCGGCGGCGCCTCGGAGGTGTCCAGTCTCAGGTCTTCCATGCTGGAGAGATCGAAGGAATCCAGGGCCTCGCCCTGCTGCGGATAGACCTGGAGGCGATGCCCCTGGTTGTTCACCACGTTGCCGTTGCGGTCCACCTCGAAGTTGCCGGCACGCGTGTAGGCCGGTGTCCCGGCGTCGTTGAGGATGAAGAACCCGTCCCCGCTGATCGCCATGTCCAGGTTCTTGCCGGTGGAGTCAATGTTGCCCTGGGTGAACTGCTGGTTCACCGCGGACAGACGCACACCGGAGCCGACCGCGGTCTTGCTGACGCCGCCCTGGGACACCGCGAAGACGTCGGCGAACTCGGCCCGGGATTCCTTGAAGCCCACCGTGCCCGAGTTGGCGATGTTGTTGCCGGTGGTGCGAAGGTCCGCGGATGCGGCGTTCAGGCCGCTCAGTGCTGTACGAAATGACATGTCCTGTCTCCTGTGCAATGCGCGATGGAACGGAGGTCCCGCGGACCCCGTCAGCCGATACGTCGTACCTTGGAAAAGTCGATCTCGCCCAGGCCCTGGACCGTGAGCGTCAGCGAGCCGTCCCGGTTGCCCAGCGAGACGCTCTCGACCCGGGACGCGAGGAACATCTCCAGCGCCTCGGTGCGGCCCGCGTCCCGGGTCTCGGCGCGGAATTCGTAGACGCCCGCAGGGGCGACCTCGCCGGACTCGTCGCGGCCGTCCCACCGGAACTCGGTCAGACCCGCCTCCTGCGGCCCCAGCGCCATGCGGCGCACGAGTGCACCGCTGGCGTCGTAGACGCCGACCACCAGATCGCTGGTGGAGGACGGCAGCTCGGCCGCGCCCCACTGGCCCTGTGCCGGATCGACGATCGACATCTCCACCGGGACCATCACCTCGCGATCCACCAGACCGGCCGCCTGCAGGGCCTGCCCGGAGTAGACCGACCCGGTCAGGTCCTGAAACGATTTCTGCAGGTCCTCGATGCCCGAGACCGTGCCGAACTGCGCCAGCTGGCCAAGGAATTCGCCGCTCTCCATCGGCTGGAACGGGTCCTGGTTCTCCAGCTGGGTGGTCATCAGCTCCAGGAAATCGCCCTGGCCGAGCCGGTCCTTGCCCTTCTCCGCGGGCGACGGCTCCCGGGTGAGCCCCAGATTTGCCAGCAGATCGTTGTCAATCGCGCTCATCACTCACCCCGCTCACTGTTGTTGCCCCAGCTGCAGCGTGCGCAGCAGCAGCTGCCGGGTGGTGTTCATCACCTCGACGTTGTTCTGGTAGGAACGCGACGCGGAGATCATGTTGGCCATCTCCTCCACCACGTTCACGTTGGGCTTGTACACGTAGCCCTCTTCGTCGGCGAGCGGGTGCTGGGGCGCATACTCGGCCCGAGGCTCGGCCTGGCTCTCGAGAACGCCGGCGACCTGCACGGAGGCGGTGCCATTGCCCCCCCCGATGTCCTGCAGTACCGATTCGAAGACCGGGTGCCTGGCCCGGTAGGCCTGGTCCGGGGTCCCGCTCGTGACCTGGGCATTGGCCATGTTGCTGGCCACCGTATTGAGACGGACCGACTGGGCGCTGAGCGCCGAGCCCGAGACCTCAAAGAGTTTGAACAGGTTGCTCATTGATTGTTACCTCCACCCAGGGCGTTGCGGAGACCGCGGAAGCGCGCGTTCAGGAAGTCCAGACTCGCCTGGTACTGCACCGCATTCTGGGAAAACGCGGCCTGCTCGAGCTGCGGATCCACCGTATTGCCGTCCAGCGACGGCTGGCTGGGGACACGGTACTGCGGTTCCATCCCATGCCCCGCCGCGCCCGTGGAAATGTGCGCTGCGTGGGTACGCCGAATCGCCAGGCCCTGGCCCTGCTGCACGTCTCCCAGCGCGGCCCGGAAGTCGATGTCCCGCGCCTTGTAGTTCGGGGTGTCCGCGTTCGCGAGATTCGACGCCAGCACTTCCAGCCGGCGGGAGCGCACCTGCAGCGCTTCCGCGTGGATTCCGAGGGCCTTGTCGAAGGAAAGGGCCATGGCACAACACCTCATAGCGAGTCTGCCGAATCAGAAGCAAAGCATGTGCCAATTATTAAAAACCCGGATTTCAGTAGCTTGCGTTATCCACGCACGACAACACGGCGCCGAGGCGGCAAGATTCCGCCACTTCGGGCCGGGCACCCCGCTGCGGCAACGAAGTCTTGACGCCTGCGGGGCGTGCAAGAACGGGGGGAGGAACGGGGACAGATTCGAGGAACGGGGATAGATTCATGAATCTGTCCCCTTGCGGTGTTTGCCTCCTCTGCCCGCCCGGGACCCTCCGTTGCGGCAGGTTCATGCCCCGCCATGCCGGCCCCTGCGGCAAGGCCTTGCCGCAGCGGAGCGCATCGGCAGGCGCGGGCGTCCGCAGGGCGGTACCCCTCCCGTCCTCCCGACCGGCGACTCAAGTTTCCCGGGACAGCGCCGCCAAGCCCCACGTAGCCCAGACAGCCACGCTGACATGGAGAGGAACCATGGAAGAACGCCAACTGCCCGCCGCCGTCTCGACCCTTCCCGCGTATCACGAGATCCCCGAAATGACGGCTGGCGCCGCGCTGCTGGGTTTCCTGCCGGCCTTCCGCGACCTGGAGACCCAGGAGGTTCATCTGTCGGTGAACGAGGACGGCAAGCTGGCCTCGGTGCACCTGCTGGAGAACCTGCCGGACCACTGGGTGATCGAACGCGACGAGGCCGGGCGCATCACCGAGCTGAAGGACGGTATCGTCGCCGGCTTCATGCGCCACGAGCATTTCTACACCCGGGCCGACCTCGCGCGGCTGCCCTGGGACGCCTGAGGCCCCGGCGTCAGTCGGCGATCCGTTCCAGGCTCAGGAAGCGGTTGCGATCGTCGCAGCGCAGCAGGAACTCTCCGCTCACGCCCTGCGCGGTCACGTGCGGCCGCAGCAGGCGTGCCGGCATCTGGACGCTGGTGCCGTCCCGGGCCGTTGCCAGCAAGACGCTGGCGTCCCCGCGGTAATAGAGCATCATCTCGGCGGGGGAAATCGAGAGCCGCAGCAGGAATTCCCTCATGGCCCGCGTGCTGCCTCCCCGCGCCCGCGCGCCTGCCGGGAGGCGGGCCCGGCGCCCCGGAGCCCGAGCGCCGGGGGCAGCGCAGCGGGATCACTCGGCCGGTCCGGCGATGTGCCCATGCGCCTTCTCCGCATGGCCACTGACCGACCCGGCGGCCCTGCGCATCGCGGCAGGGCGTGCCGGGGAAATTCGGGACCTGACAGCAAAAAGGCACCCCGGAGGGTGCCCTTGCAGATGATGTGGCGGAGCGGACGGGACTCGAACCCGCGACCCCCGGCGTGACAGGCCGGTATTCTAACCAACTGAACTACCGCTCCGGATCTGGGAAGATTCTCTCTGGTGGGTGCTGACGGGATCGAACCGCCGACATTCGCCTTGTAAGGGCGACGCTCTACCAGCTGAGCTAAGCACCCCTAAGTTGATCAACCTTGAGCTGAGCAACCTGGGAAAGCCCTCTAGTTTACGCGATCCTTCAAGGCTTTGCCAGCCTTGAAGGACGGGGTCTTCGAGGCCGCGATCTGGATCGTCTCGCCGGTACGGGGGTTGCGACCGCTCCGCGCCGGGCGCTCACGAACCATGAAGGTGCCAAAGCCCACCATGGACACCTGCTGGCCCTCGGAGAGGGCATCCCCCACGACGCTCGTCATGGCATCAATCACCCGGCCCGCCTGGGCCTTCGGTACATCGGCTTCTTCGGCAATGGCTTCGATCAGTTCGGACTTGTTCATGCGCAGGATTCCTTTTTATGCATGTTGTATTCGCAAGCAGACGACGGCCAGTCAGGGATGGGACGGCAAAACCCACCCGATGCCGCCCGGTAACAGTGTGTCGTTGCTCCCCTATTCTTGTATTGCGGCCTGGAGATGGCAAGCGCGCCACCGCAGGCACTGTTGGGCGCAAAAAAATCGGCCGCAAACGAATCATAGACGTCTGAGGCCGATTTTTACACGGTTTGCCGCGTCTTTCAGTGGTGGCGCACGTTCCTGCGCCGGGACTCGCCGCCGCGCTTGGTCACCTCGGGCACCTTCGGCGAGGGCTCGCTGTTCACGGCCTCCGGCATCTGGGTCAGGGCCACCGACAGCACCTCGTCGATCCAGCGCACCGGACGGATGTCCAGCTTCGCCTTGATATTCTTGGGAATATCGACCAGGTCCTTCTCGTTCTCCTCGGGAATGAGCACGACCCGGATGCCGCCCCGGTGCGCCGCCAGGAGCTTTTCCTTCAGCCCCCCGATCGGCAGGACCTGGCCCCGAAGGGTGATCTCGCCCGTCATCGCCACGTCGGCGCGCACCGGGATGCCGGTGAGCGCCGAGACGATCGCCGTGCACATCCCGATGCCGGCACTGGGGCCGTCCTTCGGCGTGGCGCCCTCCGGCACATGGATGTGCAGGTCGGACTTCTCGTGGAAGTTCTCCGGCAGACCGAGCGCGTCCGCGCGGCTGCGCACCACGGTGAGGGCGGCATGGATCGACTCCTGCATCACATCGCCGAGCTTGCCGGTCTGCAGGGTCTTGCCCTTGCCGGGCACCACCGAGGACTCGATCGTCAGCAGTTCGCCGCCGACCTCGGTCCACGCCAGGCCGGTCACCTGTCCGATCTGGTCGTTCTCCTCCGCGAGCCCGAAGCGGAAGCGCCGGACCCCGAGGTAGCGCTGCAGGGTCTTCGGCGTGACCTGTGTGGTTTTCGCCTTGTCCTTGCCCAGCAGGCGCTGCTTCACCACCTTGCGGCAGATCTTCGCGATCTCCCGCTCCAGCGCGCGCACGCCCGCCTCACGGGTGTAGTAGCGCACGATGTCACGCACCGCCGGATCGCCGATCTGGATCTCGTCGTCGGACAGGCCGTTCGCCTTGATCTGTTTTCCGATCAGGTAGTTGCGGGCAATGTTGACCTTCTCGTCCTCGGTATAGCCGGACAGGCGGATGACCTCCATGCGGTCCAGCAGCGGACCGGGGATGTTCATGCTGTTGGCGGTGCAGACGAACAGCGTGTCCGACAGGTCGAAGTCGACCTCCAGGTAGTGGTCGCTGAAGGTGTGGTTCTGCTCCGGATCCAGCACCTCGAGCAGCGCGGACGCCGGATCCCCGCGGAAGTCCATCGCCATCTTGTCGATTTCGTCGAGCAGGAACAGCGGGTTGCGCACGCCCACCTTGGACAGGTTCTGCACGATCTTGCCCGGCAGCGAACCGATGTAGGTCCGGCGGTGGCCCCGGATCTCCGCCTCGTCGCGCACGCCGCCCAGCGCCATCCGGGAGAACTTCCGGTTGGTCGCGCGCGCGATCGACTGACCCAGCGAGGTCTTGCCGACGCCCGGCGGACCCACCAGGCACAGGATCGGTCCCTTCATCTTGCGCACGCGGGACTGCACCGCGAGATATTCCAGGATGCGCTCCTTGACCTCCTCGAGCCCGTAGTGATCCTCGTTCAGCACCTTCTCCGCCGCCCCGAGGTCCTGGCTGACCTTGGTCCGCTTCTTCCAGGGGACGTTGACCAGCCAGTCGATGTAGCTGCGCACGACCGTGGCCTCCGCCGACATCGGCGACATCATCTTGAGCTTGTTCAGCTCGGCCGTTGCCTTCTTCTTGGCCTCCTTCGGCATTCCGGCCTTCTCGATCTTGCGGGCCAGCTCCTCGGCCTCGTTCGGAGCGTCCTCGAGGTCTCCCAGCTCCTTCTGGATGGCCTTCATCTGCTCGTTCAGGTAGTACTCGCGCTGCGACTTCTCCATCTGCTGCTTCACGCGGCCGCGGATGCGCTTCTCGATCTGCAGCACGTCCATCTCGCCCTCGATCTGCGCGATCAGGTGCTCGAGGCGGTCCTTCACGCTGTCGATCTCAAGCACCTTCTGCTTCTCGTCGAGCTTCAGCGACATGTGCGCGGCGATGGTGTCCGCGAGCCGGGAGGCATCGTCGATGCCGGCGAGCGAGGTCAGGATCTCCGGCGGCACCTTCTTGTTCAGCTTGATGTACTGCTCGAAGAGGTTCAGGGCCGAACGCGAGAGGACCTCCATCTCGCGTTCCTCGGCACCGGGTTCTTCTTCGACCAGGCGGATCTGGGCCACGAAGTGATCACCCTCTTCGCCGAGATCCATCACCCGTGCGCGCTGCGCCCCCTCGACCAGCACCTTGATGGTGCCGTCGGGCAGGCGCAGCAGCTGGAGGATGTTGCCCAGGGTGCCGATCTCGTGCAGGTCCTTCCCCGACGGCTCGTCGATCTCCGCGCTCTTCTGGGCGATCAGCAGGACCTGCTTGTTGTCCGACATCGCGGAATCCAGCGCGCGGATCGACTTTTCGCGGCCGACGAAGAGCGGGATCACCATGTGCGGATACACGACCACGTCGCGCAGGGGCAGCACGGAAACCCGCTTCACCGGCGATTCCACGTCGTTCTGGGAGGGGGTGGTCTTCTGAGTCATGGGATACCCTCGGGGGTCGGCTGTCATTGAATGTCGAAGTCTTGGGACGCCTGCGCCGAATTCAAGGACGGGCACAGGTGGTGCCGGGGATCTTCCCGGGCGAGCGCCGAATCCGTCTCTGGAATGGACCGGCCTTCGGCGCGAATGTTCGACCCGGCGCGGGACACACCGGGTGGTCGGGAAACCGCGATCGATCGGGCCCGTTGCTGGCAGCGAAGCGCGGCCCCGGTGCGCAGGGTGCCAGCAACGGCCGCTCAGGCCAGGCCGGTGCCGGGACGAAGCGTCCACCCGGCATGGAGGGGATCAATCTCTTTCCCGGTTATCACGAGTGCTCCGCCGTTGGGGAACGCCATGCCGACCGCAACACAGCGACGCGACCCTTCGCGCGCGGGGCGCGCCCCTGCGCATCGTGGCCCCGTGGGGCGCCGCTCGCGCGCGAGCAGGACGGGCGGACCGGCGCCTCCCCGGACCTCAGGAATCCGAGGCCGCCTGCTTCGCGAAATTGGCGTTTTCGTAGATCAGATAGGGGTCTGCGTCGCCCCGGATCACCGCCTCGTCGATCACCACCTTGCTGACGTTCTCCATCGACGGCAGCTCGTACATGGTATCGAGCAGGATGTTTTCCATGATCGAGCGCAGGCCGCGTGCGCCGGTCTTCCGGTCCATCGCCTTGCGCGCGATCGCGCCGAGGGCGTCCTCCCGGAACTCCAGCTCCACGCCCTCCATCTCGAACAGGCGCGCGTACTGCTTCACCAGCGCGTTGCGGGGCTGGGTCAGGATCGTAACCAGCGCGGGCTCGTCCAGTTCCTCCAGCGTCGCCTGCACCGGCATGCGGCCGACGAACTCCGGGATCAGGCCGTAGCGCACCAGGTCCTCCGACTCCAGGCGGGTCAGCCAGCCGGCCCCGGAGAGGTCCTTGTCCTTCGCCCGCAGCTTCGCGGAAAAGCCGATGCCGCCCTTCTCCGAGCGCTGCTGGATCACCTTCTCCAGGCCCGAGAAGGCCCCGCCGCAGATGAAGAGGATGTTGCGGGTGTCCACCTGCAGGAACTCCTGCTGCGGGTGCTTGCGTCCACCCTGGGGCGGCACCGACGCCGTGGTGCCCTCGATCAGCTTCAGCAGCGCCTGCTGCACGCCCTCGCCCGACACGTCGCGGGTGATCGACGGGTTGTCCGACTTGCGCGAGATCTTGTCGATCTCGTCGATGTAGACGATCCCGGTCTCCGCCTTTTCGACGTCGTAGTCGCTCTTCTGCAGCAGCTTCTGGATGATGTTCTCGACGTCCTCGCCCACGTAGCCCGCTTCGGTCAGCGTGGTGGCGTCGGCGATCGTGAACGGCACGTTCAGCACGCGCGCGAGCGTCTCTGCGAGCAGCGTCTTGCCGGAACCGGTGGGGCCGATCAGCAGGATGTTGGACTTCGACAGCTCGACGTCGTCCTTCCCGGACTTCGCCTCCAGGCGCTTGTAGTGGTTGTAGACGGCCACCGACAGGATCTTCTTCGCGGAGTCCTGGCCGATCACGTATTCGTCGAGGATGCCGCGGATCTCCCGGGGTTTCGGCAGCGAGTCGCGCTCGGCGTGACTCGCCTCCTGCATCTCCTCGCGGATGATGTCGTTGCAGAGCTCCACGCATTCATCGCAGATGAACACGGAAGGCCCGGCAATGAGTTTCCGCACCTCGTGCTGACTCTTGCCACAAAAGGAGCAATACAGCAGCTTGCCGTCGTTGCGCGGGGATTTTTCGTCGCTCATCCGTTTGCCTCGGTATGCAAAACTTGCAGGTTCAACATGCCCCGTTTACCACCCCGATGCAAGCGAGCGGCCAACCCATCGGGTTGGACAGGCTATTTTTTCGGTTTTGCATCGCGCTGTTCCAGAACATGGTCGATCAGCCCGTATTCGCTCGCCTCCGGCGCGGTCATGAAGCGGTCGCGTTCGGTGTCGGCGCGAATGGTCTCCACCGACTGTCCGGAGTGCCGGGCCAGGATCTGATTCAGCTCCTCGCGGATCTTCAGGATCTCGCGGGCGTGGATGTCGATATCGCTGGCCTGACCGTGGTAGCCCCCCAGAGGCTGGTGGATCATCACCCGGGAGTGGCGCAGGCAGTAGCGCTTGCCGGCCGCGCCCCCGGCCAGCAGCACCGCGCCCATGCTCGACGCCTGACCGACGCAGAGCGTGCTGACGTCGGGCTTGATGAACTGCATGGTGTCGTAGATCGCCATGCCGGCGGTAACCGCCCCGCCGGGGGAATTGATGTACAGGTTGATCTCCTTGTCCGGGTTCTCCGACTCCAGAAACAGCAGCTGGGCCACGATCACATTGGCCATGTAGTCCTCGACCGGCCCGACACAGAAGACCACGCGGTCCTTCAGCAGACGGGAGTAGATGTCGTAGGCACGTTCCCCGCGGGAGGTCTGCTCCACGACCATGGGCACGAGGTTCAGGGCCTGGGTATGCTGGGCCCCTGCACCGGCAGGCGGTTGCGTCATTCGTTCGTCTCCTTGTTGGGATTCATCAGCGCGTCGAAGCTGCCGGGCTTTTCGGTGACCTGCGCCTTCTCGAGCACCCATTCCACCACCTGATCCTCGAGCACCAGCGATTCCAGCCCGGCCATCGCCTGCGGCTGGGACCGATAGTGCCGCTTCACCTCTTCGGGTTGCTCGTAGGTCTGGGCAACGGTCTCGAGTTCCGCCTCGAGACGCTGCCGATCGAGCTCGATCTTCTCGGCGTCCAGGATCGCCCGCACCACCAGACCGAGCCGCACCCGGCGTCCGGCCTCTTCCTCGAACAGGGAATCCGGCAGCGGCTGTGTCTGGCTGGCGCCGCCGAAGCGCTGCTCGGTCTCGGCACGGAGACGATCGATCTCCTGCTTCACCAGGCTCGCGGGTAGCTCGAAGTCGTGCTTCTCGACCAGCGCGTCCATCACCTGCTGCTTAACCAGACCCTTGATCTTCTGGGCCAGTTCCCGGCCCATGTTGGCCCGGACCTCCTCACGCAGCTTCTCCATGTCCCCGTCCGCGATGCCGAAGGCGCGCGCGAAGTCCGCATCCACCTCGGGCAGGCGCGGTTCCTCCACCTTGTGCACCTTCAGCGCGAACTGCACGGTCCGCCCCTTCAGGTTCTCCGCGGGGTAGTCCTCCGGGAAGGTCACGTCGATGGTCTTCCCGGTTCCCGGCTCCACGCCGACCAGCTGGGACTCGAAGTCCTTCAGCAGCCGCCCGGCACCGACCTCGACCGCGAAGCCCTCGGCCTGCCCGCCCTCGAAGGGCTCACCGTCCAGGGTGCCGTTGAAATCCAGGGTCACGCGGTCGCCCTCGGCGGCGGGTCGCTGAACCTCGACCCATCGCTGCTGCTGGCGGCGCAGGGAGTCGATCACCCTGTCCACATCCGCGGAATCGATCTCGGCGACGGGCCGTTCGATCGTCACATCCGACAGATCCGCCACCGAGACCTCGGGAAACACCTGGAACGAGGCCACGTATTCGATCGGCTGACCCGGCTCCATCGCCTTCGGCTCGATGTTCGGCCCGCCGGCCGGCATCAGCCCCTCCTGTTCGATCGCCTCGCGGAAGCTCTCCTGCAGGGCCTCGCCCAGGACCTCCTGGAACACACCCGCGCCGTAGCGCTGCTGCACGATCTTCAGTGGGACCTTGCCCGGTCGGAAACCGTCGATCCGAACCCGCCGGCTCAGCGCCCGCAGACGCTTCTCCACCTCCGAGTCAACCCGGTCGGGGGGAAACTGCACCGTCATCCTGCGGTCCAGGGCGCCGGTGGATTCGACAGAAACTTGCATCAGATGGCCTCGTGTAAGATCTGGGATTCGGTAGGGAAGTCCGCGTGACCCGCACCTTCGGGCGTGGTCAGATGGACGGCATGGTGCGAAAGGAGAGACTCGAACTCTCACGGGTTTCCCCACTGGAACCTAAATCCAGCGCGTCTACCAGTTCCGCCACTTTCGCGTAGCTGTGTTGAAGATGACCCGCCAGTTTAGCGCGTGGCGGGTTTTACGTCACTCCGGGCTCGGCCAGCCCCCTGCGGGCACGGGCCCTTGTGGGAGCGGCCCCTGTGGGAGCGGCCTCCGGCCGCGATGGCCCCGGGCACTCGGCACAACGCCGC
>JAABTX010000043.1 GCA_011389655.1 Thioalkalivibrio sp.
CCCGCAAGCGGGCGAGGGATATCAGGAACGCGCCGTATGGAGTGCGGGAGCTTGCTCCCGCTTTGCCCTGCAGGAGGCTCGCCTCCTGCCGCGGAAGCGAACTTCCGCGGGTGAAAGCGGGAGCAAGCTCCCGCACTCCATACGGCGCGCTCCTGATATCCCTCGCCCGCCTGCGGGGCAGGGTTGGGGAGGCGCCAGCTTGCCCGAGACGCGGATGACGCAGCCTCAGCCCCCTGCGCAGGACAGCCCCGGCGCAACGGACACCGAGGCCGGCTGCTTCCACTGCGGCCTGCCGGTGCCCCGCGGGGCGCATTACCCGGTGCAGTTCGAGGGACGCGCGCGCGAGACCTGCTGTGCCGGTTGCCAGGCGGTGGCGAACGCGATCATCGACAACGGCCTGGGCGGTTACTATCACCACCGGACTGCACCGGCCGGCGCTCCGGGGGAACCGCTGATCCCGGACGAGCTGCGCGAGCTGAAGCTCTTCGACGAGCCCGAGGTGCAGCGCCAGTTCGTCACCGATGAACCCGACCGGGCCTCCGGCCGCATGCTGCGCGAGGCCTCGCTGATCCTCGAGGGCATCACCTGCGCGGCCTGCGTGTGGCTCAACGAGCGGCACGTGCGCACGCTGTCCGGCGTGACCGACTTCTCGGTGAACTACTCCACCCACCGGGCGCGGGTGCGCTGGGATCCGGAGCGCATCGCCCTGTCCGACATCCTGCAGGCGATCCGGAATATCGGCTATCGGGCCCATCCCTACGATCCCGGCACGCGGGACAAGGCCTTTCAGCGCGAGCGTCACGTGGCGCTGCGCCGGCTGGCCGTGGCCGGCCTGGGGATGATGCAGGTGATGATGCTGGCGGTGGCCCTGTGGCTCGGCCACTCCGACGAGACTCATGCCGACCTGCTGCAGTTCATGCGCTGGGTCGCGGCCGGGCTGACGACCCCGGTGGTCTTCTACTCCGCGGTGCCGTTCTTCCGGAGCGCCTGGCGTGATCTTCTGCACGGAAGGCCGGGCATGGACGTGCCGGTGAGCCTGGCGATCCTTGGCACCTATTTCGCCAGCCTCTGGTCGGTGATCCTGGGAACCGGCGAGCACGTCTACTTCGAGTCGGTGGCGATGTTCGTCTTCTTTCTGCTGACCAGCCGCTACCTGGAACTGATGGCGCGCCAGCGCTCCAGCCAGGCGATCGACCGCCTCGACCGCCTGATTCCCGCAGTGGCCACCCGGGTCGCCGCCGACGGCAGCGACGAGCAGGTGCCGGTGGCCGAGCTGGCGCCCGGCGACCGGGTCCGGGTGCGGCCGGGCGAGCCGCTGCCGGCCGATGGGCTGGTCGACGACGGTGAGTCCACGGTGAACCAGGCGCTGCTGACCGGCGAGCCGGAACCGTGCCTGCGCCGGGTCGGCGACGCGGTCACCGGCGGTACGGTGAACGTGGACAGTCCACTGGTCGTGCGGGTGACCCGGGTCGGTGCCGAGACCACACTGGCGGCGATCCAGCGCCTGCTCGACCGCGCACAGACCGACAAGCCCCGCCTGGCGCGCATGGCGGAGCGGGGCACCGGGCACTTCACCGCCGCGGTGCTGATCATGACCGCGCTGGTCGGCGCGGTCTGGTACTTCTGGATCGCGCCCGACCGCGCCTTCTGGGTGGTGGTGGCAATGCTGGTGGCCACCTGCCCCTGCGCGCTGGCGCTGGCGACGCCGGTGGCGATCACCACCACCACCGGCGTGCTCTCGCGCATCGGTCTGCTGCTCACGCGAGGGCAGGCGGTGGAGGACCTCGCGCGGGCGCGGGTGGTGTGCTTCGACAAGACCGGGACGCTGACCGTCGGCCGGCCGCAGTGGGTGGCGACCCAGGCGCTGGTGCCGGGCATGGGGGAGGGCGAGCTGGTGGCGATGGCGGCCGCGCTGGAGCGCCACTCCGAGCATCCGCTGGCGAAGGCATTGGTGGAGGCCGCCGGGGCGGTGACCGCCCCGCCGCTGGAACGGGTCCGCAACGTACCGGGCCGGGGGCTCTCCGCGCTGCTGGACGGCGCGGAGGTCCGCGTGGGTGCGCCCGGCTTCGTCGGCCTGGACCGGATCCCGGACGGGGTTCGCCCGCCCGCGGCGCACTCGGAGGCGACGGCGGTCTGGCTGGCGCGTGCCGGCGAGGTGCTCGGCGTGTTCTGGTTTGCCGACCAGCCGCGCCCGCGCGTGCGCGAGACGGTGGCCGAACTGAGGGAACTGGGTCTCGAGGTCGTGCTGCTGTCCGGGGACCGGCCCGAGGCGGCCGCCGCGTTTGCCGCGAACGCCGGCATTGCCGAGGCGCATGGGGGCATGACGCCGGAGGACAAGGTGGCGTACGTGCGCGGGCGCCAGGAACGGGGCGAGATCGTGCTGATGGCCGGCGAGGGCATCAACGATGCCCCCGTGCTCGCGGGCGCGGACGTGTCCCTGGCGATGGGCAGTGGTACCCGGATCGCCCAGACCCAGGCGGACCTGGTGCTGATGTCCGATCATCTGGAGGCGATCCCGGCCGCCATCCGGCAGGGGCGCGAGACGCTGCGCATCGTGCGCCAGAACATCATCTGGGCCGTCGGCTACAACGGCGTCGCGCTGCCGGTGGCGGCGACCGGCCTCCTGACTCCGTGGCTGGCCGCGCTGGGAATGTCGCTGAGTTCGCTGATCGTGGTCGGCAACGCGCTGAGGCTGCGACGCGACGTGAAGGAGCTGTTGCCGGAGACGGACACGCGCCGGCCGCTCGCGGCCAACGTGATACGGCCCGCCCGCGACGGCTGAGGAACCTCACCCTGCCCGGGTTGCCGCAAACCCGCGGGAGCCGCCTGCTACACTAGTGCCATGGAAGTGCTCTACATGCTGATCCCGATAGCCCTGATGCTGGTGGTCATCATCGGCGGCGCGCTGTTCTGGGCGATCCGCTCCGGCCAGTACGAGGACATGGAGGGGCCGGCCTACCGCATCCTGATGGATGACGACGATCCGCTGATCCCCGGCAACGAGGACGCGCGCCGTCCTCAGGGCAGCGACGGGGACGCGGAGCCGCCGCGCGAGGACGACCGCCGCTGAGCGGACCTGCTGCCGGCCCGCACGCGTGTTGCGTCCCGGCGTGCTTCGTCATACCCTTCCGCCACAGATTACTGACGGAATCGCCGACGATGCGCGACTGGTTCACCTTCGAGAATCTCCCCCTGACGCTGATCATCATCCTGATCCTCATGTCGTGGCTCAGCTTCTTCTCGGTGATCCTGTTCGCCGACTAGGGCCGGTCCTCCCGCTCGATCCCGATCGGTCTCCAGGGACGGAGACTCGGCCTTCCCGAGCACCTGACCCAGCAGCAGGCGTGCACGATGCGCGATGAAGGCCCTGGAGAGCCTGCGTTTGCGCAGCAGAAGCTGCTGCTGCAGCTCCCGGTCCAGGTACAGCGTCTGCGCCGCTGACGGGTCGTAGGCGCGGTCGACGCTGACCCGCACCAGCTGCCCCAGGTTGATCCCCCGCCCGTCGTCCAGGACGATCATGTGCGGCGCAAGACCGCGCGCGGGGTCCGGACGGGCAAATTCGATCACATCCACCAGCACGTGCGCCTGACCGGTCTGGCGCACGCCCAGCGTGATCGGCGAGGCCGCGAGTTCGACCAGGTAGACCGTCCTTCCCACCGCCGAGCGCAGGCATTCCACCTGGCGCTGGTAGTCCGCGGAGGGCCAGAGCTGACCCAGATGCTGTTGCCCGGGTTCGCTCATCAGCCGTGGCGTGCGTATTGAGGAGCGTCCGCAGTCGGCCGGCGCCGCACCAGCCGCCGCGCCTCCGTGGCAATCAGGGGCTGCGGTGCCGCGGGTCGAACGACGGGTTCAACGGGGATCCGGCGCATGCCGGAAAGGATAGCAACTCGCGCCGGAATCGGATTTGCCACCCCGGATCGCAGGGATTCCGGGATGCGGGGTGGCCCGTGTAGGGTGGGCAAAACGAAGTGTGCCCACCGGGGCGCCGGGGCCGGGTGGTGGGCCCGCTGCGCTTGGCCCACCCTACGGGTCTACGGGTCAGGCGGCGAGGGCCTCGCGGAGGCCCTTGAACGCGCGGTTCTCGATCTGGCGGATGCGTTCGGCGGAGACGCCGTACTCCGCCGCCAGGTCGTGCAGCGTCGCCTTTGGCTCGATCAGGTAGCGGCGGACCAGGATGTCCCGGGTGCGCGCGTCCAGCGTGCTCAGGGAACGCTGCAGCTGTGCCTGGTAGTGGCGGTCCCAGTCGGCATCCTCGACGATCCGCGCCGGGTCGTTGTCCGGCGTGCCGGAGAGCTGTTCCGCCGGTACCCGATGGTTGCGGTCCTCGTCGTCGACCGGGTCCGGGTCGAAGCTGGTGTCGCGGCTGGCGAGACGGCTCTCCATCTCCAGGACATCGCTCTCGGGCACGCCGAGATCCTGGGCCACGGCCGAGACCTCTTCCGGGTTCAGCCATCCGAGACGCCGCTTGGCCTGGCGCAGGTTGAAGAACAGCTTGCGCTGCGCCTTGGTCGTCGCGACCTTCACGATGCGCCAGTTGCGCAGGATGAACTCGTGGATCTCGGCGCGGATCCAGTGCACCGCGAACGAGACCAGACGCACGCCCTGCTCCGGGTCGAAGCGGCGCACGGCCTTCATCAGGCCCACGTTGCCCTCCTGGATCAGGTCGCCCAGCGGCAGGCCGTATCCGGAGTACCCGCGGGCAATGTGCACCACGAAGCGCAGGTTGTGCAGAATGAGGCGCCGCGCCGCGTCGAGATCGTGCGACTCGCGCAGCGACCGGGCCAGTTGCCGCTCCTCTTCCGCCCCGAGGACCTCGATGCGGCTGACCGCCGCCATGTACTGGTCCAGATTGCCGACCGGGACGGGCATGTCCACGTGCCTTGGTACCAGTGCGTGGTTCATGGATGTCCCCCTTGGAAAAACTCGTAAAGTTTAGCAATGTGCCTCTTAGAGTGCTAAATGCCCTGCGTGTTCCGGCAGAAATTCGCCACCGCGTCGGCCCGGCAGGCTCAATCCCGCAGGGCGGCGGCGCTGCCCAGCCGGGCTCCGGTCCAGCCCAGCAGCAGTCCCGCGCCGAGGAGCATCAACCCGATCCGGGCCTGCGGACCGGTGAAGGTGAACGGTATCCCGAAGGCCGTCGCGGCCTCCTCGACCGGGGGCCGGGTCAGGACCACCCCGAGCCCCAGCAGGATGAGACTGAACAGCCCGCCGCCCAGCCCGAGCACCAGTCCCCCGTACAGCGACGGGCGGCGCAGGAAGCGGTCGGTGGCGCCGCTGATGCGCGAGATCGCGATCTCCTCGTGCCGCTCCCGCAGTTCCGCCGCGGAGGCGACCGCAAGGATCAGCGTAATCCCGAGCGCGAGCAGTGCCGAGACCAGCACGAGTACGCGCAGGCCGGCCGCATGCAGGGCCGCGAGCTGGCGCACCCACTCGTGGTCGCTGACGACGGTGGCCTCGGGGAGCAGGGCCGCTAGCTGCCGCTCCATTGCCGCCAGGGCCTCCGGGCTGCGTTCCCGCGGCAGCACCTCGATGATCGCCGGCAGCGGGTTCTCCTCGAGCCAGTCCAGGAGCCCGGGATCGGGCAGGCTGGCCCGGTAGGCGGCCAGCGCCTCGTCGGCTCCGATCGCGGCGACCTCCGCGACGCCGGGCAGCGCATCGATCTGCGCCGCCACCGCGCTCAGCATCTCATCCCCGTCCAGGTCGAGGTACAACGCGATCCGTGGCTCGTGGTCGACGCCCTCGGAGAGGGCCCGGGCATTGTCCAGCAATAGCCACAGATAGGCGGGCAGTGCCAGGATGAACCCGAGCACCGCGACCAGGATCAGCGTCTGGCCCGGGGCGCGGGCACGCCGCCAAAGGCTCCGGCGGGCGGCCTCCGCATGATTGTAGAGCCAGGCCTCCAGGTACCCGGCGCGGTCGCCCCGGACCTTCACCCGCCGCTCCGGGGCTCGGTCACGTGACGCGCCTCCAGGCGGCCGTTCTCCAGGTGCAGCACCGGCCTGCCGAGCGCGGAGATCAGTCCGAGGTTGTGACTGGCGATCAGCGCGGTCATGCCGACCCGGTTGAAGTCGAGAAACAGCTGGATGATCTCGCGCGACAGTTCCGGGTCGAGATTGCCGGTCGGCTCGTCCGCCAGCAGCAGTGCCGGGCGGTGCACGATCGCGCGGGCAATGCCCACCCGCTGCTGTTCGCCGGCGGACAGGGTCTGCGGCTGGGCGTTCTCCTTCTGGAGCAGGCCGACCTTGTCCAGCGCCGCCCGCACCCGCTTGCGCGCCTCCGTGCGCCGGTAACCGAGGATCTCCAGCGGCAGCGCGACGTTGGCGTGCACCGGGCGGTCGAACAGGAGCCGGTGATCCTGGAACACCAGGCCGATGTTGCGGCGGAACTGCGGCTCCCGCCGCCGGGCCAGGGACCCGAGGTCCAGGCCGTTGACCATGATCCGGCCCCGGGTTGGGCGCTCCAGCCGCGCGATCAGTCGCAACAGCGTGCTCTTGCCGGCGCCGGACGGGCCGGTCAGGAAGGCCAGGGCGCCGGCGTCCACGCGCAGGCTGACGTTGCGCAGGGCCTCGGTCCCGCAGGCGAAGCGCTTGGTCACACGGTGCAGCCGGATCATGGCCTCGCCGCTCCGCGCGGTCAGCTGTCCGAGCGGTTCAGCAGCGCGCGCACGAAGGCGCGGGCCTCGAAGGGCTGGAGGTCCTCGGCGCGCTCGCCGACGCCGATGAAGCGCACGGGGATGCCCAGCTGCCGGGCCAGCGCAAACAGCACGCCGCCCTTGGCGGTCCCGTCGAGCTTGGTGACCACGAGCCCGGTCACGCCGAGCGCCTCGTGAAACTGCCGGGCCTGGGCCAGTGCGTTCTGGCCGGTCCCGCCGTCGATCACCAGCAGCACCTCGTCGGGTGCGTCGGGGTCGAGACGGCCCATCACCCGCCGGACCTTGCGGATCTCGTCCATCAGGTTGTGCTGGGTGTGCAGACGCCCCGCGGTGTCCGCAATCATTACGTCGGTGCGCCGCGACTGCGCGGCCTGCAGCGCGTCAAAGACCACCGAGGCGGAATCGGCGCCGAGGCCCTGCGCGACCACCGGTACGCCGTTGCGGTCGCCCCAGGTCTGCAGCTGCTCTACCGCCGCGGCGCGGAAGGTGTCACCGGCGGCGAGCAGGACCGAGTAGTCCTCCGCGCGCAGGTGGTGGGTCAGCTTGCCGATGGTGGTCGTCTTTCCGGCGCCGTTGACGCCGACCACCAGGATCGAGAAGGGCCTGCTGCGCTCGGGCGGGATCCGCAGCGGCGCCTCCACCGGTTCGAGAATCTCCGTCATCGACTGCTCGAGGGCCTGCATCAGGGCCTCCGCGTCGCCGAGCTCGCCACGCTTCACCGCTCGCGTGATCTGGTTCATGATCTGCTGCGTCGCGTCCACCCCGACGTCGGCGAGCAGCAGGCGCTCCTCGAGTTCCTCGAACAGCGTATCGTCGATCTTGCGGCGGAACAGCTCGGTGATGTCGGTGCTGAGGACCCTGCCGGTCTTTGCGAGTCCCTGCTTGAGGCGCGCGAACAGGCCGGCGCGCTCCTGGGTCTCCGCGGCGGAGGGTTCTTTTTTTCGGAAACCGAACATGGCGGCCATGGTCAAGACAGATGGTCGCCATGCTATCACGAGGTCCCAAGATGATGAGACGCCTTTTCCCGAGCCTGCTGATGCTCTGCCTGATGCTCGCCCCGCTGGGGAGTTCCGCATCCAGCGGGGTGGTCGAGCACCGCCTCGACAATGGGTTGACGGTGCTGGTGCAGGTGGATGACCGCGCCCCGGTGGTCACCAGCCAGGTCTGGTACCGGGTTGGTTCCGTGGACGAACACAGCGGCATCACCGGCATTTCACACATGCTCGAGCACATGATGTTCAAGGGCAGCGAGGAGTACCCGGCCGGGGAATTCTCGCGCATCGTGTCCCGGCTCGGCGGGCAGGAGAACGCCTTTACCGGTCCCGACTACACCGGGTACTTCCAGGTCATCGGCAGCGAGCACCTGGAGACGATGATGGCGATGGAGGCCGAGCGCATGCACGGGCTGCGGCTCACCGAGGAAGAGTTCCAGCCGGAGTGGCGCGTGGTGGTCGAAGAACGGCGGCTGCGCACCGAGGATCGCCCCAATTCGCTGCTGCGCGAGCAGTTCTACGCGACCGCCTTCCTCAACCAACCCTACGGTGACCCCGTGATCGGCTGGATGACGGACATCGAGGCCTACACCCTTGAGGACCTGCAGGAGTGGTACGACGCCTGGTACACGCCCAACAACGCGGTCCTTGTGGTGGTCGGTGACGTGGAACCGGATGCGGTGATCGCTGCCGCCGAGCGCCACTTCGGCCCGATCCCGGCCCGCGAGCTACCCGCCCGCAAGCCGCGCGCCGAGACCCCGCAGCGGGGCGAGCGCCGCATCGCGATGCGGGTCCCGGCGGAACTCCCGTACCTGATGATGGGCTGGAAGACCCCGGTGCTGATGACGCTGGACGACCCGTCGGATGCCTATGCGCTGATCGTGGCGGCGGGCATCCTCGACTCCGGCGACGCCTCCCGCTTCTCGCGCCGGCTGGTGCGCGGCCATGAGCTGGCCAACAGCACCTCCGCGCGCTACAGCGCCTTCAGCCGCCTCGACTCGCTGTTCACCGTGGCGGCGGTGCCCGCGAGCGACACCGATCTCCAGACACTGGAGCACGCGCTGCTCGAGGAGATCAAGCGCCTGAAGGATGAGCCGGTGGAGACCACCGAGCTGAAGCGGGTGCAGGCGCGCGTGATCGCCTCCGAGATCTTCCAGCGCGACTCGATTCGCGCCCAGGCCTTCGAGCTGGGCATGCTGGAGACCGTGGGTCTTGGCTGGCACGTGTCCGAGGAGTACGTCGAGCGGATCCGGGCGGTCACCCCCGAGGACGTCCAGCGCGTCGCCCGCGAGTATCTGGTACCCGACCGGTTGACCATCGGTGAGCTGCATCCGCTTCCCATCGGAGGTGAGGCATGAAGACCTATCCGCCCTTGGCGGCGCCGGTCCGGGCGCGATCGCGGTCGCTCCTGCGGGCCGCGGCCCTCGCCCTGGTTGCAGCCTTCCTGGCCGCGCCACCGGTGCAGGCGGTCGAGATCGAGGAGTGGGAGACGGAGTCGGGCACGCGCGTGCTCTATGCGCCGGCACCCACGCTGCCGATGGTGGACATCCGGCTGACCTTCGACGCCGGCGCCGCGCGCGACGGCGAGCGCAGCGGTCTTGCCCGGCTGACCAGCGATGCCCTGAGCCTGGGCACCGGGGCGATGGATGCGGACACGCTGGCGGAGCGCTTCGAGGCGGCCGGCGCAAGCTTCAGCACCAGTTCGGCGCGCGACATGGGCATCGTCACCCTGCGCACCCTGACCGAGCGGGACTGGATGGACGAGGCCATGGAGGTGTTCACGGAGCTGCTCGCCGCCCCGGCCTTCCCCGAGGAGGGGCTCGCCCGCGAGCGGCGGCAGATGCTCCAGGCCCTGCAACGCGAGCGCCAGGAACCGGGCTCGGTCGCCAGCCGCCGTTTCTACCAGCTGATGTACGCCGATCACCCCTATGCGAATCCCCCGAACGGTCGGGAGGAAACGATCCCCACGCTGGGCCGCGAGGAGGTAATGGCCTTCTACGAGGAGTTCTATACCGCCGGCAATGCGGTGCTGGCACTGACCGGGGCGATCTCCCGCTCCGAGGCGGAGACGCTCGCGGAGCGCATCTCGTCGGCGCTTCCTGCCGGCGAGCGGGCACCAGCGCTCCCTCGCGTGCCACCGCTCGAGGCTCCGGTCACCGAGCGCATCCCCTTCCCGTCCGAGCAGGCGCACATCTTCATGGGAGCGCCGGCACTGCGCCGCGACGACCCGGACTACTATCCGCTGACCGTGGCCAATCACGCCCTGGGCGGGGGCGGATTCATCTCGCGGCTGTTCCGCGAGGTGCGGACGCAGCGCGGCCTGGCCTACTCGGTCTTCAGCTCCGTGAGACCGATGGCGGCGGAGGGGCCCTTCCTGGTCAACATGCAGACCGGCACCGACCAGATCGACGAGGCCCTGGAGGTCCTGCACAACGAACTGGAGCGCCTGCACCGGGATGGTGTGGACGTCGAGGAGCTGGAGGCCTCCCGGGCCAACATCACCGGGGGCTTTCCGCTGCGTCTCGCGTCGAACCGGGGCATCGTCCAGAACCTCGCGACAATGGCCTTCTACGACCTGCCGCTGGACTACCTGTCCACATACAACGACCGCATCGAGGAGGTGAGCGCCGACGAGGTGCAGGCGGCGCTTCGGCGGCACATCGATCCCGACACGCTGGTGACGGTCGTGGTCGGCGGCGAGGGGTGACCCGGCAGGGGCGCCCGTCGCGGGTGCGCATCATCGGCGGTGACTGGCGCCGGCGCTGGCTGCCGGTCGCCCCGGTACCCGGCCTGCGCCCCAGCGCGGACGCCCAGCGCGAGACCCTGTTCAACTGGCTGCAGCCCGTGCTCGCGCGCGCGGTGGTGCTCGATGTCTTCGCCGGCACCGGGGCACTGGGGTTCGAGGCGGCGTCGCGCGGGGCCGCATCCGTGCTGCTGGTGGAGAGGGACCCGCTGGCCGTGCGGCAGCTCGAGGCCAACCGCGCGGCGCTCGGGGCGGCACAGGTGAGCGTGCAGCGCGCCGATGCCCTGCGCCTGCTCGCCGCCGGGCGCGGGGCCTCGGGGTGGAGTCCGTTCGCGGTGGTCTTCGTCGATCCGCCCTTCGGCAAGGGCCTGGTGGCGCCGGTTCTGCAGGCCCTGCTCGCCGGCGACTGGCTCGCTCCCGCGGCGCGGGTCTACGTCGAACAGGAGAGCGGGTTGCCGGCACCCGAGGGCTGGGCCGTGCTGCGCGAACGCACCGGGGGGCAGGCCCGCGGCCTGCTGCTGTGCCGCGATGCCGGCGCCATCACCGCGCCGGAGGACGGCGGCGCGCCGGGCTGACTTTCGCCACGCCCCCCCAGGCGTCCCCCGCAAGCGGGGGAGGGAGCCTTCAACGTCGAGGGTGGCGACTCGCCACCGAGGTCGGTCAGGCCCGGTTTCCCTCCTGCCCGGAGCCCTCCGGTGCCGCCTCGGATTCGCGGGGCATATCGGGACCGTCCTCCATCGACCGAGCGCCCCCGGTGAGTTTCAGCATCACGTCCCGGTCGCGCTGATCCTGGATCGCGTCGAACACCGAATAATCGCCGTCGCTCACCGCGCGGGAGGTCTCGTCGAGTTCCTGTGCGAGATCCTGCACGCTCCGGATCACGCGGATCAGCCGCTCGCCCGATTTCGACAGCGAGAAGGTGTTGTTGCGCTTGGCCTCCTTGATGCTCTCGTTCAGCTCGCGGATGGTGTCCTGCAGGGTCCGGTTTTCCTCGTGCAGCCTCTCCTGCGCGGACTCGAGCTCCCGGACCTGCCCGCGCAGCTCGTCCTCCCGGCGCTTGTGTTCCGACTCCAGGCGCTCGCGCATCTCGTCCTGGGCCCGCTGCATCGCCGCAGTCGACTCGGCGTGGTCCGCCTTCAGCGACTGCAGCGTCGCCTGGTGTTCGCTGCGCAGGGCCTCGGTCGCATGGTTCTGCTCGTCGCGGAACATCTGCAGGGTCCGCTCGGTTTCCTCCCGCATCCTCTTCGCCTCCGTGCCTTGCTGTTCCTCCAGCGCCTTCTGCGCGGCGTCGTATTCGGCCCTGAGTTCGCGGATGTTGGCATTGTTGGCCTGGTTCATCCGGTCCACCAGCGCCGCGTGCTCGTTGTTCACGCGTGCCAGTTCGGCAGCGGACTCCTCCCGCGCCGCTTCGAGCTCCTTCGCATGCTGGCCCCGCAGCCGCCTGAGCTCTTCCGCGTGACCCTCGCGCATGCGTCTGAGGCTGTCCGTGTTGTCGGCCTCGAGGTCGGCAATCGAACGGGTGTGGGTGCGGTTCGCGGCGGCGAGCGCCTCCGCGCCACGCCTCGCCTGCAGGCCATTGCCCAGCGCGAAGCCCAGCAGCGCGCCGACCAGTGCCAGCAGAATGGCGATGAGGACCACCTCGGGATGGAGCAGGACAGCGAAATCCATGATGTCGACCTCGGCTGGAAGAAGGGCGGGTGCGAAACCGGATAGCGACCGCGTCCGGTCCGCCGGTCCGGGAGCTTACCCTAGCACCCGGGCGGGCAAATTTCCTCCGTCTCGACTGCCGGGCGGGCAGCGGGGTCTCCGCGCCTCTCAGCGCAGTTCCGCAAGGAGCCCGCGCGCCATGCGCTCGGCCTGGACCGCGTAACCACCGCCGAAGAGGTTGAAGTGGTTGAGGATGTGGTAGAGGTTGTAGAGTCCGCGCCGGACCGGATAGCCCGGATCCAGCGGCCGGCGCTCGCTGTAGGCGGCGAAGAAGTCCGGCCCCGGGTGCCCGAAGAGTTCCATCATCGCGAGGTCGGCCTCCGGGTCGCCGTAGTACACCGCCGGATCGAACACCGTGGGCGTTCCGTCACGGACGAATCCCCAGTTGCCGCTCCACAGATCGCCGTGCAGCAGGGACGGTGCCGGCCGATGGTCGTCGAGCAGTGCCCCGAGTTCCGACTCGAGCTGCGAGACCGCGTCGATCAGGCCGCGACCAGCGCCGTTGTCCGTTGCCAGGCGCCGCTGGAAGGCGAGACGGTGTTCGCGGTAGAAGGCGGTCCAGTTCGGCTCCGGGGCATTCGGCTGGGGTGTGCTGCCGATGAAGTTGTCCTGCGCCCAGCCGAAGCGCTCGCCACGGATCGCATGCAGTGCCGCGATCGCGTAACCGAGTCTGGCACCGTCCGGGCGTCCGCCCAGGTCCAGGTGCTCCAGCACCAGAAAGCAGGCGTCGCCGTGATCGGCGAGGGTCACCGGCACCGGCACCCTCAGTTGCCTGCACTGCGCCAGTTCGGCGAGTCCCGCGCCCTCGGCCTCGAACATTGCCCGGTGGCGCCGGTGATTGCGCTTCACGAAGAAGCGGCGGCCATCGGTCCCGGTCAGGCGGAAGCCCTGGCTGATCGAGCCCCCGCCGACTCCCGCACGGTCCGCGGGCTCGAAGGCCGTGCCGGTGGCATTCGCGATAGACTTGCAGACGGTTTCGATCCACGGTTCCATGGCTCCTCCGCATCGGCTCTCGGGTCCACACGACTCCGCGCGGAGGATACCCGGATCCCGCCCCGGCGTCAGGAGGCCGCATGCCCTACCGCAGACTGGTGCCCTTGAGCGAGCGCATCGGGCGCGAAGGCATCGAAGGGGTGGTGCGGGTCCTCTACGACCGCCTTGCCGCCGACCCGGCGATCGGGCACCACTTTGCGCGCATCGAGGACCACGAGGCGCATCTGCGCCGGGTCTGCGACTTCTGGTTCCTGAGCCTGGGCGGGAGGCTGGAACGTCCGCCGCAGTTCGACATGGTCGGAAGGCATCGGCCGCTTCGATTGTCGGACGCAGACGTCGACGTCTGGCTCGGGCACTTCCGCGCGGTCACCGCCGAGCGGCTCGAACCCGGGGCCGCCGCCGAGTGGCAGCGGCTGGCCGACGGGATCGCGACGCGGCTGCGCGCGGAGGCGGTGACGGAATGACGGCCCGGCCGCAGGCGGCCGGGCCCTTTTGCGTCAGAGGCAGGACTGGGCGGTGTAGCCCGGGGCGTCGCAGATCTCCTGGCTGGCGATCCGCATCGGGCCGTAGAGCCCGAGCCCGGCCAGGTGGGATTCGCGCGCCTGCGCGAGCCGGTCCGCAGGGGTCACCGGAAACAGCAGCGTGCTCAGGGACGGCGGGGTGACGCCGAGCCGCACTGCGTAGATCACCCGATAGGCCAGCACACGCTGCACGTAGTCGCGGGTCTCGTGAAACGGGATCAGCTCCGCCCAGATGTCGGGATCCACCTGCCCCTGCTCCGGAAGCCAGCTGCGCACGCGGTGGGCCCCGGCGTTGTAGGCCGCGGTGGACAGCAGGCTGTGCCCGCCGAACTTGTCCAGGTTGCGGCGCAGGTAATAGGTTCCAAGCCGCGTGTTGGTCAGCGGGTCCAGGATGTCCCCGTTGCTGCGGATGCTCACCCCGGCGGCGCCGGCCACCGAGCGTCCGGTGGCGGGCATGATCTGCATGATGCCCAGGGCGCCGGCGCTGGAGCGCACGTCGTGCAGGAAGGCACTCTCCTGCCGGGCGATCGCCATCGCCCACGCCGGATCGATGCCCTGGCCGCGGGCGCCGTCCACGATCAGGTCCGAGAACGCGAGCGGAAAGCGCAGGTCGATGTCGCCCCAGCTGCGGGCGCGCGCGACGGTGAAGATCGCCCGGTCATGCCAGCCCCAGTCCGCGAACAGGCGCGCGGCCGCCTCCTGTTCGTCGGTCGACAGGTGGTTGATCATGTGCGCCCATTCGCGGCGCGCCTCGGTGTAGCGTTCGAGCAGCACCAGTTCGCGCATGCGCTGGATCGCCGGGATACCGGCGACCTCCTGCTTGCGTTGTGCCGGGACCGCGAGCGGCTCGTGGCCGATGCGGTAGGGCTGGCCCAGCCGGTCGGCTGCGAGGAAGCCGTGGAGATTGCGCTCGCGCGCGGCCTGGCGGTAGGCGCGCTCCGCCTCGTCCTCCCGCCCCACCTGTTCCAGGGCCCGTGCCCGCCAGTACTGCCACCGGGCCTCGGTACCGGTATCGGGGCCCATTCCGTCGACCGCGGCGATTACCGTGTTCCAGTCCCGGTCCCGCAGACCCGCGCGCAGCTGCCACTGGCGCAGCTGATCGTCGAAGACCGTTTCCGGCAGGGAGGCCATGAACGGAAGCGCCTCCGGCAGCCCGCGCACCGCCAGCCTGAGCGCCAGCGCGTGCTGGATACGCGCCTGCCGCTCCCCATCCAGACCGAGGCGATGACCATGGGCGGTCCACGCCTCCAGCGCGTCCTCGGGGCTGCGCCGGATCAGGCGCAGGAAGCCATCCTCCAGCATCCCGCCGGCGGCGCGGTGGTCTTGCGCATCGAAGTCGGCACCGGTGACCCCTTCGGGATTGGCCGCCAGCTCCAGCCAGCGGTCGGCCCAGGCGCGGTCGGCGGCGGAGAGGTAGCGGCGCAGGTAGCGCGCAAGACCGGTCTGCCCCGCCGCCATCGCCAGTTCCAGCCGCTGCCAGGCCAGTTCCGGGGTCAGACGGTCGGCGTCGCGCCAGGCGTCGAGGACCGGGTCGCAGGCATTCGGGCGGGAGTGGCCGTGCAGCCAGATCGACTCCACGTCGGCGAGCGCCTGCTGCCGCTGGCCAGTCTCCAGCAGGGCCTGCTTGTGGAAGCAGGTGAGCTCGGTGGACAGCGGGCCCCCATAGGCCGCGAAGCGCAGGAATGCCTGCCAGCGCTTCTCCCCCGCCAGGTGGTCGAGGTAGCTGTTGCGCAGCAGGCGGGCGAGGGGGCCGTCCCCGTGGGTCTCGATGAATTCCGCGATCTCCCGCGGATCGGCGGCGCCGAGATTGCGCGCGAGGCGACGGTAGTCGAGATACTGCAGCAGCGGGTAGCCGGTCAGCGCCCGCCGGGTGGTCTGGAAGGCGCGGTCATCGTTGTTCCGCAGTGCACGCTCGGCGAGCACGAACAGCCCGCGCTCGAGACTGAACCCGCTGTCGGCGGCATCGGTTCCGGCCTGGCCCGTGCCGGCAAGCACGAGAAACAGGACTGCACAGGCCATGGTGCCGAGGCGCATTTCACCGACTCCTTCGCGAGGGGGGCAGGGCTTAAGGGGCAGGGCTCAGGTTCTCGCTATCTTCCTCAACAATGGCGGCTACCGCAATGGGAACATGAGGAATTTTTTCGAACGTTCCGGCGCCGCAGCTCAGCGCGAGTGGCCGACTTCCAGGTATTCGCCCGGCGGAATGCCGTCGATGGTCCAGGAGGCGACCCGGTAGCGGACCAGACGGAGGGTCGGGTGGCCGACCGCCGCGGTCATGCGCCGGACCTGCCGGTTGCGGCCCTCGGTGAGCGTGATCGCGAGCCATCGGGTGGGAATCTGGCGGCGCACACGCACAGGCGGGTCGCGCGGCCAGATCTCCGGGGGCTCCATCGGCTCGACCCGGGCGGGCCGGGTCGGACCGTCGCGCAGTTCCATCCCGCCGCGCAGGGCCTGCAATGCCTCGGCTCCCGGCCGGCCTTCCACCTGGACCCAGTAGGTCTTGCCCGCATGGTGGCGCGGGTCGCTGAGCCGGGCCTGCAGGCGGCCGTTGTCCGTCAATACCACCAGGCCCTCGCTGTCGCGATCGAGGCGCCCGGCCGCGTGCACCCGCGGGATCCGGATGTAATTGGCGAGCGTCGGCCGGCCCTCCGGGTCGGTGAACTGGCTCAGCACCCCCCACGGCTTGTTGAACAGGATGATCCGGGCCACTTCAGTCGCAGTGCACGGTGACCTGCTCGGCAAAGTGGCGTCCGAGGTCTGTCCCGCCGGTCTGGCTGAAGTCCAGCGCCAGCGCGCGGGCGACGACTGCGGGATCGGGCCGGGGCTTCACGATGTCCATCCGGCACGGCCCCGTGCTCCGTTCGAACCGTGGCGGCGACTCGCCGTCGTGCAGGATCTCGATGAAGTAGGTCGGGTCGAAGATCGCGTAGCGCAGGGTGCGGGCGTCCGGGTCCACCGCCTCGTCGAGCCGCAGCCGGAAGCGGAAGTGCAGTTGCTGATCCTCCATGGCCAGGGTTGCCGAGCCCTCCGGCTGCCCGAACACGCGGCGGTCGTCCGCGCGGACTTCGGTGTACCAGTCGTACTCGGCGAGGTTGTCCAGGATCTCGGCCGCGAGCCTGGCCAGCTTCTCTTCGGGCGTCGCGCCCTCGAACTGCTCCATCGCGTCGTCGTACAGATAGCGGCTGTAGGTGGGGTCGAGGATCCAGGTCTGGCGCAGCGCGATCACGCGGTCGTCGGCGTCGGCCTCGAGTTCGATGCCGACATCGATCCAGGCATGCGGGTGCGCCAGCGCCGCGCCGGACACGCCCAGCCCGAGCAGGCCCGAGAGCAGTGCGGCGAGGCAGGCGGCCATCCCCGCGGAGCGGGGGGCATGCGGGCTGCGCCGGGCGGGGATCACGGATGCGCCATCCGCCGGTGGCCCTCGGCAAGGCCCTCGGCGATCCGCAGCAGACGGGAGCGGTAGGGCGTTGCGACGCCGATCTCCTCGAGACGCTCGCGCGCACCCGGAAGCGGGCCGCGGGGCAGCAGAGCGACCTGGTTCGGCAGCCCGGGGACGTCGGTGACCAGCCCGGTGAGCTGGCGCGCGAGCCGCAGGGCCGCGCCCCCGAGCGCCACCTGTTCCGCGATCCGGGCGGCCCCGCGGATTCCGCAGCGCCGGACGGCCTGCGGATCGGCCAGGATGGCCTCGAGATCCCCGAGCCGGCGCAGCATGCGCGCGGCCGTCGCCGGGCCGACACCGGCAAGTCCGGTAACGTTGTCGCTGCGGTCGCCGGCCAGCGCGAGCATGTCGGCCACCTGCTCCGGGCGGATGCGCAGCCGCCGCTCGATGTCGCGCCGGGTGGCCGTGGTGCCCCGCTCCGGGTCCCGGAGGAGGTCGTCGTCGCCGAGGATCACCTGCGCGAGATCCTTGTCGGCGCTCATCACCTGCACCGGGACCCCCTGGCGGCGTGCCGCCGCGGCCAGTGTGGCGATGAGATCGTCCGCCTCGAACTCGGAGTGGGCGAGCTGCGCCAGGCCAAGACAGTCGAGCAGTTCGCGGATGCGCCCGAACTGTTCGCGCAGGGCCTCGGGTGCCGGCGGCCGGTGGGCCTTGTAGGCGGGATGGAGGCGATGGCGGAATCCGCTCCGCAGGCTGGCGTCGAAGGCGAAGGCGAGCGGGCCCGGCGGTACTGCCGGCAGCCACTGGCAGAGCGAGTGCACGAAGCCGTGCACCGCACCGCCGGGGCGGCCCCGTGCATCCGGCTGCTCGCCGCGGGAGAACCAGGCCCGGAAGACAAAGATGCTGCTGTCGACCAGGGTCGCGGTTCCCGGCGCCGATGGCGCCGCTCCGGGCACGGGGCGCGTTGCGGCCCCGGCTGTTGCGCTGCCGGTCATCTCAGCCGGGCGATGTCGGCCCGGACGCCGGCCAGCGAGCTGTGGAAGTTCGCCTGTTCCTCGGTATTCAGGTCCAGCTCGACGATCCGCTCCATGCCGCCGGCCCCGAGCACGCAGGGCACGCCCATCGCCACGTCGCGGGCTCTGTACTCGCCGTCCAGCAGCGCGACCGTCGGCAGGACCCGGCGCCGGTCGAGCACGATCGCCTCGACCATCGCCTTGATCGCGGCAGCGGGGGCGTCGTAGGCGCTGGAGGTCTGTTTCAGCGCGAGGATCTCGGCCCCGCCGTGACGGGTGCGCTCGACGATGCGGTCGATCGCCGGCTGGTCGAGGAAGTGATGCAGCGGCAGCCCGTTGATGCCGGAAAAGCGCAGCATCGGGACCATCGCGTCCCCATGGCCGCCCAGCACCAGGGTATGGATGTCCCGGGTCGACAGGCCCGTCTCCAGCGCCACGAAGGCGGCCATGCGCGAGGCGTCGAGCACGCCGGCCTGGCCGAAGACCCGCGAGCGGTCCCAGCCGGTCTTCTGCCAGGCCCGGTAGGTGAGCACGTCCACCGGGTTGGATACGACCAGGATCTGGCTGTCCGGTGCCTCCCGCACCACGTCGATGAGGATGGTGTCCAGGATCTCGACATTCTTGTCGAGCACGTCGGAGCGGGACATGCCGGGCTTGCGCGGCAGCCCGGCGGTGATGATCACCAGTTCCGCACCCGCGATCACCCCGGGATCGGTGTCCCCGACCAGCCGGCTGTCGAAGCCGAACAGCGGGGCGGTCTCCTGGATGTCCAGCGCGGCCCCAGCCGCCGCCCCCTCGCGCACGTCGAGCAGCGCGATCTCGCGGGCGAGGTCGGACTCGGCAAGGAACTGGGCGGTGGATTCGCCGACGCGGCCGGCGCCAATGATCGCGATCTTCTTCATCACAGTGTCCTCTGCGTCTCTGTTGAAGGCTGACTGGCGCCGATCGCTTCCGCGGCAGGCGCCTTCCCGGGGCCAACGCCGGTCAGATGCGGGCCACCCCGCTGTCGCGCGCCGCCTGGGCCACCGCGGCCGGGATGGTCTCGATCAGACGCGGGTCGAAGGGCGTTGGCAGTATGTACTCGGGCCCGAAGGCCATCGCCTCCCTACCATACGCCTCCAGCACACTCTGCGGCACCGGCTCCCGCGCCAGCTGCGCCAGTGCGTGCACGGCCGCCACCTGCATTGCGTCGGTGATGTGCCGGGCCCGCACGTCCAGCGCGCCGCGGAAGATGAACGGAAAGCCGAGCACGTTGTTGACCTGGTTCGGGTAGTCCGAGCGCCCGGTGGCCATGATCAGGTCGCTGCGGGTCTGATGGGCCAGCTCCGGCATGATCTCCGGGTCCGGGTTGGACAGCGCGAAGATCACCGGGCGCGGCGCCATCGAGCGCAGCATCTCCGGGGTGAGCAGATCCGGTCCGGACAAGCCGACGAAGACGTCGGCATCCACGCAGGCCTCCTCCAGGGTGCGCGCCGCGGTCTCCTGGGCGAAGAACTGCTTGTGTTCGTTCAGGTCCATGCGCTGGTCGTTGATCACGCCCTTGCGGTCGACCATGAAGATCCGGGAACGCTGTACGCCCAGGCGCAGCAGCAGGCGCATCGACGCGACGCCGGCCGCGCCGGCGCCGACGCAGACGATCTTCACGTCCTCCAGCTTCTTGCCCTGGATCTCGAGGGCGTTGAGCAGCGCGGCCGCAGTGATGATCGCGGTGCCGTGCTGATCATCGTGGAAGACCGGAATGTCCAGGCGTTCCGACAGCCGCTTCTCGATCTCGAAGCAGGCCGGTGCCGCGATGTCCTCGAGGTTGATCCCGCCGAAGCCGCCGGCGATGCGGGCGACCGTGTTGATGAAGTCCTCGGGTTGCGGGGCGACCACCTCGATGTCGAAGACGTCGATGTCGGCGAAGCGCTTGAACAGCACCGCCTTGCCCTCCATCACCGGCTTGGACGCCACGGGGCCGATGTCACCAAGACCCAGAACCGCGGTGCCGTCGGTGACCACCGCGACCAGGTTGCCCTTGGCGGTGTACTGATAGGCGGCGTCCGGGTCGTCGCGCACGGCCCGCGCCGGTGCTGCGACGCCCGGGGAGTAGGCCAGCGACAGGTCGTCCTGGGTCGCGGTGGGTTTGGTCACCTCAATGGCGAGCTTTCCGGCGGGTGCGCGCTGGTGGTACTCGAGGGCGCGCTGCTTGAATGATCTGGGCATGGGGAGGGCAGGGTCCTTGGGGGGCTGCCCAGTGTAATCCCCCCGCCCTCCGGCTGCATCGGCGCGCCCCTTGCACGCGGGATCGCGTTGGCGCCGGTCAGCGGACGGGGTGGGTCGGGACGGCGGCGCCGCGCGCCTCCTCGTACAGGGGCTGCATCTGTTCAGCGAGCGCGGCGAGGTCGCGCTGGCGGGATGCAGGGGCCGGGTGGGTGCTCAGGAACACCGGCTGGCTGGCGCCCGCCTTCTCGGCCATCTTGCCCCAGAGGCTCGCGGCCGCCTCTGGCCGGTAGCCCGCCCGCGCCGCGAGCTCGATTCCGATGCGATCGGACTCCGCCTCCATCTGGCGGCTGTTCGGCAGCCGCACCGCGACCAGCGCGGCGAGTGACGCGCCCGTCAGGGCCGCGCCGGATCGATCTCCGGTCACTGCATAGGTCACGAGCGCGAGATTGCTGGCGAGCGCCACGGACATCTTTTCGGCGGTGTGGGCGGACAGTGCGTGCGCGATCTCATGCCCGATGATCTGGGCCAGCTCGTCGTCGGTGAGTTCGAGCTGATCGATGATCCCGGTGTAGATGGCCATCTTGCCCCCGGCCATCGCGAAGGCGTTGATGGTGTCCGGGTCGTCGATCACCGACATCTCCCAGTCCCAATCGGCGGTCTCCGGGCGGAAGCGCACCGCCTGGGCCACCAGGCGCTCGGTGATCCGCTGCACCCGCTGCTTGGTCCCGGGGTCGCTGTCGATCCGACCCTTCTCGCGCGCGGGTGCGAGCATCTCCACATAGGCCTGCTGAGAGGCCGAGATGGCCCTGTTCTCGGACACCAGCATCAGCTGCGAGCGCCCGGTGACCGGGTTGGTGCTGCAACCGGACAGGACCAGCGCAAACGCGGCCAGCAGCATCAGCGTACCCGGCCAGAGCCGGCGGCGGGCGGCGGCGGGGGCAGTCATCTTCGGCAAACCTCCTGCATCCGGGTCGGGATTGGGAAGGATTCTAATCCCCGCGGATGAACGGTGCCTTAAGAAGGCACTGATGCATGCGCTCGTCACTGCCAGCGAAGCGCGGCATTCATGCGCGTGGCGCATCGAACAGCCGAAGGCTGGGCCGCATGGTCAATGTCTTGGGGGTCGCCGTGTCCCGCCACGCTGCGCTCGCGGCCAAGGGCCTCGCGCCTCGCGATGACGGATCAATCAGCGGTTCCCGGACGCGCCCTCTGGCAAGGCCATCAAATGAAACGGCGAACCCGCGATTCAGGGTGCCCAAGGCCTTTGGGATCGGCTGCGCGCCACCCGGCGCGCGGGGGCGGCCGGTCAGAAGCCGTAGCGGCGGCGAAACTTGTCGACCTGCCCGGCGGTGTCGACCATCTTCTGCTTGCCCGTGTAGAACGGGTGGCACTGGGAACAGACGTCGAGGTGCATCTCGCTGCCGCCGAAGGTGGAGCGGGTCTCGAAGGTGTTCCCGCAGCTGCAGATGACCTTGACCTCGTTGTATTTCGGGTGGGTGTTCGCTTTCATGATGGTGGCTCGGGTCGGGTTCCGGCGAAAAGTCGTATAGAATAGCCGTCGCCGGCAGCAGCTGGCAAGTCGGGTGTCCGCGGGCCGGTCATCCTGCGCTGCGGGCGTCGCAACCTGCCGGCATTCTCGGAAACCTGCGCCAAGTGTCTGAGGGTGCGAGGTGAGCGCCGGTGATCCGTGGATGTTGTGGATAAGCTTGTGGACTACGTGTCGCGGGATGCCACTGAGCGTGACCGCTGCTCCGCCACCGGATTCCGGTCACATTTTACTCGATGTCAGCAAATGCATGAAAAAGATCAATAAAATCCCCTGCCCTCCATGGACCGGCGGAGCGCTGATCGCGGCCATGATGCGCAGGGCGGCGTCCTGGAGCCCCTGTGAATAAGCGCGCGCAAATGTCAACCCCGGAGCCGCGTATCGGCTTCGTCAGTCTCGGGTGCCCGAAGGCGCTGGTGGATTCCGAACAGATTCTCTCGCGGTTGCGTGCCGAGGGCTACGACATTGCCCCCGATTACGCCGGCTCCGACCTGGTCGTGGTCAACACCTGCGGTTTCATCGAAAGCGCGATCGCGGAATCGCTGGACGCGATCGGCGAGGCCATGGCCGAGAATGGACGGGTGATCGTCACCGGCTGCCTGGGCCGCGACGCGGCGCGCATCCGATCGGCCCACCCTGGGGTGCTGGCCGTCACCGGACCGCAGGCGCTGGAGGAGGTGATGGCGGCGGTGCACGAACGGCTGCCGCCGCCCCATGATCCCTTTGCGAGCCTGATTCCGCCACAGGGGATCCGGCTGACCCCGCGCCACTACGCCTACCTGAAGATCTCCGAGGGCTGCAATCACCGCTGCAGCTTCTGCATCATCCCGAGCCTGAGGGGCGATCTGGTCAGTCGCCCGATCGGAGAAATCCTTGCGGAGGCCGAGCGCCTGGCCGCGGCCGGGGTGCGCGAGCTTCTGGTGATCTCGCAGGACACCTCGGCCTATGGCGCCGACCTTCGCTTTCGGACCGGCTTCGTGGACGGCCGTCCGATGCGCTCGGATATTGTGAACCTCGCCGCGGCCCTCGGGGACCTGGGGGTCTGGGTGCGCCTGCACTACGTCTACCCCTATCCGCACGTGGACCGACTGGTGCCGCTGATGGCCGAGGGGCGTCTGCTGCCCTACCTGGACATGCCCCTGC
Organism: Thioalkalivibrio sp.; assembly: GCA_011389655.1. Classification (GTDB taxonomy): domain Bacteria; phylum Pseudomonadota; class Gammaproteobacteria; order Ectothiorhodospirales; family Ectothiorhodospiraceae; genus Thioalkalivibrio. Next base: position 22,895 of record JAABTX010000043.1, read on the forward strand.
AGCACGGCCACCCGCGCGTCCTGAAGGCGATGCGGCGGCCGGCCGCGGCCGTGCGGGTCCTCGAGCGCATCCGGCGCTGGCGCGAACAGGTGCCGGAGCTGGTGCTGCGCTCGACCTTCATCGTCGGCTTCCCGGGCGAGACCGAGGCGGAGTTCGAGGCGCTGCTGGACTTCCTGCACGAGGCGCAGCTGGACCGCGTCGGCGCCTTCGCCTACTCGCCGGTGGATGGCGCCACCGCGAACGCGCTGCCGGGCGCGGTGCCCGAGGCGGAGAAGCAGTCCCGCCTGGAGACCTTCATGGCGGTGCAGGCCGGCATCAGTGCCACCCGGCTGCAGGGGCGCGTCGGCGGACGCGAGACCGTGCTGGTCGACGGGCGCGACGAAGGCGGCAGGGTGATCGCCCGCTCGCGCGGAGACGCGCCGGAGATCGACGGGGTGGTGTATGTCGACGGGCCGGGCGCTCCCGCCGGCAGCTTCCTCGAGGTCGAGATCACCGGCGCGACGGAACATGACCTGTCCGCGCGGGCGGTGTGACGGACGGGTGCTTCCGTAGGAGCGGCTTCCAGCCGCGATACCCCCTCCGGTCGTGGGAGCGGCTTTCAGCCGCGATACCCCCCTGCGGTCGTGGGAGCGGCTTCCAGCCGCGATCGCTCACCTCGACGCTGCATCGCGGCCAGAGGCCGCTCCCACAACAGGCCGCTCCCACATATCGCTCGCAGCTGCCTGCATCCCACCCCAGGGACCATCGCCCGGAGCATAGGCCTTCCATCCCTTCGCCTGTCGGAGCGG
>JAABTX010000044.1 GCA_011389655.1 Thioalkalivibrio sp.
CGGCGGCTGCCGGCTGCGCTTCAGGGCTGCCCGGCCCCGGACCGTTGCAGCCGGGCATCAAGCTGCCAGAACAGCAGCGCCCAGCCCAGGCCGAATGCCCAGCCGGCCATCACGTCGGTCGGCCAGTGCACACCCAGATAGATGCGGCTCGTGCCCACCACCGCCGCGAGCAGGACCGCCAAGCCATAGGCCAGGATGTGTACGCTCCACTCGGCGCGTTCCCGCACCAGCATCCTGGCGAGCATGAGATAGACCAGCATGGAGGCTAGCGCATGCCCGCTCGGGAAGCTCGCGGTATAGACGTTGGTCAGGTGCTCGACGACATCGGGACGCGGTCGTGACAACGCCAGTTTCAACAGGTGATTCACCAGGATGCCGCTGCCGAGCGCCACGGCGAGCACTATGGCCTGGCGGTGCCGGCGCGCCAGCAGGAGAAAGGCCATGGCCGCCAGCACCAGCGTGATGAGCACGCCATAACTGCCCAGCGCGGTGAAATCCCGCACCGTCTCTCCCAGCCAGTCGGGCCCGCGCGGCTCAGCGCCTCCTTCGGCGCCGCGAAGGACCATGAGCCACCGTCGTTCGAAGGGCATCGGCCCTTCCCGCCGGGCGCTCCATGCCAGTACCGCAAAGACCAGAAACGCCAGGACCGTGACAATCCATGTTGCAGACGCACGGATGCCGGGACCGCGGGATGATGGTCCCGCCGGTCCCAGGGGATTCTTTACCGGCCCGATCATGGCTGCACTGTAGGCCATTCCGTCCAGTGACGCCGGGACCGCGGCGTGGCGGCCGGCGTGCCCTCACGCGGCCGGCGACAGATATCCCTCGGGGGCCAGGCTGGTGGCGAGCATCACGCTGTTGATGTCGAGGTGGTCATGCCAGGTCGCCGCCTGCTGATTGATGGGTTCGAGCCAGAAGGCCTGGATGGAGTTGGCCATGGATAAGAAGCCGCGGAGGACGCCAGGCGACGCGGTTGCCGCCCCCCGGGTGTCGAGAATCCGCTCCACCGCGCGCAGCCCGATGCCCAGTCCGAGCTCCCGAAATGGCAATCGGCGATTCGCCGGCCCCGCAAGCTGGCCTTGTCGCACGATCGCCTCCAGTCCCTGA
>JAABTX010000045.1 GCA_011389655.1 Thioalkalivibrio sp.
GGCATCCGTCAGGAGACCCCCGATGCCCAGCGGGTCGCTGGTCACCCATCCCCGATCCACGCACATGGAGCGGAAATCAGCGGCCTGGGGTGCCAGCCGGGCATGGTCGTCGCCAAGCGGGGACCACTGCAGCTGCAGGGCGGTGATCCAGCCGTCCAGCGGATCGTGGTGGCCCATCGAGGTGACCTGGGGACGATCGAGTTCGACATTCATCTTCCACCACATGCGGGGCGTCCCATCCCGTTCGTCGCGGTACACGAAGGCCTGATGCGCGGTCTCGCACAGTTCGACCGCCCAGCGGTGGTAACGACGATCGCCCGTGACCCGGGCGACCTGCTCGAGGGCGTGCATCCAGCGGGTCAGATAATGGAAGTACTGTCCTTCGCTCTGCCATTCAAGCCGTTCGTCGAAGGGCTCGCTGCCCGTGCGTTCGGGGAGCTCCTTGCCGATGCGCAGGCCGGCGCGCGTCGGGTGCTGCCGCTGCTCTGCATCGTCCAGCCCGCTGAGCCAGCCGACGCGCGGGTCATCCGGGTGATGCCGTCCCAGCACCGCGTGGACCTGCTCGACCAGCTTGAGCGCCAGCCCCAGAAGATGCGGTTCTCCCAGTGTCCGCTGGAGCCCCAGAAGGTTGCAGACGGCAAAGGCATCGGTCCACAGATAGCGGCGCGGCGGCTCGCTGCCCTTGACGCCGGTGCGGGTCGCAAAGTTGTCCATCAGGGTTACGGCGCGAGTGTGCTGGTCCATGGTCGCGGTCTCCGGCTTCCGTTGGTTCAGCCCCCGCCTTGCGCGGGATGTCCATCCGGGCGGGACGCAGATCCCCGATGGGCGGAGTCGCCGGAGGCGGTGCCTGCGCGACGGGGTCACGCGACGCATTCGCTGATGATTCGGGCCAGCCTTCGGCGATTCGACAGGCTTGGCGCGATAGTGCAGGCGGCCCCACCGCGCCGTGAGTCACACGTGCGTGCTGAAGTCTCCGTGGCGCACCTCGCCAAGCAGGGAACGGAAGGCCTCGCCGCTCAGGTGCACGAGCGAGTGGTGGTCGCCACCCTCGATGAAGATGTCATCCTGGTCGGCGAGGCTGTCGTCGAGCAGCATTTCGATGCCGTACGCGGTTCCCAGCGCCGGAACGGCACCGCGCTCGCAGTCGGGGAAGAGGTCCCGCATTTCGTCCTCGGTGGCCAGACCCACATGTTCCCCCAGTTCATGGTGCAGGCGTCCGAGCTGCAGCCGGCGTGTGGCGGGCAGCGCAGCCAGCATGGGCCGACCGTGATTTTCCAGTACCACAGCCTTTGCAAACCGGTCGCCCGGCACGTGAGCCGCCTCTGCGCTGCGGTTGGCCGATGGGGTGGTGGGGTGCTTGACCACTTCATACTGGACACCGTGTTCGTCCAGGAAGGACTTCAGTGTGGTTGCGATGGCCATGGTGGTATCTCCACGAGGACGGTCCCGTCCTGATTATGGGCATGGGCCTTCCCGGTCAACGCCGTCGGCGGAGATCGATGACTGCCCCGATTTCAACCTTGCGCCCGGGAGGAAGGATTCCGGGGTCTGAAATGGGCCTTCAAGCCCGAAAACGCCAGTCGGAACCACGCATGATGGCTTCGGATTCAGGGGGATGCGTTGGTCCGACCCCAAGACTCCCCACGATTCGCGTCTGGGGAGGGCACTGGCCTACATGCCGACCAGTTCGGCCTGGATGCCACTGTCGGTGACCGTGTCCAGGATCGCGCGGCCGTCGATGGCATCCGGGTCGTATCCGACCACCACCAGGTGAGGGGTCTCATCCTGGCTTGATGCGGCGACCACGCCCCGCAGACCGCGCAGCTCGTCCTGAATTTTCTCGCGATCCGCAGCCCCCAGGGACTCGTCGAGATGAATCGTCACGTCCACGACTTTGTCGGTCATTGTCGACTCCTTGGTGTTGCCTGTTCTCCGATGAGATACGTTCGCATCCGGCGCTGCAGCACCCTCTACTCCTTGTGACCGACTGGGCCCGTTGCCGTTCACGACCCAACCCCGTCCACGGTCATCTCGATGTTGCGACGGTGCAGCGCGTCGACCCGAGCAGAGGCGGAGTCTCCGGCAGCGGCCCGCAATCGACTGGCTGAGACACCGTGCTTGAGCTGTAGGCAGGGAAAAGCGGGCGGCCTGTTCGCGCCAGTCGACCATGCGCAGGATCCCCGGCAAATGATCCTCGCGTTCCCCGGCGCGCTCAGGGCTTGCGAGCGAGAAGCTGGACCACGGCGCCACGCCCGTTGTGCAGCCGGCCCTCGTGCACCTCGCGCTCCAGCTCGCACGCCCGTTCGAGGTGCAGGCCGGCCAGCTCTTCCCGCAGCGTCTCCAGGGTCATCATCAGCGCGGCATCGGGCGGACCGCCAGTACCCAGCGCCAGCTGTGCCGGCGTGTACGCCTCGAGCACGAAATGCCCGCCCGGGCGCAGCCCGGCGACCACCTCGCGGTGCAGCGCCCTGCGCGCGGACGCTGGCAGGTGGCAGAAGACGGAGACGATCAGGTCCCATGCGCCGGGCTCGATGCGATAGCCGTCCAGGTCCGCCACCTCGGTGCGGATCTCGACCCCGCGCTCCCGCGCCAGACGTTCCGCCTTGGCGAGACCCACTGCGGACGCGTCCACCGCGTGCACCCTGTAGCCCTGTTCGGCCAGGAAGACCGCGTTGCGCCCCTCGCCTTCCGCCAGGCAGAGCGCGCGGCCTCCGGTGCCGAGCGAGCGGATCATGTTGGCAAGGAAGTCGTTCGGCTGCCTTCCGTAGACGTATTCTTCGCCCGCGTAGCGCTGGTCCCAGATCATGCGACACCTCTTTTGATGGTTACGAAGACCCCGCTGGGGATGAGCGCCGGATCGCCGCGAGGGTGTGCCCCCGTGGGAGCGGCCTGTGGGAGGAGCCTGTGGGAGCGGCCTCTGGCCGCGATTGCGGCCGTCTCAGGACCGATCGCGGCCAGAGGCCGCTCCCACAGGCGGCGGTCTCAGGGCCGATCGCGGCCGGAGGCCGCTCCCACAGGCCGTTCCAACAGGCCGCTCCCACAGGGGCTGCTGCGGCACCGCGGGAGGCCAGGCCGCTGGGCGACAGGTCCCGGCGCCGGAGTTTCGTGTTCCGCCGGCCAGGACCGCCATTGTGCCGGAATGCCGCGGCCCCTGGGGACGTCGTATTTTTAATCTCCCCAATCGGAGTTCCGCCATGCATGCCGCCGTTTCCTTGCGCCGTTCGCCGGCCGAGATTCGCCGTCGCCGCCTCTGCTCGGTATTCGGGCTTGCGGCGCTGATCCTCGCCGCACTCCTGCTCACCTCCGCCGATGCGCGCGAGCGCCTGGAGTATCCGGACTGGTTCACACCGACCTTCTATGATCTGCCGGGCGATCTTGACGATGCGGTCGCGCGCGGGAAGCGGGGCATCGCGCTCTTCTTCAGCGCGGAGACCTGCCTGCACTGCGTCGCAATGGCGCGCAGCACCTTCCAGGATCCGGAGATCGTGCGGCGCCTCTCGGGGCAGTTCGACGTGATCGCGGTCGATGTCTTCAGCGACGTGGAGATGGTCGGGCTCGACGGCGAGATGCACCGGGCCCGGGAGCTGTCCGAGCACGAGCGGGCGACCTTCACGCCGACCCTGCTGTTCGTCGACGCGTCCGGTGAGCGGATGCTGCGCTTCGTCGGGTTTGCCGATCCCGAGCGCATGACCGTGATCCTCGACTATCTTGACTCGGGGGCCTGGCAAGGCGAGTCCCTGCGGGACTATGCCGCCCGACTGCAGGACGAGGAGGGCAGGGTGGCGTCACCGCCTGCGGCTGATGCCGAACTCAGTGGCTTCCAGCAGCCGCCGGCGGACCTGGCCGCGCAGCGGACGGCCAACCCACGTCCCTCGCTGGTGCTGTTCGAACGCGACGGTTGCGAGGAGTGCCAGCGGTTGCGCGAACAGATTCTCGAGCACCCGTCCGTGCAGGAGGAGTTGGCCGGTTTCCACGCCCTGCAACTGAACACGGACCACGGCGGCATCGTCGTGCTCCCGGATGGCCGGCACGGCACCGCTGGAGCCCTGGCCGCCGAGCTGGATCTGGCCCATCGGCCCGGCCTTGTCTTCTACGCCGAGGACGGGCAGGAGGCCGTCCGCATGGACAGCACCTGGCTGATCGATCACTCGGGACAGCTGCCCGACGCCACACGCCAGGACCTGCTTGCCGCCTTTCTCGCGCGGCTCGATTACGTCGCCAGCGGTGCCTACCGCGACTGGCCGCAGTACCAGCGCTGGCGCGCCCAGCGAGACCGTGCGCAGGCGTCCGACGGATAGGGATCGAGGCCTTCCGTTCAGACCCCGGGCGTCACGCGCGACCGGGGGCGCCCGCGTGTAGACACGACCGCGTGAACGGTCGCCGAAGCGCTATCATTGTGGAGAGGCACGCGGGCGTGGGCGGCGGTGCCGCGCAGCGGTATACCGCTCGGCATTTCGGTATACAGTACGCCGGGGTCAGCAGGATCGATCGGGGCGGTGCGGGGCCAGACACGAGACCGGACCCTGGCCATGGGGGCGGATGAGCATGCGAGGCTCGGGGGAGGGCACGGGGCGAAGCGACGAAGACGGCAACGGGCTGCGGATCGAGATCGAGGGTCGCGGCCGGATCGCCGAGGTCAGCGCGAGCGCGCGCCGCGTCCCGTGGCTGCTGAACGCCCTGCAGATTCTCTGGGTGGCCGGTCCCGCCACCTTCATCGCAATGCAGGGCGGTTACTGGCTTGGCTTCGGCGAGTTCGCGCCCGCGCGCAACGTCGTTTATTTCGTGTTCTTCACGTTGTTTCTGGGCCTGATCGGTCTGGCCAGCAAACTCGCGTCGGTTGCGGTGATCGAGCGGCGCGAGCACGAGGCCGCACAGAAGCTGCGCCGCACGATCGACCTGTTACCGGATCTCCTCTTCGCGATCCGGGATACCGATCTCGCGGCGGAACCCGCGGAACGCCGGCGACGTCTGGCCGCGGGCGTGCTGCTGCAGGAACTCGATCTCGGGCCCGAGACCCTGGCAATGGCGGTGCGCGAACTCTCCGGCGATGTCGGTCTCTCGCAGGTGGCGCAGCAGATCGAGGTGTACCGACGGCTCGGCCTGCACTCTCGGGTTCGGGATCTCGTGGACGCGTCGGCCGAGGCGCGGCTGGCGGCCCTGGAACGGGTGCACGCGGAGGCGCCGGAACTGGCCGACGCGCTGCGGGAGCGGCTGCAGGGGAACGCCCCGAGCCAGGACGCCGGCATACCGCGTCGCGAGGGCTTTCTGCAGCGCCTGCTCGCCACCGCGGACGAGGATGACCCGGCGGACTTGCCCGTCTCGGATGTGCAGGAACTGATCGTGCTGGCCTTCGAGCTGCTCAGCGGACGGGAGATCCGTTACCTGCATTTCACCTGGAAGGGCCGCTGGGGCGTGGCGCGCGCCCTGGATGCCGTGGAGACCACCCGGGCCCGCTACCGCCTTGCCCAGGCCCGCGTGGACGGTCGGTTGCGCGCGCTTGGCCTGAGTATGGTCGGGTTGCCGGAAAGCCAGATTCAGCGCGCGGACATCCGCAGCGACCCGCTGGTCCTGGCGCCGAAGGTCATCGACGCCCTGGAGCGGCTGATCGCGCATCGGCCGCCCCGCGGAACCCGGGCGGCGCGGCGTCTGGGGCGGATCCTGACCGGCGTGCGCCGGCTGCGCGAGGAGTACCACCAGTGGCTCGAGGCGGGCAGCGCCCTCGATGCCGCGATGGCGCACTGGGAAATGCTCCAGCGCCAGATCTATCCAACCGGCGCCCGCTGGTGGCGCAGGCGGCTGTCCGCGCGGAGGCTGCAAATCCAGGAAGGCGTGATCGCGTTCAGCGACGAGGCGAAGCTCGCCTTCGCGCGGGGCCTGTGCGATCTGGTCGACGATCTCGAGCTCCAGGTCGATCAACGCGGACTCTACTTCGCCGGCCAACCGCTCGACCGGGCCGAGATACGGCGCCTGGGGCTGCAGCTGCTGACGCTGCTGCAGGATTCCCTGGACCTCACCGACCTGGCTGTCCAGCGCGCGATCCAGGCGTCCCCGGCGGCGTGGCTTGGGGGGCTGCAGGCGGATATGAGTGCAGAGGCGCGCGCGGGTCTGGGGGCGGCCGTGGTCAAGGAGGTGCGCCAGGATCTCGGACGGATGGCGGAGCGGCTGGCCGCCCAGCTGGTGACGTTGTACCACCTGCCTCTGGACGCGCAGCTGCGGCAGCAGTTGGTGGAACGCTATGGGGCGAATGCCGAGCGGCTTGAGATGCTGGCGAGCCGAAGCGCGGAGGGTGAGGTCTCCTACCCGGTCCGGCGCGTGCGCAGCAGCGAGCGCGAGGCGATGATGCGGGATCCGCGGTGGACCTTGCTGCTCAAGCTCGGCGAGCGCTATGCCGGCTGAGCCGGGGCCGGTGCCTCCGCCGGGGCCGGGGGTGAAGGGGAACGGCCTGGCCCCGCTTCGAAACCGCCGATATCCCGGGGGTGGAATTGCCGGGGGCCGGCTTCTGGTGCAAGCTGCGGACCGTCTGCAGCCCCTGCGGTACCGGGGATAGGCGACCGCCCCGGTCCACTGAACCACGCCGCCGATTGTCGGGAGTCTGAAAAAGATGCGTCTGGGATTCAGCACTGTCGTACAGGTGCTGTTCATCACGATGATGATCATCACCGTGACCCTGGTTGCGGCCACCGGTTACAACCAGGCGCGCTCCGGCGTGGTGGATGTCGGTACGCAGGTGATCGACGGTGCGCTGGAGAAGACCCGCGAGCGTTTCACGGAACGTTACACGGAGACCGGCGATCGCCTGGCGCTCCTGGCCACGGCGCTCACGGGGCTGGATCCGGTGGAACAGCGCGACGACGTGCTGCGGAGCCTGTGGGAGCTGACCCGGCAGTCACCGCTGCACCAGTCGAGCTTCCTGGCCGGCGTTGACGGCCTGCTGCTGGAGGCGCGGAGCCTGCCCAACCCTGCCACCCGTTTCGTGCCCCCAGGGGACGGGGAGGCGCGCGAGGAATGGGTCTACCGGGATGCGGACTTCGGCGTGATGACGCGCCTGAAGAAGCCGGGTACGGAGTACCCGCGCGAGGCCCAACGGCTTGCCGAGGGCACGGTGCCGGAGGACACACGGTTCAGCTCTGTGCATGCGCTGAGTCTCACCGGTGAGCCCGGCATCACGGTCTCCCGGCCGGTGCACGATGCGGATGGCACGCTGACCGGGATTGTCGGTATCGAGGTGCCGCTGGCCAGGCTGGATTCCCTGCTGCGCGCCGGCATGCTCGGTGACGAATCGGTGCTGCTGATCATCTCGGATGCGGACGAGGTGATCGCCCACCCCCTCGGGCCTGCACCGGGGCAGGCCGGACGGGATTCCGACGGGCTGCTGAAGGTCGCGGACCTGCGCCAGCAATGGATCGGCGAGGCCTGGATGCGCCTGGGCGAGCAGGCAGGGGCCGACGGCAGCTCCGAGGTCACGCTGCTCGATCTGGAGCCGGGGCGGTACTTCGTGCAGAAGAAGCCGCTGACCGGGCATCTGGACCACAACTGGCACCTGTTCCTGATGGTCTCGGATCACGTGGTACTGGCCGGCGTGAATCGTGGTCTCCACACCTCCGTGACGCTGGCCCTGATCATGATGATCGTCGCGGCCTACGTGATCTTCGTGACCGCGGGGCAGCTGACCCGCCCGCTGCGCCAGATGGTGGACAACGCCCGCCTCCTCGAGCAACTGCGCTTCGGCGAACTGAAGCCCGTCCAGGCAGATTTCAACGAGTTCAGGGCCCTGGATCGCTCGCTGCGTCAGATGGCCTCCAGTCTGATGGCCTTCAACCGGTATGTGCCGACCTCGCTGCTGCGACGGCTGCTGTCCGAGAAGCACGAGGCCACGCTCGGTGCGGAGTCCCGCCCGCTGGTGCTGCTGAACACGGGGATCAACCACTTCAACAGCGTCGGTGCGCAGATGGAGGCGCAAGAGCAGGCGGAGTACCTGACGCGCTACCAGCGCGAGGTCTTCGAAGCGGTGCATCGCAATGACGGTTCCATCGACAAGTTCATCGACGATCGGGTGATCGCATTCTGGGGGGCTCCGGATGCGGCCGAGAACGACACCTATCACGCCTGCACGGCTGCACTGGAGTGCCAGGCCGCGATCCAGCAGCTCAGCCAGGCGCTGCGCTGGGAGAACCATCCGGCGATGGCCGTGCGCATCGGCCTGCACCGGGATGTCTGCATGGTGGGCAACTTCGGCTCCGAGGACCGGATGTTCTACTCGGTGGTCGGCGGGGCGGTCTCGGTGAACCAGTGGCTGGGCAACCTGAACAGCCGCTACGGCACCACGATACTGGCGAGCGAGCCCATCCGCCAGCAGACCGCGGGCGACTTCGTGTGGCGGTGGGTGGACCGCGTCGAGGAGTTCGACCAGGAGGGCGTCTTCGATGTCTATGAGCTGTGCGGCCACGGCGCGGATCCCGGTCTGGCCCAGCGCCGGGACTACATCGCACGCTACGAGGCCGCGCTCGCGCTGCGGGTGAACGAACGGGACCTGGACGCGGCGCTGGACCACTTCTATGCCCTGCACGAGCAGTACCCGGGCGATGCCGCGGTCGCCTGGCAGGTCGAGCGCATCCGTGCAATGTCGGAGGATAAAAAGGCATGAGTTATTTCGACCAGGACAAGATGGTCGAGACGGCGCTCGAGCGCTTCGACCACATCCACGCCCTGCATGTCCAGGGCTCGGCCGCGCTGGCACAACGCCTGAATTTCCTCTACCGGGTGACCTTCCTCGGCCTGGCGCTGGTGCTGGGGGCGCTGTTCTTCCTCGTGATCGTGATCTCGGCCCAGATGAACAACATGAACCGGGTGATCTCGGTCCTGAACGACCACGTGGGCGAGATCAATCAGGACATGAACCGGATGCTGGCGACCGTGTCCCGCCTCGACACGAACATGCAGGGCATGTCCGGGATCGTGCTCCGGATGGATGACATCAACGGCAGTGTCGAGACGATTTCGGAAGACATGATCGAGGTCAACGGGCACATGGCGGCGCTGGACCGGGACGTCGAGCAACTGTCGGCCCATGTCGGCGACATGCGTCAGTCCTTTCAGGCAGTGGACGGCAACATGGGGCTTCTCGCCAACGACGTACAGCACATGTCCCAACCGATGCGCCTGTTCAACCAGCTCAATCCCTTCTGGTAGCGCTGATGACCGGATCCGCGAAGAGCCTGGAGAGGATCGTCCGCCGCCTCGGCCAGGTCGAGGACGACATCCGCCAGAATCAGCTGGAGGACGCCGCGCATGTACGCCGCACTCAGCGGTTCATGCAGACGATGGTGGCAGCACTGGCCGTGGTCGCCCTGGTGAACCTGTATTTCGTGGGCGAGCTCGCCCACGAGATCGGGCTTCTGGTGCGCAACATGGATCGGGGCGTGGTGCATCTCGAGCAGATGGGGGATCGCATGTCGGGGATGCAGCTGCACTTCGACAGTATCGGGGAGAGCGCCGGCAGGCTGCCGATCGTCGTGGACCAGATGATGTCCATCAGCGCCGGCATGCAGGATATCGAGCGGGACCTCGGCGGTATTCGGGGCCGCACGCAGCAGATGAGCGAGCACGTGGCGGAAATGGACGGGGACGTCGAGAACATGACGCACGCGTTCCGCGAGGTGAACGGCAAGCTGGTGCACATCCGGCACAGCATGGGACAGATGTCGAACGTCGTGCCCTGACCGGCACCGGTCGCTGACGCGGGCTTGCGTTCAGTCCCTTGCGGCCGGAAGACGGATGACCTCGACGCTTACCTGGACGAGACCGCTGTCGAGCATGCCAAGCCTGCCGGCGGCCGTGCGCGACAGGTCGATGATCCGCTCCGTCCGGAACGGCCCGCGGTCGTTGATGCGGACCACCACGCTCGTCCCGTTGTCCTTCCGCGTGACGCGCACGGTGGTTCCGAAGGGCAGCGTCCGGTGCGCGGCGGTCAGGGCTCCCTGGTCGAACCGCTCGCCGCTTGCGGTCATCCGACCGTGAAAACGGTCGTGATAGTAGGAGGCGATGCCTGCCTCGGTATGTCCGGGCACCACGACCGCCTGACCCGCTGAGCAGACGGGGAGCACTGCAAGGAGCATCAGGAGCAGGGCCGTTGTCGTGGTCGGTGACATCACCACAGTCTAGTGGACCGTGCGGAAGGTTCGGTAGTGCGTCATGCAGACGCCGTGCATGCCCGCGGCGACGCGTTGGTCCCGCAAAACGAAGACGGGGGCGCCGTTTGACGCCCCCGTGACCTGCTGCGAACCGGATGGCTTGCGGTCAGCGCTGCGGGCGCTCGCGCGGGTCCACGGCCGGCTCGGATTCGCGACTCGTGGTGGTCAGCACCGGAATCTCTTCCACCTCTTCCGAGACCGTCTGGTCACCGTCGAGCCACGGCGGTGGGCTGTCCGGCCGCCATTCGAGGACGTGCGCGGGCGAGGGGAGGTCGGTCGCGCTGAGCAGCCGCGAGGCGGAGTCCACGGCGGCCGGGTTCTGCAGGGTGACCACCAGACCCGTCGCCAGCATCAGCAGACCGAGGTCGAACTGCGGATTGCGGGCGGTCGACTTGGATCGGAGCATGAAGCGCATGGGCGATGCCTCTTCGCGGAATATCACTGTGGACGGTAGCGGCCTTCCGGGATGCTGTTCAAGCGTCCGTACCGGGTTTGCGGTTGATGCTGGCAGGGTGCCGGACGCACCACGGACTCTACACGGGTTCTCAACGGAAGACACGCGTCCCGAGGCGAAGTTTCCCCGGGATACTGCCCGCCCCCCGGGCGGGGACCTGCGGTTGCGCGATACACCCGGGCGCTCTGCCCGTCGCGACCCCTTGCGAAGGGCGGTCGAACGGTGAAGCATGCGGGATGCGAGGAGCATTCGATGGCAATGACGTGGGCCGGAAAGACGCGATGGTGGATGTCCGCATGCGTGCTGGCATTCTCGCTGGCCGCTGCCGGGGAGGGGCCGGACGCGGCCCCGCGGCAACTCTACGCCGAGCCGTCGCCGCTGGCGCGGGTGATCGCCGGCGCCGGGGGGGCCTCCGAAGCGGCGCGGCTGGATCTCGCGGTGCTGATCGTGGAGGCCCTGGTCTCCGCGTACGAGTCCGAACTGGACGAGGCCCTGCGTGCGGGAGCCCGGGACGCCGGGGATCGGCGCAAGCTGGAGCGCTGGCAACGGTCCGTTGCACCGGTCCTCTCGGAGCTCCGGGTCGCGCGCGCTGCGCTCTACGGCGCCCGCGAGGTCGAGCTGCACGCCGACCGTCACGACCGGATCCTGCTGCTGATCGACGGTCGGCCGTCGTGGATCGCCTGGCCACGGGTCAGCCTGGAGAACCGGCTGGAGAGAGAGATCGCGGCGGAGTTCTGCGGGCGTCACGAGTGCCCGACAGCGGGCAGGGAGGGTGTGCGGCAGCCGGCGGCGGTGCAGGGTGGCTGGGTCCTTTCACAGGGACGCCCACCGGGCTGGGAGAGCGTGGACGGGCTGCGCTGCGAGTTCCCGGACCTCGCCTCGCGCGGCGAGCGGGAGGCGACCTGCAGGGCGCTGGCGACCGATCTCCACGCGCTGGCGGCGGCCCTGCGCGAGGCCGCGCGCCGCGGTCAGCGCATCGAGTGGTCGCACCTGGCCCTCGACGCGGGGTCGGTCGGCCTCCGCCAGCGGGTGGTGGTGAACGCACGCGGGGATTACCTCGCCGTTGCCGTTCCCGAGCTCGCGGGCAACCGGGTCGACTGGGCCGAGGTGCGGCGGTGGCTGCAGGCGCGCAGCAAGGGGCGCAGGGTCCTGGCGACGGTACTGGGTGCCGCCGACGACAGATGAGCCGGGCGGCCGCGCCGGGCGGCTCCCGGGCCAATGGCCGGCGACGGTTGCCCCTGCCGCAAGGATGCGTTCTGGGCTAGGCTGGAACGACTGCACACGGCAGGGATCTCGGGAGCGGCGTGGATGGGTGTTCTGGGCGGGCTGCTGATGGCGGTGCTTCTGTTCGGCGCGTTGCTCGGGGCCGCGCTCGGCTGGGTGAGCGCCCTGCGCCTGCGGGAGGTCGCGGCGCGGCTGGCCCGGCTGGAGGCGGAAATCGATCGGCTGCGGCCCGCGGGCGGCGGGGACTCGGAGGCCTCCGGGACCAGGGCTGCACCCGCGCCTGCGCCCGGGGGGCAGGCTCCCCGGCAATCGGACGGAGCCACCGCGGCAGACGCGGCGGCAGCGGCATCATCCGCCCCCAGGGCCTCGCGCAGGGGATGGTCCGGACCCGCCCGCCACGCCGCCGGTCAGGTCTTGGCGGGAATCCGGGATCACTGGATGGTGTGGCTGGGAGGGCTTTCGATCGGCCTTGCCGGGATCTTCCTGGTGCGCCATTCGATCGAACAGGGCTGGCTTGGGCCGGCCGCGCGCGTGCTGCTGGGGATCGTGACCGGCGTGGTCCTGCACGCGCTTGCGGAGTGGCTGCGCCGGCGCACGCAACGGCACTACGACGCGGTTGCCGCGCTTGCCGGGGGCGCCAGCCTGACCCTGTATGCTGCGGTGCTCGCGGCCCTGCATCTCTACCAGCTCTGGCCTGCGGCGGTGATCTTCCTGCTCCTGGCACTGATATCGCTGGGCACGATGCTGCTGGCATTGCGGCACGGACCCGTCCTCGCGATCCTGGGCATACTCGGTGCCTACGCGGTTCCCGCGCTGCTTGGCGGCGCGGCCGATCAGCTCGCCACGGTCCTCGCCTACAGCCTGACCGTCGCCCTGGCCGCCTTCCTGCTGATGCGTTACGTCTACCGCCCCTGGCTGTGGTGGGGCACCGTGGCGGGTGCGCTCTTCTGGTGGTGGATCGCGCTGGAGGCGGGTGCGCAGACCGAGCCGTGGCTCGGCCTGTATCTCGCGATTCTCGCCTGGGGCATGCTGGCGCTGCGGTCGGGCAACTATCGCCTGAGCCGAGCCGTCGCCGATGCCACGCCTCCGGTCGGCTGGCGCGACTGGCTGCGCGGCGACGGCTCGGCTCAGGCGCAGTTGCTCAAGGCACTGCTGATGCTGATCGTGGCACAGGCCTACGCGATCTCACTGGATCCGCTGTGGTCGCTGGGTCCGCTGGTATGGCTGCCGTTGCCGGCGCTGATTCTGATCGCCAGCCGATACAACGAAGCGCTTCGGGCATTCCCGTGGGTCGCCCTGATCGCGACGGCGGCGGGTTTGGTCGCGAGTGCGGTCACCTGGCAGCCCTTCGGTCCGTGGCTGGGCTCCCTGCGCCCGGTGGCGGCGGAGGACCTGCGCGTTGCACTGGTCTCGCTGGCCCTGCTGGGTCTGCTGTTCAGCGCGGGTGGCGCCTGGCATCTGCATGCCCGGCGCGACTCGGCACTGGCCGCATCGCTTGCCTTCATGGCGCCTCCGCTCGTGCTGGCGCTGGCCTACGTGCTGGCCCCCGACGCCCTGCAGGAATGGATGCTCAGCGCGGCGAGCCTGGCGGTGGGTCTGGCGCTGGGCGGGTTCGCGGCTGCGCGGCTGCGCGCCGGGCAGGCGGACGCCGTCGCGTTCTGGCAGATCGCGTCGGCCCACCTGGCCTATTCCCTGGCGGTGGTGATCGGCCTCGAACAGGTGACGCTGACCCTCGCGCTGGCCGTTCAGGTGCTCTCGCTGACCTGGCTGGTTCAGCGCTTCGCGGTGCCGCAGCTGGGCTGGCTGGTGAAGCTCGTGCTGATGGTGGTCGTGGTGCGGCTGACGCTGAACCCGTGGCTGCTGGAGTACGGCCCGGCCACATCGTGGACGCTTGCGACCTACGGCGGCAGCCTGCTGGTGGTCTGGCTTGCGAGCCGGCTGGTGCCGGCGCAGGAGGGGTTGAGGCCGTGGCTGCAGGTTGGCGCGGTGCATCTGCTGCTGCTGCTCCTGCACGTGCTGGCCCGGTTCCAGCTCCACGATGGCAATGTCTTTGCGCCCGCCTACGGCTTCACCGAGGCGGCGCTGAATACCCCGCTGTGGGCATCGTTCGCACTGCTGTACTTCTGGCGTAGCCGCCTTGGCAGTGAGCTGCCGGAACTGCACCGGGTACTCGCCCAGATCCTGATGCTGCTCGCGGTGGGAAACTACCTGGCGCTGGTCACGGTGATGAACCCCCTCTGGGACGCGGCGAGCGCCGCCGTGATCGCGCATACCCCGATCCTGAACCTGCTGCTGCTCGCCTACGGCCTGCCCGTGCTGCTCTGGGCCCTGGCCAGCCGCTACTATGAACCGGACCTGCGCCCGTTCTTCGCGTTGCTGGCGGGCATCGGCCTGTGGCTGTTCGTCAGCCTCGAGATCCGGCACCTGTGGCACGGCCAGATGGATCTTGCGGCCCCCGTCCGTGCTGGCGAGCTCTACAGCTACTCCGCGGTCTGGCTGCTGATGGCCGTGGGCACGATGGTGCTCGGGATCCTGCGCGGCCGTTCGGCCCTGTATCGTGGCGGTCTGGCGCTGCTGCTGCTGGTGATCCTGAAGATCTTCTTCGTCGACATGGCGGGACTGACCGGACTGCTGCGTGCAGTGTCGTTCATGGGGCTCGGCCTGTCCCTGCTGGGCCTGGCCTTCCTGCATCAGTACCTCGGGCGCAGGCGAGCGACCGGGGACCGGGTCCCACACGAGGCGCCGCCCTGACGATCCCGGCGGGCAACAGGAGCGGCCACGTCCCTGCGATCAGCGGCTTTCGTCCCGGCATCGCCGGCGCTAGGATGCGCATTCCCCGTCACCCCTCGACCAGCGCAGGCAACCGTGCGACCGATCGCGGTGGTGATTCCTCAGTCAGGTGACCCGCACACGATGTTTACCTCCCCCAGCAACATCGAAGAACTGCTACGCGGCTTCCACCTGGAAGATTCGATGCTGCGCTACAGCAGCTTCGTTCCGCGCCTTTACAACTACTGCCGCAGTCTCGGCTTCGAGCGGGGACGGATCCTGCCATCGCGGGCCTTCTGCTCGGACGAGAGCCAGGGCTATCCGACCATCCTGATCGCCAAGCACTTCGGCACCTTCCCCTTCAACCACGGCCGGGGGGGTGCGATCGTCGCCACCCAGCGCCATGGCCCGTTCGCGGAGCATGGGCAGGATCTGGTCATCGTCCAGGCCAGTCACGTCGGCTACGACCCGGAGACCGCGGCGTTCGGGCAGTACCGC
This sequence comes from Thioalkalivibrio sp., assembly GCA_011389655.1. Taxonomy (GTDB): domain Bacteria; phylum Pseudomonadota; class Gammaproteobacteria; order Ectothiorhodospirales; family Ectothiorhodospiraceae; genus Thioalkalivibrio. The sequence goes on from JAABTX010000045.1 coordinate 15,136, forward strand.
CGGATCCACGCGCAGCATGCGGGACACTCCACCAGCTGCGGAAAGATTGCCGGCGTGATCGCGCCCTACCAGCGCGAGTACGAGTTCGCTCAGGGCGGCGTGCTGCTCGAGTCCTGTGGCGGCTCACTGTGTGTGTGCATCGACAACGGCCTGCTGCGCGGCAACCGGCGCGAGGGACTGTTCCTGAATCTGGCCAGCATGGCGGAACCGGATCCGAACGGAGCGTTCATGCCGGTGCGCGCCTACAGCACCTCGAAGAGCTTTCCCGCCAGCGCGGCGCTGCAGCGCCAGTTGCCGGATCTGCGCCTGCGGGAGGGCGAGCGCCTCCCGATCGGGACGCATCTCGAGCCGAAGATGTTCTACTTTCAAAGGGATCTCGACGAGACACCCGAGGGGCGGGATCAGCAGGAGCTGGGCCTGATCAGCGCGATGCCCTGGATCGTGACCTCGCCGCATCCGCTGTTGACGGCCGCTCAGATCAATACCCAGGTGGAGTTCGACCGGGCCTTTCGTACCGCGGCCCAGGCCCCCAGCTTCCGGGGCAAGCGGCTGCTGTATGTGTCGGGCCTGAACATCGATATCTCGCCGCAGCCCGGCGAGAACTTTCCGACGACCCATTTCGTGCCCTGGGCCGCCTATCTGCAGGATCGCGATGGCCGGGCACGCATTATCGAGCAGCCGGAGCTGCTGGTGGCCCTGCTGGCGCAGAGCGAGGACAATCCCGACGCGGTGGACCTGGAAGCGGCGATCACCGTGATGGCCGAAGGCGACATGGTGCGTGTGGGGCGAACGGCATCCGCGGCGGGCTCGCCGCAAACCCCGTCATCGACGTGATCGGCCCGCCTGGGGTCCCCGGTCGGCGCTGCCGGGGTGATATCCGTGCATTATCTGTCCCGGACTGGATAGCATTTCTGTGAAGTTGGGCTAAACTTCTGAATAGATGACTGAACGCCGACTCATGCCCCGATTTCCATTCCGCTGGCCCGTGGAGGTCCGCGGTCCGCGTGGCGAGCGCTTCTTTGCGCGCAGTTCGGAGATCTCGGGACGGGGAATCGGCATGGTGGTCGATCACCTGACGGCGGTCGGGCTCGCGCCTGGCGGTACCGTTCTCGGGCCGCACACGCCGGTGATCGGCGTGCAGCTCCAGGTCCCCGGAGAGGACGCCGAGGCCGGTATCCGGCTCGAGGGGCGCGTGCGGCACATCCGCCGGCTCTCCCAGCAGCAGTACCTGGTCGGCGTGAACTTCGTCGATCCGGATGCGGCCCTGCAGCTGGTCCACCGCGTCAGGGCGTCCGGTCCGTTGTCCCACGCAGCCGGGGCGTCCGCCAAGCCGGACTCCTGAGCATCGGGCGCTCCTCGCGCCCATGCCGCACGATCTCCGGCCGGCCCGTTTTCCTTGCCTTCCGAGGAATGCTGGAGTACACGAGGGGTATATTGGACCGCAAGCGGTTCCCCAGGAGGGCATCGGGACGCGATGTTGCGTCCGGCGAAAGGCGATCGACATGCAGGCAGAACAGTTCCCCAGGCACGCGGCCGCGATATCGGCACCGGACTCGGAGGCGCCGTCTCCGGCGCAGCACGGGCCACGCATCATTGCGATCACCAGCGGCAAGGGTGGCGTCGGCAAGTCCAGTATCGCGGTGAATCTGGGTCTGACGCTCGCGCGCTACGGGCGCCGGGTGTGCATCCTCGATGCCGACACCGGCCTCGCCAACGTGAACATCCTGCTCGGCCTGCGTCCGGGCAGGAGCCTGGAGCACGTGCTGGCGGGCGAGTGCCCGATCGAGGACATCCTGCTCGAGGCCGCGCACGGTCTGAAGGTCATTCCGGGCGCCAACGGCATCAGCGAGTGCGTGAACCTGGACCCGGAGCGGCAGCAACGCCTGGTCACTGAGCTGAGCCGCATCGAGGGCGATTTCGACTACCTGTTGCTGGATACCGCCGCGGGCATCAGCGAGACGACGCTCGACTTCGTCAGCGCGGCGCACCAGGTCCTCCTCGTGATCACCCCCGAACCCACCGCCCTGACGGACGCCTTTTCCCTGCTCAAGCTGGCCCTGCGCAGGCACCCGGTCGACTGTGAGGTGGTCGTGAACATGGCCGCCAGCTTCAACGAGGCGCACAGCGTCTTCCAGCGCTTCCACGGCGCAGTCGGCAAGTACCTCGAGGCGGACGTCAGCTTTCTGGGTTTCGTGCAGCGGGACGAGAGCCTGCGCACGGCGGTGTCCCTGCAGCATCCGGTCGCGCTGTTCCCGGAAACGGACCCGTCGGCCCGTCCCTTCCAGCGTCTCGCCGAGGCACTGGAGGAGGGCGCACCGAGCGGGCAGGACGCGGAGGGCTTCAGCCGGTTCTGGTTCCGGCGCTTCCTGGAGCCCGCCGGCATCCCGGCACCGCCGGGCGGACGGCTGCCGCCGACGGAAGAGACCGGCGAACCCGGGTCGACGGAACCGGCCCCCGCTCCCGGGAGCACCCGGACGGAACCGGTGTCGCCCCCGGATCGTCTCGCGGCCCTGCGCAGCGAGTGCTGGCAGCTCCTCGAGGAGATGGACGATGCCCGGCTGCTCGCGCAGTGGATCGAGGGGCTGCATGCGCGGTACTGGGATCGCTTCGGGCGGCCGGCCATCGACCTGCAGCGTTTCCTCGAGCGCCTGGAGGGGGATCCCGACGCGCATGCGCAGATGCTGGCGATGCTGCGCGAGCGCTTCGGGGCTGCCGATGTGGACGCGAATCCGGAACCGGGGCCGGCCGCGGAACCCGAGAGGGGCGGGGCCTCGCACGAAGCCGAAAGGGAAATCCCTGCCGAGGCCGCGCGTGCCCCTGAATCGAGCACCGGGGACGCCGACGCTCGCGCGCCGGCCGTCGCGGTGGCTACGGAGCCGCATCCGGATTTCGGCCGGACCGCGGCGGAGACCGGCGCGCGACCGCCGACCCTGCCGCGGGCCCGGCCGGAGGATAGTGCCCGGACGCACGCCTATGATCCGGGGCGTTTCGGGACGCAGCGGGAACTGGCGGACAGACTGCAGCAGATGAGTCCCGATGACGGAACCCTGCTGGATCTGATCCGGAGACTGTGAGAACCCCGCTCCCGGGCCGGGCCTCGCCTTTTGCGGGCCTGCCGGCGGGGCAGTATAGTCGCCCCGTGAACAGGGGAATGCGTACATGGGGCTGTTTTCCTTCCGAAAACGGACCTTGCGAAGCGCGCGGCGGGGGGCGAGGCCATGGCTGAGAGACCGCTGCCAGGCGCCGGGCGCCCGGGCGCTGCTGCGGGTCTGGAGCGCTAGGCATGGCCGAGGCCCGCAAGGCGCGTGAATCGCTGCCCAGCCTGCCCCAGGTGCTCGTACGCATCCTCGACGCGATCTACGAGGACCAGGCCGACCTGCAGAAGCTGAGCGCGATCATCCTGCAGGACGCCGCCATGACCGCCCGCGTCATCGCGGTGGCCAACTCGAGCTTCTATTACCGCGGGCGGCGCCAGGAGTCCCTGGACCGGGCCGTTCTGCACCTCGGGACGGACGCGGTGAAGACCCTGGTGATGACCGCCTCGATGCGGCAGCTGTTCTCGCGCTTCGGTCGGCGGAGTCCGCGCCTGCTGAAGCGGGTGTGGCGCAACGCGCTGGTCACGGCCAGCCTGAGCCAGGTGCTGGCGGTGCTGACCAGCTATCCCCGGCCGGAGGAGGCCTACCTGAGCGGGCTGATGGTCGATATCGGCCGGCTCGTGCGTCTGGGCGAGGACCCGGAGCGCTATCGGGCGATGCTCACGGAGGCCGGGGACGAACAGGCCCTGATCCGGACCGAGCGCGAGGTCTTCGGCAGCACCCACTGCGAGGTGGCGGCGGACCTGATGGAGCAGTGGGGGCTGAGCCCCTTCATCGCCGACGCGGTGCGCTATCACCTGGAGCCGGCGATCAGGATTCGGGACGCGCACCACCTCGTGAAGATCGTGAACCTCGGCTACTCGATGGGCCGGCCCGGTGCGATCGGCCACGACACGCTGGTTGCCGGAGATACCCTCTTCGGTCTGAACGAGGGGCTGACCGCGGAACTGCGCGGACGCGTGTCGGACGACGTCACCGGTATCGCGCGTTCCCTGGGGATCGACATCGAGGCCGAGGACGACGCCTCGGACCGGCAGGCGCGGCAGTCCCTTGGCGAGCGCCTGGAGGGCCTGAACCAGTTGGCACGGCTCCAGGGCGAACTCTCCCGGATCGCGACACTGCATCGCCACGTGGCGGTCCAGCGCGCGCTGCTGCTGACCTTCGGCGTGCAGCACAGCCTGGTGTTTCTCGCTGATGACGGCGCGGAGTTCCTCAAGGCCTGGATCGACGAGGATCCCGAACCGGCCTTCCTGCTGCCGCTGGAGCGTGGACGCAGCGTGGTGGCCGATGCCGTCCTGGAAGGGCGTCCCGTTCAGGTCACGGCGGCCGACGGGGAGGAACTCCCGGTGGTGGACCGCCAGATCCTAGGCGCCTGCGGCGCGGAATCGATGTGGGTGCAGCCGTTCCCGCCGGATACCGGCCGTCCCGGCGCGCTGGTGCTCGGTCTGAACAGCGAGCAGCTCTCGCAGCTGGCGGAGCGCGGCAGCCTGGTGGCGGCGATGGGGCGCGAGATTGCCGCCGCCCTCGGGTCGGCGCAGGAGCTGGGACGCCCGGACACGGAGGCGCTGGAACGGCGCATCCGCGAGATGGTGCACGAGGCGGGCAATCCGCTGAGCATCATCCAGAACTACCTGGCGATGCTGCGCGTGAAGCTCGGCGAGGAACACGACGCACAGCTCGAGATCGGCGTGATACGCGACGAGATCGAGCGGGTCGGGAGAATCCTGATGCGCATGCGCGAGGCCCCCCGCGAGGCGGAGGCGGCATCGGTGTCGCTGAACCGGGAGGTGCAACAGATCACCGACATCTTCGCGGCCTCGGTCTGCAGTGCCCGTGGCATCGAGCTGGAGGTGGAGCTTGCCTCCGGGGATCCGCCGCTCGCACAGTCGCCCGACCACCTGCGGCAGATCCTCACAAATCTTCTGAAGAATGCCACCGAAGCCATTGGGGAAAATGGTAAAATTAAGGTAACGACTCGTGATCCGGTGAGCCTGGGCGGGCGCCGTTATACGGAGATCATCATCCAGGACGATGGGCCGGGACTTCCGCCCGAGGTCCAGGCAAGGCTCTTCTCGCCAGTGCAGTCGACCAAGGGCGACGGGCATTCAGGCCTCGGTCTGAGTATCGTCAAGCGCCTGGTGGATGAGATGGACGGCGTGATCCTCTGTTCCAGCGGTGCCGAGGGCACCCGCTTCCAGGTGTTGCTGCCGCGCGCGGCCGGCGAATGAGGTTCCCCCCGGGCGGTTAGCGGGGCCGGGCCGCCCGGACGACCGGGCCGCCAGCTCGACATCAGGCGCTGTCCGCCGCCTCCGAACCGGCAGGTGCCGCGCCAGCAACCCGCCGTGCCCGCACCGCCTCGGCCAGCTCTTCGAGTAGCGCCACGGTGTCGTCCCAGCCGATGCAGGGGTCGGTGATGCTCTGGCCGTAGGTCAGCGGCTGGTCGGTCTGCAGGTCCTGGCGCCCCTCGACCAGGTGCGATTCGGCGGAGACGCCGAAGATGCGCCGATCGCCGGAGGCGATCTGTCCGGCCACCGCCTCCCCGGACTTCAGCTGGTAGCGGTAGCCCCCCGGCGTGTTTCCGTGCGAGAGGTCCACCATCAGACGGTCCGGCAGATGGAAGCGCGCGAGGTCCGTGCACGCGGCATCCACGCTTGCGGGGTCGTAATTGGGCTTCATCCCGCCGCGCAGGATGATGTGGCAGTCGGGGTTCCCGAGGGTATCGACGATCGCGACCTGGCCCGACTTGTGCACGGAGAGGAAGTGGTGCCGCTGCCGCGCCGCGAGGATCGCCGCGGCGGCGATCTTCACGTTGCCGTCGGTCCCGTTCTTGAAGCCGACGGCGGAGGAGAGCCCCGAAGCGAGTTCCCGGTGCACCTGGGACTCGGTGGTGCGTGCCCCGATCGCTCCCCAGGAGACCAGATCGCCGATGTACTGCGGCGAGATCACGTCCAGGAACTCGCAGCCGGCCGGGACCCCGGCCTGATTGATGCGCACCAGCAGGTCGCGGGCGATGCGCAGACCCTCGTTGATCCGGAAGCTGCCGTTCAGATAGGGATCGTTGATCAGCCCCTTCCAGCCGATGGTGGTGCGCGGCTTCTCGAAATACACCCGCATCACGATCTCCAGATCGGCCGCGAGGCGGTCCCGCTGCGCCTTCAGCCGGGATGCGTATTCCAGCGCGGAGACCGGGTCGTGGATGGAACAGGGGCCGATCACCACCAGCAGGCGATCGGATTGTCCGTGCAGGATGTCGCGGACGTTCCTGCGGGTATCGGCAATGAAGCGCTCCGCCGGCGTGTCCTTGATCGGAAAGAACTGGATCAGGTGCGCCGGGGGCGGCAGCGGGAGGATGTTCTCGATGCGCTGGTCGTCGGTTGTGGACGTGCGGTCGATGGATGGCGGGGCCAGCGGATCGCCCTGGATTTCGGTCATGGTCGGATGTCCATCGCGTGAGAGTTGTGTGCGGGCGGAGCGTTGCGGACGGCGGACCGCGATTCCGGCGGTCCTGCCTGAGGACCGGCGGGCGGTCGGCGGATCCCGGGACCGCACGCCTTCGT